>JBBECD010000143.1:0-23196 GCA_040881995.1 Planctomycetaceae bacterium
GACGGCGAAACTGGATTCCGGCTTGACAAGGCTCTACATAACAGGCGCAAAGTCAACCACAAAAATGGATTGCCAAGTCGACCTCTTACCCTTTGCGCCTTTGCGCGAAACTTTGCCTCTCGTTTGCTGCTGAGATCAGGAGTTGTCCGCAGATTTTCGCAGAGGGACGCAGATGAAAAGACAAATAATTCAAGGCCAATGAGTTGAATGAAAAGCTGTTATGGCTTCATTATTTTCTGGATTTCATCTGCGAATCATCTGCGCCAATCTGCGGACAAAAACAAGACAAAAATTTGAAACGCAGAGGTCACGGAGAGATCAAGGCGATTTTTAAAGGTCTCTGCGTTCTCTGCGTTTCAATCTTTTGAATTCCTTTTTGAATCGTTTCGATGTGCTAGCCGGGGCCGGATTTTTGGCGTTTCCGGATTCCCCCGCAGAGGCCGGATGAGTAGCATGAAAGGGGAGACCGGGATTTTGACGGAACAATTCGCCCCGAAGTCCGGCTTCCCGCGCCGGCGACGGAAGGGCGGGTTCGATTTCCGTCGAAATTAGCAGTATCCCGCGCGGGGCGTCTGTCAACTTCGTCGCGGTAAGGGACGTTCGCGTGATAACGAGACCATCTGCTCCGAAAATGACGGATCCGCCGGTTAGCGTGGAAAACATGGATCGACCGCCGAGCGTTACCAATAAGTCCGACAAACCGAGTCCGGAAACTGTCGTCGGTTTTCCGCCGATGGACGAAACGGAGATTCATTCCGCGGTGAGTATTTCAACTTCCCTTCCCACGGCGAAAATCGCAGCGACGAAACCGCCGCCGGCGAATCCGCCAAAAATAAAAAATCAGTCGAAATCGCCGCGGCGGTCGAAGACGGGAATCGTGATCGAACCGGCTCCGGAGCCGACGCGCACATGGCCCCAGGAGATATGCTTCTGGATCAAAAGTGCCGCCGGTCTGGGTTATGTGTTATCGCTGTTGACGCACGTGTCGCTTCTCGTCGTGTTGGGGATCTGGTTGATTCCCCAGATCATCGGAGACCAGGGGTTTTCGCTCAACGTCGCCGTCTCGGACGACTCCGACGGCAAGACCGATGAAATCCTCGATACGAAATTCGAGTTGCCGGAGATCGAAGCGGCGGCCGAGGCTCCCGAGGTCGTGATGCCGCTGGAGTCGACCTCGACGCTGACGGAGAACGAAATCACATCCGACATTTCGGCCCGCGTGCAGGCGAGCATCGGCGAGGGTTTCGGAGAAGAAGAACTGGCAGTCGGCGGAGGCGAGCCGGGGAAGAACGCCGTCGTGAAAGGGAGTTTCACCGCGTGGACCGTTCCCGAAGACCCGGAGCCGGGCGAGGACTACAAGATTTTCATCCGCGTCAAACTTCCCGACCGCATCAAAAACGATTATCCGCTGCGCGACCTCTCGGGACTGGTGATCGGAACCGACGGCTACCGTCAGATGATTCCCGGACCGAGGAAGCCCAAATATGCGAAAGTCAAACGAGGATACGCACAATTCGACGTGACGGTCCCCGGCGCGTACCGCCTGGTGAAAGACAAGATCATCGTTCGCTCGAAAATGCTCGAAGAAGAACAACTGCTCGAAATCGTCTTCTGACGCGGACGATGGGGAATCGAGACGGCTATTCCATCGGCGTCATGGGAGGGGCAAATCCCACACGACGCCGACGACGGCCGTGTTTTCACGCGACGCGAGTTGTCAATTCTTGTTGCGTTGTTCTTTATGGTGTTTAATCGCCTGTTCGACTCCCGCTTTGATCTCATCGAGCGAGGATGAAAAATCCACGGTCAACGTCTGGTTCTCGACGGCGGTTGACAATGCGTTGACGACTTTGAGAACGTCGGCGAGATCCTGATACCGCAGTGTTCCCCCGGCCTTCACGCCGTCGACGACCGCTTTAAGAGCCTGAGCCGTCTCTGCCGTGCGGGCGATGACGTCGTAATGAGCGCTCAGCCGGTTATCGGCAAATTGCCATTGAGCCGTGCCCCCCGAAATGTTGAGGGCCACTTTGGCCTTGGCCTTTTTGGTCAGTTCCTCGGGGATATCCATGGCTCTAATAAAAACGAGGTCGTTCGAGGTAGCGCCGGAGACCGAAGCGGCATCGGCTGCCGTCGCCGGACGTTTGCCATCGATCACATCGAGTGCGGCGTGCACGTGGTCGGTTCCCGAGCCGATGAGGATAATCCCATCGCCAGCGAACGTTCCGCTGAGTTCGATTTCGCAACCGCGATGCTTTTCGGTCCACGAGTAAACGGTTCGGTCCCCGTGCTGCGTCGTTTTATGATCGGGGTGTTTCTGTTTGAACAATGCGACCAGTTTTTCACGATCGGCTTTGCGGACATAAACCAGGGCGACCCCTTTGTGCTCTTCGTAGCCGGTCGAATACGCGGTGACGCCGAAAATGTCTTGCGTGGGGTTCATTCCCAACATCGTCGAAATTTCTTGGACTTTCGCTTGCACGCGGTCCTTCTGCAGAAACTTTTCGTGCATTTCCTTCACCGGAGGAATGGCGCGTATGGCTTCGATGTTGACGTGAACCACCCACTTCGAGTCGGCCCCGATATGGGCGGGATTCAGAGGACCGGCCTGTAATGCGCCCGTCAAACTCAGCGAAATTGCCGCAACGATACTAAGGATTCTCATGGTTAAGTCCTCAAAAGTGTTGTGTTTGCGACGATTTGTCGACGTCGTCTGGTCGCGTCGGCAACGCGGAGGAAATCACAATCCGCGGCAACGGAACGGGCCACCGTTGCGTACCGAGACCGACTCCGACACGTCACCGCCAGAATTACCCTGAGAACTTGCGGCCGGTTTCAACGAGACGTTGACATCCGGCGATTTATTCCTCAACCGTCCGTTCGGCGGGAAGCTGGTCCCACGAGTTGACCGCGGCGTCGGTCTGGTCTTCCATCCCGTTGAGCAGCGTTTCGTCGACCACCTTGATGATCACGCGCTGGCCGAAGCGGTACAGATCCCAGAAGGCGTATTGCGTGGCGTCGATCCCTTTGTGGATCCCCTTGCTCACCGGGTTGACTTGCATGTCGAGCGAACCGGCGATGGTTTCGTCGAGCGCCAGCGACCGTCCCTGCATCCAATCGATCGAGCGGTCGATGCGGGTCAGGTTCCCCTGCGACATGATGTTGTAGTCGTTGAGCGTGATGCTGTCGACGTTCAGCGAATTGAGGCCGTCGGCGGCCCAGCCGGGGGCGACCTTGCGGGCGTTTAAATCGAGCGTTTCCACGTGTTCGACGAGAAAATCCTTCCTTCCCGAAATGGGCGAGATGACGTCGTCGAACAGGCGATACAGGTTCCAGTCGGGGATCGACATCAGGCTGTACGCCACGTTGTTCAAGTCCCACGGACTGTTCACATCGTTGATGGTGTAAGGAAGATGTGCATATGGTGTCGTCGGTGCGTAAGCGATGTCGCTCGCGGCTCCGGTTTCGATTTCGTCCCAATACACGCTGCGCGAAACAACCGGCTCGATCGCGCGATGATGCACCGCCAGCGAATGGTTGTCTCCCGCACGCCGTTGCACCAGCGGCAACGCGAGGTCTGTTTCGAGATCCGGTGATTCGGCGTTCTGATAGAACAGACGCAGCGGCTCGCCGTCGAAATGACGGCCCGCTTTCGCATGTCCCGACATTTCCAAGAGCGTCGGCGTGAGGTCGACCAGCCGGCATGGTTCTTCGATGCGGGCCCCTTTGCGAATGTTCGGACCGGCGACGAACAGCGAGGCCCGCATGGCGTCGGCGAGCGGGTAGCCGTGCATTGTTCCCGGAGAATTCGTGCGGTCGAAATACCAGCCGGCTCGCGCCGTGACGACGCAATCGGGCGCGTATTCCGCTTCGCGGTGCCGCAGGTTTTCCTGCCAGAGCATATGCCGGGTGAGCGCGACGATGCTGTCGGGATAAATGGTGTTCGCGGTCATTCGCAACCACGTCCGTTCGTCGTGGGGATATTCGAGCAGCCGCGGCTGCAAAGTTTCGTACAAGCGCAGCGGATCGGTCAGAGCCATCGTATCGGCGCGGTATTCGATCTCTCCCCGCGCATTCGGACGGACGTCCGTGACCGCTTCGTAGCGGTACAACCAGCCGCGCTCGGCGTCATGTTCCCGCGAGACGACGGCGTAGCCGCGATCCGCCGTCGCGATAAGAATCGAGTGCTCGTTCAATTTCGTCAGGACCAGATCGACCACCGGCACGGTGTTCCCCGCGCTGTCGGTCGCGGTCGCCTGCGTGAGCCGTTCGATGAGGTTGATCGGCGGCTGTTTTTTGTTGATCGGATACGCCAGCAGATTCCCCGGGGCATTCGGACCGCTCCAGTCTTGCGAATCGTATGCTCCCTTCGGAAGAAAGACCCGGGCCACGCCGTCGGCTTCGCCGTCGATGAACACAAACTGGCGTTCGTCATCTTCGGGATGCTGATTGTTGAAACGGTGCTGACGGACGGAGAGTCCCAATCCGCCGCCGACCCATTTGCCGCTCTTGGTCACTTGTCGCGGCTCATAAAAGAATTCGTTCGCGAGATCGTACCGCTGCAAAAAACTGTCGCGGCCGCCGTGATGCCCGTGATCGCTGACCAGCAGAAAGTAAGTCTTGTCGAACCGGCCGTGAGTTTTGACCGCGGAGACGACTTTTCCGATCAAGTGATCGGCTTTGGCGATCGTGCGGCGAGTCATGCCGAACTGGCCGCGCGAATGTTTGTGACTGCAACTGTCAGTCTCGGGGAGCCAGATGACTTTCACCGGCTGCGACCCGCCGACGAGATGACGGACCGCGAAGTGGGCGTTCGCATCGTCGATGTATTCCCACGCCTGGTCGGAGCGAAGATACGGCAGATACCGCGTCAGACTCCGCGTCCACAACACGGGGGGAACTTCGGACATAATCGGCAGTACGCCGGTCCCCCAGTCCTGATCGTCGTCGCGCAGGTAACTGTAGAGCGGCGGAACTTGGGACGACTGGCTGGCGATCCAGTCCGCGCGGGCCTTTTCACCCTGGAGCCAGCCGCGCGACGTTCCCTCGGCCTGTTGCCACGCTTTTTCGAGTCCTTGCGGCGCCAGGAGCCGTCCGCTGCGCTGCGGACCGAGCGGATCGAGATGCGAATGCGACGACAACGAATCCCGGCTGAACGAGACCTGTCCCTTCAGTCCGTGACGGTCGGAAAAGCAACCGGTCCACATCGTGCCGTTGGAGGTAATCGTATCGGAGGGAAACGCCGTGAAGCAGCGGTTCATCGTCGTCCCGCCGTCAATGAACATTTCTTTGATGTTCGGCAGATGTCCCATCGCCGCCATTTCTTCGACGACGTCGGGACGCAGCCCGTCGACGTAAAACACGACGACCTGACAGCCCGGCAGGGGGGCTCCGCCGGAGACGATCGAGGGGACGATTTTCTCGTACTTGACGGGCTGAACCGCTTCGGGCTGCGAGTATTCGACCAGGAACTCGCCGCCGTTTTTGTTCGGATTATAGTCGTTGACGCCCAGCCAGAGCACGCCGGTCGACTCGGCGACGAAGCTCTTCGATTTTCCGATGTAAAAGGGTTTGCCGTCGCCGATGCGGCCGATCAGCGAGAACGCCGGCGTGGGCCCTTTGCCGGCCGTCGGCAGCGGGAAGTTTTTCTGCTCGGCGTCGGTGCCGAAAAAGTATGTTCCGATGGGGGCGATCTGCCGCTCGCCTTGATGACACAGGCATTCGTCGTCGTGACCGAGTTGAATTTCGCCGCTCGCCGTCAGCGTGACCGGCTGCCCCGCGGTGACGTGAACGCTGGTTTTCGTCCAGACTTTATTGCCGGGTACGACCAGGGCGTTGCCCGACGGCGACTGTCCGCGAACGTTCTGGTCGCTGGTGCTCAACCCCGGCGAACACCCCCAGACGAATCCTGCGCCGATGACGAGTACCAGGGCGAATCCGACGTGCCGCCGGTCGATTTGGCTGCTTTGAGAACCGGCGACGTCGGGTCGACGTCGTTCGTTGAGAGCTGTCGCATTCCGCGAGTCTCGGGGCGCGCGTGGATCGTGCATGGTGCGTGATGACGGCACTGGTGCTTCCTTAAACTGCAGGGTCTCTCATTTCGCCGGCACGGATGATGCGGTTGTGGGATCGCATAGCGGTATCGGCGTCACACGCATTCGATGTCGCTTGCCGGTTGACGAAGCGTCGAAGGATGCCGGGCGTCATCATCCGACCATTCACTATCGCGGGAATTGGTCGTACACCCGGTTGAATCGCGACACCTGTTATGATCGTCACCGGCCGGAGAGAACCTCCGCCCCGGCTTGGCGAAATACCCCCTGCCAACGTCACTTTCGGCAGATTCCGCCGGTTCGATGCGCGTTGTAACGGTTACTCCGAACGTGTCGCATGTGACAGTTTTGACCATTCCGAAAGCGGTACGGTCGTAGGGGTTGCGCATGGCGGCGAAGCGGCGGCGGCGTGCGGCGTCCGGCCTCATTTCTTTTAGTTTCGTCGGCAAAACGGCCGATAGGCGCATCGGTGGATGATCGAATCAAGCGTTAACCGTGCGGTTTTTTTCGCACCGCTGAAACGAGGATCGCGATGCAGGATGATCCTCCCGCCGGAGTACCGGAATGGGTGGTTACGTACGGAGACATGATGTCTCTGCTGCTGACCTTCTTTATCATGCTGGTCTCATTGAGCGAAGTCAAAGCCGACAAGAAGTTTCGCGCGGTGATGGAAGCGCTCCAGTTATACATGGGCTACCGCAGCGCCCCCGCCTCTCCCGAAGGGGAAAACTTCCCCATGAACAGCCTGCTCGAGTCGCTGCAGAACAAGCTCGGGGCGTTTACCGATCAGAAAGAGAAGGGGGGCATCAAAACGCGGTCGGTGGAAGGAGAAGATATCCGCGTCTTTCGCACCCGCGAGGGAAAAACCACGCAAGTCGGGACTCCGCTGTTCTTCGACGCCGGGGCCGCCGAGATGAACGCCCAAACCACCGAAGACCTGTTGGGCATTCTGGAAGTGATCGCCGGAAAACCGAACAAGATCGAACTCCGGGCGCATGCCTCGCGGCTGCCGCTTCCGGCGGACGGCCGGTTCACCGACAAGTATACCCTCACGTACGAACGGGGCCGGGCGGTGTACGACGTTCTCGTCAAACGGGGCGTCGACCCCAACCGCATCCGCATTACGGCGGCGTCGGATTTCGAATCGGGAACCGCGAACGAACAGCAATTGCATTCGGCCGACCGCGTCGACATCTATCTCGTCGACGCCTTCGCCGAAGAATATGTCGGCCCGCGTGCCGATCGTTGATCGGCGTCATATCACCGGATGAATGGTCGCCTCGAGCGACGGTAACGCCACCGTCGCCAGGGTGTGCGGATTGGCGCGATAAATCGCGCCGGGATTAAGCACCAGGGTCTTGCCGACCCGATGCTGCTCGGCGACGTGCGTGTGACCGTAACAGACGAGATCCCATTCGCCGGAGTGGATCGTCTCCTGGAACAATGCCGCGTCGTGACTGTGCAGAAAGGCGATCTTTTTCCCTTCGCATTCGATGTGTCCGAACATTCCGTGACACGTCTGCTCCGCGGCTTCGATAGCGGTGCGGAGCCGCTGTTGGTTGTCGTCGACGTTGCCGAAAACAAAATGGGTGGGCCAGCGGTCGAACAGCGGGATGATGGGGACTTCGCCGACGTCGCCGCAGTGGATGACGAGATCGACCTGCAGCGTTTCGAGCAGGCGGATGGCGGGGCGAGCGTACATCACTTGTCCATGCGTGTCGCTGACCACTCCGATTCTCATGGCGTTCCTTCCGTTGGTGAGTTGATCGGCCCGCTGATGTTACGCAAGGTATGCGACCGTCCATGATTAAGGAAGTGTCGCGCATTAAAATGTTGGAGTACAGGCTTCAGCCTGCTCTTCGAGTCCGACACGTGGACGTTCCGGAGCAGGCTGTAGCCTGTACTCCAACAAAAAATCGAAGCCGGCCTGTAAGCCGGGTTTTGTCGGGAACGATCATTTATCTGGGACGGCAGTTGCCTGCCGCCTCAAGCGACCTACCCGGAAGTCGGTAACGGACCGGACCGATCCGTGGCGCGAACGCCTGCTCCCTGTTTGGTCTTGCTCCCGGCGGGGTTTGCCTAGCCGAACCGGTCACCCGGTTCGCTGGTGCGCTCTTACCGCACCGTTTCACCCTTACCGATCGGCCGAAGCCGACTGGCGGTCTACTTTCTGTTGCACTGTCCCGATCTTTGCAGATGGTGGGAATTACCCACCGCCGCGTCCTGTGGAGCCCGGACTTTCCTCGAAAGTCTGGGGGATCGCCCCAGTCTTCCGCGATCGTTCGGCCGACTTCGATTCACGTGGTATTATACCGCAAGTGACGGAAAATCTCTGTAGCCAAAGGTTTCCCGTTTTCGGAAAATGCCGGACCGTTAGAGTTTCGGCAATCTGGAAATCGACTACGGCTTACCTGAAGTTCGCTTTTTTCCGTCAACTTGGGCAGTCACGAATTGACGATCCCTCGTTCACCCGATAGATTTGAGTAAAGGGTGCGTCAATCAGACCTGCCCGATCGAAGGGCTCTTTCTACGGGCCGATGTGTTTCAGACTCCGCCGTTCGGCGACGACTCGAAGATTTCCGGCTTTCGCCGACCGGTCTGTTGATAACTTTCTCGTCCTCATTTTCGATATTTTTTGACTTACTAACACGATCTCCGTGCATCGCGGCTCATTTTCGGCCGCCACGGTCGGCGGCGTTAGCCTTACGCTTAATCCTTGGGCCATTTTGAAGGCTCCTGCATTATGTTCGGTGAATTGATTCCGCGGGGTGGAGGCGACTCGATTCCGCTGCTAAAAACGAAGTTGCTCATCGGTCGGCGGAGCGCCTGTGATGTCTGTTTGCGGTTCCCCAACGTCTCGTCGCATCATTGCCAGTTGGAGTTGATCAACGGCTATTGGTACGTCCGCGACCTGGGAAGTAGCAACGGGATCAAGGTCAACGGCAGCCGTTGCGACTCGAAATGGCTGATGCCGGGCGATGTGCTTTCGGTGGCCAAGCATCATTTCGAAGTCGCATACGCGCCGCAAAGCGATGGACCGCCGCCGGAAGAAGCCGATCCGTTCGCACTCAGCCTGCTGGAAAAAGCGGGACTGATGAAGCCCGCCGCACCGGCTCCGCCGGCACGTGCGAACTCGAACGGCTCAAATGCCGACGGTTCCGATGCGTCCGGCGATGACGCCGATCGACGCCAGCCGGCTGCGCCGTCACCCGATCAGGACGACGACCGCCCGACGCGCTCGGCGTCGTCCGTCGAATCGATGCAGAACGAGGACTCAGATTGGTTTTTACCGGCCAATCCGGTGCGGTAATTTTCGTCTGGCGCGAATTGGCCGATGAGCACGTTCCGCGACCGACGTTACGGATGAAATATTCTCAAGGTCTTGTGTGTTTAACGAGTCGAGCATCAGTCGATTGACGCCTTGTTTTCAGCCCCAAGGGGGCGGCCATTCTCCCAGCCAGGTCCGCAGGGCCTGGTAGACGTTTCCCCAAAATCTTCTTCTCGGCCCAACGGGCCAACAGTTCGTTGTCGTACGAAATTGCGTTTGAACTGCCGGCCCTTCAGGCCTCTCGTCATATTGGGGGACCGTTTCCAGAGGCGAAGCCCCTGGCTGGATGAACGGCTGGCCCTTTGGGCCGGAAGACAAGCACCATTTCGTCAACCGAGAGTTGTGACATTATCAACCTGAGACTCAAATAACCCGCAGAAAAACTTGGATCCGTTTGAGAGTCTGTTCGCTTTACATCACCGTCAATACGGCCAATAATTCTGCGGGAGGAAAACAGTCCCGTGGGGAAAAAAGGCCGTCGAAAAATTCGCGTCGAGTTCCGCAAAAACCGCCACCGCGGTGTGCGCGAGAACGATCTGACCCGCTCGCTCCGCGAGGACGAGCAGAAACTGCACGACTCCGCCCATCGGCAACGGCTCTCGGGCAAAGGGGACCAGACGCGCCATCGGACGGTGATGGCCGAGGATCACGGCTCCGCACAGAACGCCAACGGCCCGATGCAGATCGGCGTCGATGCGGAGAATTGCCGGCCGGGCCTCGTCATCTCGTCCATCGGTCTTAAGGCGACCGTGCAGTTCGATTCGGGGGAACGAATCGGGTGCACCGTCCGTCGCTTGCTGCGCACGCTGGCCCGCCGCGAGCGGACGCCCGTCGTCGCCGGCGACCACGTGCTCGTGGAGTCGGTCTCACCCGACGAAGGAGTCATCGTCCGGGTGAATCCCCGCAAATCGTCACTGACGCGCGGGACCGACCAGAAATCACACATCATCGCCGCCAACGTCGATCAGGCGTTAATCGTGATCTCCGCCGGCCTGCCCGACTTCAAACCGCAACTGCTCGATCGGTTTCTCATCAGCGCCGAAAAGGGGGGCTGCGCGTCCGTCATCGCGATCAGCAAAGTCGATCTCGTCGATCCGCTCGAACTCGTGCCGATGGCCGGCATGTATTCTCAATTGGGATACCCCGTCATCATGACGAGTACGGTGCTCGGCCGCGGTTGGGATGAATTGCGGCAACTGCTCGCGGGTAAAGTCACCGTGCTGGCGGGACAAAGCGGCGTCGGCAAGTCGACGTTGCTCAACGTGATCGCTCCGAATCTCAAGTTGCGAACCGCCGCGGTGAGCGACGAGACCGGCAAAGGGAAGCATACCACCCGTACGGCCGAACTCTTGGAACTTCCCGACGGCGGCTGGGTGATCGACACCCCGGGCATTCGTCAGTTGCAGTTGTGGGATGTCCGCCGCGAGGAGATCGAAGGCTACTTCATCGAGTTCCGCCCGTTCGTGCCGCGATGTAAATTTCCGAATTGCTGGCATGACCTCGAAGAGGAGTGCGCCGTCCGCAAAGCCGTTGAACGGCGACTCATCAGCCGGACGCGTTACGACAGTTACCTGCGGATGCTGCAAGACGACGAGTACGCCTTCCGCCGCCCGAACTCGACGGTCGAGCGGGATCTCAATCCGGAATAAGTCGCCGGGAGCGGAATTGAGAGGGGGAGACAAGGAGACAAGGAGAGTGTGACCTCTTCGGTTTAGCCGCGACGCGAAGGCTTTGCGTAGCGGAGCGCTTCTCCCAGTCTCCCAGTCTTCATTCACTCGCCGCACCGCCGCGGAGGGCTCAAATCAGTCGCGGGGAGTCAATTGCTTGAATTATATCTTGACACTGGTAAACTGAAGCGGCCGTACAATGTGGCGTATTGATAGCCGATAGCTGAGTAGTAAAGGATCCGATGAGCACCTTAATGCCGGTCTGTCAGACGGTCACGGTTGTTGCATTTCGAGGTGAGCGTACGAGGCCGTTTGCACAATCATTTTCGAATGCGCTGCAGGCCGGAAAGAACGGTGTAGGGCTTGGACCGTCGTTTGTGGACTGTCTTTTGTTCGCGGGACATGCAGGACTGTCACTCGACGGAACCAAAACGATATACGGGTTCAATCCCGATGGCGGAGGATTGCCTGCATGGCAAATTATGGATCGCTTATTGAATGGCGACAGATTTCCGGGAATCGTGGCCGACGATACCAACGTTTTCAACGCGGCAAGAAAACGGGGAATTCCTGAATTCTCGTTGGAAGTCATTTTGCCAGATCCCGAGTTGCAGAAGCTAAAAACAGCTCTTGACGATGAGCGGAAAAAGAGCAAGTATTGGTATGGGTTTCCTAACGGAGATGGAGACTGTAATTGCATCACTTGGGTGGAGCGACTGGGACTCCCGTTACTCACAGGCAGGATGGACGAATTTGCAAAGGTTGAAGCAATCAGAGCCTATCGAAGTCCTCGATTCGGTCAATGCGTCTGAAGAAAGCGTGTGACCCATGTCCACTTCCCGGATTCGTCAGTACGGTTCGGCGGACGAAGAACACCTCCAGGAGCATCTTGGGGAACTGGCGATGCAATTCCGAGGCACGCGAGATCCATCCGCGCGCCGGAATATCGCCGACGATTACTCGCGAACCGTCGGAAAATTAATCAAGCGAGGATCGTGGAAAGAGATGCCTGCTCTCGAAGATCAGCTTCCTCAACAATGGATGCCGAAGCAGTTCTTCGACTACTGGTCCCGCAAAGTTCAGTGAACCAGCCGTTACTTTTTTACCGACTCGTTCGCCGCACCGCCGCGGAGATCGTAACAGATCAGCCGCGGGCCGGCATTCGTTAAAATATCTTTCGAATTCTGCGAGACGTATAACAAACCGTGACTGAGGACCGGCAGCGCCCAAGTCTCTCGCGCGGCGAACAGCCACGCTCGCTCGTCTTCCTTGTATCCTTCCGGCGTCAGGTCGAGCCAGAGCAGATGGCCGAGTTCGCCGAGACAGAGGAACTTGCCGTCGACCGAAAGCAACGTCCCCCGCATCGTGCTGACTTCGATCTTCTGCTCTTTATTATTGATCTTGATCGTTTCCTCCCACGTTGGAACTTCCCGCCACACGACCTCGCCGGTTTTGAGATCGACGCACACCGCCGACGCATCGGGCTCGTTGCGGCCGTCGAACGCGTAGAGATAACCGTCGCGCACCGCCGGCGTGTTCCAGTGCAGTCCCACGTCGCTCGCCGTCCATGCTTTCGTGTAATTCATCTCTTCGTCGATGTGCAGGAATGCGCTCCCGGTGTTGTAGGTCGCGGTCACGAACACCGAATTATCGAAGATCACCGGGCACGACGCATTCACCGATTCGTAACTCTTGCTCCGCCAGGGAAACTCGAAATCGATGTGACCGTCGGCCGGGTCGAGCGAGATCAATCCGCCGACCGGAGGCCGGCTGTCGCCCCCCGCGAAGACGAACACGCGCGGCTTGCCGTGTATCGTCGCCGGGATCGGAGACGCGTAACTCGGCCCCCATTTGTTGCCGGCTCCCCACACGAGGCGTCCGTTCTCGGCATCAAACGCCGCCACGCAGGGGCCGTTGGGCGCACCGATGTTGATGATCAACTTCCCGTCGATCAACAAAGGCGTCCCGACCGAACCGAAGAAATCCTGCGGGACATCGAACTCTTTCGTGAGTTCACGCTGCCAGATGAGTTCGCCGCTCAACAGGTGCAGACAGATCAACTCCCCCTCGGCACCATACAGATAGACGCGGTCGCCGTGAATCACCGGGCTGGCCCGCGGTCCGCCGCCGTAGCCGTAACGATCTTGATACTCGGTCGGATACTTGAACTGCCAGTACAACTCCCCCGTGGCGGGATGCAGGCAATCGACGAAGACGTCGTTACCGTCGCGATGCGTATATACCAGCCGTTCGCCGGCAATCGAGGGTGACGAATAACTCGCCGACTTTTTCAGCTCCCACACGACGGCGGGACCGTCGTCGGGCCACTCGTGCAAGAGTTCCGTCTCGTGCGAAACGGGGGTGTGCCGCGGACCGAGAAAGTGCGGCCAGTCTTCCGTCACCGCGGTCGGCGACAGCGGTTTCGGCGGCGCATGAAACGTCACGCGGTCGTAGGGCTTCGTCTTTTCGATCGGCTTCCCTTTGACAGAGAGCACTTTGGGGGGCGCCGGGTCTTTAAAATCGCCGGGGACCGCTGCCGCTTTGACGCGCGCCACACCCGCCGCATCGGCGTCGGCGTCATTTTCGTTCGATGTCGCTTGATCGTCTTCCATCGAGCGGGCTTCCGGCGGCGAGATGCTGAATTGCGATTTGAGCGTCACACTCACAACAACGGCGAGCGCAAAGCATCCCAAGGCGGTCAGGCTCACGAGCACAGTTCGCCAGGTGCAGAATCCAGCGATCTTTTGACGCGCATTTGCTTCCGCGCGGGGAGTCTCAATTTCGGCAGCCATGTCGCAAACCTTTTTGGGTGATGCAGAATGAAGGTCCATCGAACGGTTTCTTTCGTTGATTGAACCGATCCCGTGGGCAGATTGCAAGCCGCTTTGTCATCCCCGGTGAGCCGCGACGCGAAGGGTTTCCGCAGCGGAGCATTTTCGATTTCTGGTGCCACTGGCGGCTTGTCCGCCAGTGCGATCGACCAACAATCGTCGACGAAGCAGAGCTTCGAAGACTTGCGTTCCCAAGCGGAGTTTTCATGAACTAACGTTCGCCCGGAACGACGAAAATTGGCCGTTTCACTCACCTTTTGTATATGAAAACGGCCTATTTTCGTTGGAGCATGGGAACGAGAACATCAAATGCATTCACTCGCGCGGCAAAGCGTATAAGCGATACCACTTGTTTTGGAACACCGGTTCGATGGTCATCGGCCCCAGGCGTTGGGCGAGCAGATAGTCGGCGCTCGTTTGTTGCTGAAGCGACTGCAATTCCTCTCGCGAATATCCTTCGGAAAAATTCCGCTCGCCCCATCTCGCCATCAGTTTAAGACGGCGGTTCCACTCGACAAGATGCGGCGGATCCTGCGGGCAGTCCTTCATGTTCACGAATTCCGCCCGCTCGGCGTACCACTTGAATCCCCAGCTTTGATTGGGCGTGATGAACAGCGCATCTCTCGGCGTCTCACTCTTGATCCACGCGCACGTTTCGTTCCACGCGGCGAACTGCTCGGCCGACATCCGGCTCGGATGGGGCGTCTGCCGCGATTGAATCAGCGAAGCGCACCACAGGGCGGAACATACAATCGTGATGGCGACGACTGATATCGATTTTCGCCGCGCCGTGTTGGGTGATTCTGATGCGCCGGAGAAGTTAAAATCGGCATGTGATCGAATCGCCATCCACCGGCGAGCCGTGGCGTGCCAAATCTGCACGACCGCCAGCGCCGCGGCGATCGGCATCACGCCGTCGAACATGCGGAACGGATAAAACTTGAGCAGCGACATCCGCCAGGTGAATCCCGGCATCTCGCCGCCGGGCCGCGGACCCCAGCCGATAAGCACGCCGATCGCCGCGAGTGCGATCGTCATTCCGACGAACCGCGAGAAGCAGACACGGGCTTTCGTCGCCGGTCCCCAGCGCCGGCCGCACAACCAGACGGCGATCAATATCGCCGCGAAGAGATAGGCGGTGACGGGGAACGTCATGGGGTCGAGATGATGCGCCAACCGATAGAAGACCTGAATGAAGGTCGCCTGATATTGCTGCTGGGGATCGATTCCCCGGAACAATGGCAGCGACGTCAACAATCCGGGCAATGACGCACCCGCCAGAATAACCCCCCCCTTCCACAAAACGCTGCGGCTCTGCGGAGATGAGACTTCGAGGCCAATATTGGCGGGTGTTTTGGAGCGACGTCCCAAAAGGACGAACGACAATTCCGCCCCCGCATAACAGACCAGCGACCAGATGCCGACGAGCGGATGAAAACTAATCGACAACCCCCAGCACAGCCCGGCGGGAATCCAGCGGCGAGATAATGCCCACGACAAGGCCAGGAGAAACAGACCGTACGAAAAGACCTTGGCTTCACAGCCGCGAACAATCCATTCCCCCGAAAAACTCCCTTCCGAGGCGAGTATCAAATACACCATCGCGGCCCAAAACACGGCGATGCGGTCGGGCAACAGCAGCCGGCCGAGCCGAACCCAGCCCCAGGCGAAAAGTCCGAGCGCCAGCAGGCGGCCGCACCAGGCGGACTGTTCGAAGGTGAGGCCGACGGTCAACAGGCCGACGGTCCGATAGAAGACCGAATGTGCCGGCGTCGATTGCAGAAACAGATCGCGCCGGCACCAATCGGGATTCCATTGATGGCGGGCCATCGTGAGATAATGCGGCTCATTCGCCGCGGGAACGGGCCACCGCCACGCCGCATCGGCAAAGACCAGCAGCCACACGAGCAGGAACAGCCACCGCTCTTCCCGTCCGCCCCATGACCGGCCCAAGGCCGGAGAAGTCGTCGGCGGACAGGAGGGAAGTGGAGTCACCGGCGGCAAGTCATTCGCTAGAACTCGTGTCATAACCCGGTTGGCGACGATTCTCTCGCACACAACCCCGCGGGAAAATTGACGTCCAGAGGATGAGGGACGAATGGGAAACCGTCGTCGGCATCACTTCGATTTCTTCGACTTCTTGGCGGGCGCTTTCTTGGCCGCCGCTTGCGGTTTAGCGGTTTTTTTCGCAGATTTTGTGGACTTCGTATCTTTGTCGCCAAAGACCTTGTCCCAACCCTGCCAGAACTTCGGATTGGTACCCGTACGGACAATCGGACCACCCATCGATCGTAACTCCTTCAAAAATAGTCATTCTCTCAAAACCGAGCCGACGTCCTCCGCGGCGTTCGCCGTTGCAGAGACGCCAAAATGCGAAACTCCTCAACCTTCGAATTTTGCGGGAATGGATAATCGTTTGTCAAGCCTCGGGAAATGAATCGCAACCAGTACACGCCGATTGACGTTAAGTTTACGCCGCGACTACAATTGAACCCTGCAACAATCAAGACCGTCGCTCGCGATTGAAAGTAACAATGTGGCAGTGCTCGAAGTTCTCGAAGGCAGCATACCGGGGCAAATCCTGGAATTGACGGAAGACCGCACCGTGCTCGGCCGGCATCCGAACTGCCAGATCGTCCTCGATCACGAAGCGGTCAGCCGGCATCACGCCCAGATTCTCGACAGCCACGGCACGTATTATCTCGAAGATCTCCGCAGCCGAAATGGAACGCTGCTCAACGGGGAATTGATCGAAGGACGCCGCGAACTCGAAGATCGCGACGAAGTCAAAATCTGCGACCTGCTGTTCCGCTTTCATGTGCATCACTCCGAGAGCAACTCGTCTTACGGCCAACCCTCTTCCCGCCGCGTCGTCGGCGGACCTCCGGAAATTATTCCCGCGGGCCGATCGATGCCCGATCCCTTTCTGGACGACCCCAACGAACTCTCGTCGATCGTCACCTCGTTTAATGTGAAATCGAGCAGTTCCCTCCGTCTGGCGGTCAAACCCGAAATCAAATTGCGCGCCGTGCTCACGATCACGAACGCCCTCGCCAAAAATCTCACCGTGGAATCGGTTCTGCCGTTGATCCTCGACGAACTCTTCAAAATGTTCGACCAGGCCGACACCGGGTTTATCTTGCTTAAAGATCCGTTGCGGAACAAACTGCTGGTCAAAGCGACCAAAACCCGGCGGATCGAACTCGCCGAGGGGGGAGCCGTGCGGCTGAGCACGACGATTATCAAGCAGGCGATCAAGACGGGACAGGCGATTCTCACGGCGGATGCCGCGGGCGACAACCGCTTCGCTTCCAGCGAAAGCTTGTCGAACTTGCAGATTCGCTCGATGATGTGCGTCCCGTTGATGAGCAAGTCGGAAGAAGTGCTGGGGGTGATTCAGCTCGACGCCAACGCCCTGGCCAGCCCTTTCACCCAGGACGATCTCGACCTGTTGGTCGCCGTGGCGACGCAGGCGGCATTGGCCATCGAGAACGCCCGTTTGCACGAAGAGGTGCTCCGCCAGCGCGACCTCGAACGCGAACTCGAATTCGCCACGCAGGTGCAACTCGGGTTTTTGCCCAACGAACGGCCGCGCATTCCGCATTACGAATTCTTCGATTATTACGAAGCCGCTCAAAGCGTCGGCGGCGATTACTTCGATTACGTCAAACTCCCGAATCATAAAATCGGCATGACCGTCGGCGACGTGGCGGGGAAGGGCGTTCCCGCGGCATTGCTGATGGCCCGGCTCTCTTCCGCCGCGCGGTATCAACTGCTGACGCAGCCGACCGCCGCCGACGCGTTATCGACCTTGAATACCGAAATCGCCTCAAGCGGTTTGGGATATCGTTTCATCACGTTCGTGCTGGCAATTTTGGACTTTGAAGCGAACACGATGACCATCGCGAATGCCGGTCATCTGCCGCCGATGCGGCGCAAGCTCGACGGCTCGATTTCGCATCTGGGAATCAAAGAGACCGGCATGCCGCTGGGCATCGCCAAGGAACAGCGATACGAGCAACTGGAAATATCGCTCGAACCGGACGACACCATTTTGTTTTACACCGACGGCGTGACCGAGGCGATGAATCCGAATCACGACTTGTATCACAAAGACCGACTGGTGAAATACATGTCGAACGCCGACCAGCAGCTCGCCGAGATGGTGCGCGGCCTGGTGATCGATGTCGAGAAATTCTGCGACGGCCGGGCGCAGCGTGACGACATCTGTCTGGTCGCCGTACAACGGACGAGCCGCGAGACTCAGGCCCCGGTGCAAGACGACGAACGCCGGGTGATTCAACCGAACGAAACTCCGACGGCCGAGATGCCCGAACTCTCGATTCAAAGTTCCGCGGAACTGGTTCTCACCGAACCCGAACCCGAACCCAAACCCAAGAGCAAGCCGCGCAAGAAACGCTGACGGCGAAGAAAAGGCACGGCGGGTGACGACGACCTCTCAAGCAATCCTCGGCGATAACGGCCCGCTGTCGCGCCGCTGGGAACGGTACGAAGTCCGCAACGAACAACTCGACATGGCCGCCGCCGTCGAGAAAGCGATCGCCGACAAGAAGCATCTGCTCGTCGAAGCCGGCACCGGCGTCGGCAAAAGTTTCGCATACCTCGTCCCCGCCATTCTCGCCGCCACCGCGCGGCAGCACGACGAATCGCTGCCGAAAATCAAAGTCGTGATCTCGACGCATACCATCAACCTGCAGGAACAACTCCTCCGCAAGGATATTCCGTTTCTCAACTCGCTGCTGCCGGTCGAATTTACCACCGTGCTGGTGAAGGGACGGCGGAACTACCTCAGCCGGCGACGCTTGAGCGGGGCGCTCGAACGCTCGATGAGCCTATTCTCGGCGACCGATGCACAAGAGCAACTGCAAGCGATCGCCCGTTGGACGAAGGAGACTTCCGAAGGGAGTTTGTCCGATCTCGCCCTGCGTCCGCTTCCGGCGGTCTGGGACGAAGTCGCCAGCGAGACCGGCAACTGCCTCGGCAAGAAATGTCCGACATTCGAATCGTGCTTCTATTTTCGCGCCCGCAGGCGGATGTGGAACGCGGACATCCTCATCGTCAATCATGCGTTATTCTTTTCCGACCTGGCGATCCGCCGGGAAGGGGCGAGCCTGCTCCCCGATTATGACATCGCGATCTTCGATGAAGCCCACACGCTCGAAGCGGTCGCCGCCGATCATTTGGGACTCTCGATCACCAACGGGCAGATCGAATTCCTGCTGACGAAACTGTTCAACGATCGGACGCAAAAAGGGCTGCTCGTTCATTTCCCGCTCCCCGCCGGTCAACAAGCCGTAACGCGGTTGCAATATCTTGCCCGCGAAACCTTCGCCCGGCTTCGCGAATGGCAGGACGAAGAAGGCCAGAAGAATGGCCGCATCAAAGTGCCCGTCCCGTGGCCGAACGGCCTCACACCGGCTCTGAATGAACTCGCGGGCTTGATCTCGCAGGCCGCACATCGCATTCAGAAAGAAGAACAAAAAATCGAACTGACATCCGCGGCCGAACGCTGCCAGATCCTCGGCAACACGATCGATGAGTGGTGGCATCAACGCCGCGACGACAGCGTCTATTGGATGGAAGTCTCAGGCCGACGCCAGCAGCGGATTCAACTGAAATGTTCGCCGATCGAAGTCGGCCCGATCTTGCGGCAGGAACTTTTTCAGAAGGTTCCGACGGTCATTATGACCAGCGCGACATTGGCGATCGGCGGCGATAATTTCAACTTCACGAAACAGCGATTGGGACTGACGGCGTGCAACGAACTCAAACTCGGCAGCCCGTTCGATTATCAGCATCAGGCGAAAATCATTCTCCCCGAAGGCATGCCCGACCCCGGCGACGAACCCGCCGCCTACGAATCGGCGGTCGTCGAGCGAATCGAAAAATACGTCGGCCAGTCGCAGGGGAGGGCGTTCGTGCTTTTCACCAATTACAAAATGATGACGAACTGCGCCGCACGGCTCATGCCGTTCCTGGCCGAAGAGAACATCGCCTTGCTGTGCCAGGGGGACAATCTCTCCCCCGCCGACATGCTCAAGCAGTTCGTCAAAGAACCGCGAGCCGTGTTATTCGGCGTCGACAGTTTCTG
The DNA here is from genome assembly GCA_040881995.1 of Planctomycetaceae bacterium. Classification (GTDB taxonomy): domain Bacteria; phylum Planctomycetota; class Planctomycetia; order Planctomycetales; family Planctomycetaceae; genus JAQCEJ01. The sequence continues at coordinate 19,989 of JBBECD010000143.1, forward strand.
GCAAGGCGTCGACGTCCCCGGCGATGCGCTGCAAAACGTAATCATCGCAAAGCTCCCCTTCAGCGTCCCCGATCACCCATTGCTGGAGGCCAGATTAGAAGCAATCCGCCGCAGAAACGGCAACCCGTTCTACGAATACCAAATCCCTGAAGCCGTGATAAAGCTCAAACAGGGCTTCGGCCGGTTGATCCGCTCGCAAACCGACACCGGCCAGGTGGTGATTCTCGACCCCCGCGTGCGGACGAAGCCGTACGGCAGGGTGTTCATGGCGAGCCTGCCGGAGTGCCCGGTGGTGGTTGAGTGATAGGGAGATGGGGAGATCGGGCGATGGGGAGTGAAGAAGTTTAGCCGCGACGCGAAGGCTCGGCGCAGCGGAGCGCTGGCTGCGAAGGGAAGACAACGATGACGTCCACATCAAACGTTCGAAGACGTATTATCGGAACGGAGGCCGCCAGCGTTTGACAACACCCCCACCGCCGAAAACGTCGCGGCGATTGACAAAGGCGTACAGCGGTGGTGTAATGCTGTGTACGGTCGGAGTTCAGCGACATTCCCAATCAGACCGCCCCTGCACCGCTGCGGAGCGGCTCAGTTCAAGGAGGTTTTATCGCCCAGCGCTCCGAAGACTCCGCGACGGGCAATAAAACCCTATTCGTTAGGCTGCCAAGAAGTATTGACATGTCATTTTTCAAGAAGCTCTTCGGTCGCGCCACGCCAGACAAGGTTCAGTACGTTAAGGCCATGGCCGAGATGGCAGCGGAGTCAGAGCGAACCTACCGTGGCATGATCGAGACATACAACTCAGATGTTAAGCTCGGCCTACTATCCGCCCCTTCTCGCTCCACTGTTGCCCCAACTGGACGCGGCATATACAAGGCGCGACTGTTTGGAGCCTTGTTCATGGTAATGGCCTACGTGAAATCGACACAATCTGACTCTGAAGCAGGAAACATGGAGATGATGAATATGGCGACAGGCGCGGCACTGGAGCCGCTCCAGGGACAGGACGAGCCGCGTCTCGACCGCGAGGAAGCAAAGTCATTCACAATGCCGTACCTCACGTCGACATTCAAAGCCATGGTCGCGGCTTTCGAAGCGGGGCCTTTTCTGCCCGGCTCTGCACAGCGGGAACACCTTGCCCTCGCTGACCACTTGGACGATGCTCTGGCTGAGTCGATCGGACCGGAATACTACACAACAGAAGTGCGCGAGCGGTTCGCTGTGATCGTGCAGGGCAACACAGCCATAGCCATGAACCATGCTGGCCGGTGGATGCTTGCATGAACTGCCGCTGGCAGCCTAACAAGCCGATGAAGCTGACGGTCGCCTGCTGCGCCCGCAGCTTATCGGCATGACGTTACCTTGCTGAAGCCCGGGGGCGAATAGATGGAGATCACCAAGCTGGTTCTGGAGTTTCTCAAAGTGCTGCTCTCAGCGCCGGTTATCGCGGGGACGGTCGCCGTTGTCTTCATTACTGTCTTTCGCAGTGACATCGGGGCACTCATGGGACGTGTGGCGAGGATCCGCTTCCCCGGGGGCGAGCTTTCCACATCGCAAGCAGAGAGAAGCGGGGAGGCCCCGCCAACCGAGGCGGCTCCGCCGAAGGTTCCACCCGGAGAAGAAGTGCCTCTTCCGCAAAACATAGCCTTGATGCCAGAGCAGGTGACGCAGCTTGCCGAGATCTTCCGGGCTGAGCGGGCGCGTGCCTACCTCTGGGAGTACCGCTACCTCAACTACTTCTTGGTCCCGCTCACACAACGCGTACTGGACTGGCTGGCCTCCTTAAAGGATCGAATGACCTACACTTTATACGACTCCTTTCTGACTCAGGCAGTCCCTCGTGCCGAAGAACGAAAGGCGGTCATCGACGCGCTCGCGGCGCACCACCTCATCCAACTGAATGGCGACATTATTGAGGTTACGCCGAAGGGACGCGAGTACGTCCAATGGCGCGGCCCGTTGCCGTCAATAGCAAGCTAACAACACGTTCGACCGGACCGCTGGCTCGCATTCGCTCAGCGCGGCCGGTCAACGTGGGCGTTTGCCGGACCCGGCGTCCGGCAAACGTTGCGACGCTATGTGTGTCTATAACGAAGCGTCTTTCTTCAAAGGAGTCACTCTCGACGGAGCGTCCGAAATGGCAACTGAAACTGACACAACTGTCACGAGCGGGTAGCTCCGGTTGCTTGTCAACCGGAGTTGCATGGCAACAGGAGGCATTGATCGAATAAGCCTGTGAATTGCCTCTCATCGCTTCGCGACCCCGGTTGACGAGCAACCGGGGCTACCCTGCTCGCTTCTCGCTTTACTCCGTTTCGTCGCTGTCGATTTTCGGTCCGAGGGGGTCGCACGTCTTGCGAAGTATTTCCGTAGTTGGTTGACGTTCTTCTCCTGCCTCCGATTCACATGCCGTTTGTACTTTGGCGGCGGAACCAGCCAATTCTTCCGACGGCTGGTTCGTTATGCTCCACGACAAAACGAGTGCCTTGATAGATATATTCGGATCATTATCCAGCCGCGCCATTGCGAATGCATAGAAGTCATCGAGTTGCTTTTGCGTTGTACCCATCAATCTCTCCCAATTTTGAATTTCCTCCCTCACAAACACGTATACCCCCCGTCGATCACCAGCATCGCTCCGGTCATATAGCGAGACGCATCGCTTGCGAGATAGACGGCCAGCGGGCCTAAATCTTCCGGTTGGCCGAAGTCGCCCATGGGGATTAACTCCTTGAACGTCGAAATCACTTCGGGGTTGTCGCGAGACCAGCGCTGGTTCGGTTCGGTCATGAAACCGCCGGGGCAGATGGCGTTGACGGTGATGCCGTGCGGTGCCCAGTCGGCTCCGACCGCGCGCGTGAAGTTGATCACCGCCCCCTTGCTCGTTTCGTACGAGCGCCCGCCGATGCCGCGGTTGCCGACCATGCCCGAGATTGACGCGATGTTGATGATCCGGCCTCCCTTGCCGCGCTTGAGCATGTACCCGCCGATGACTTTCGTGCAGAGGAACGTGCTCGTGAGATTGAGGTCCATGATCTTCTGCCAATCGGCGAGCGGAAAATCTTCGGTGGGGACGTTGATCCGCCGGCCGCCGACGTTGTTGATGAGAATGTCGATCGGGCCGTGCTCCTTCCACGCGGTATGACACGCCGCTTCACATTCTTGCGGGATGCCGATGTCGACGACCATCGTCGAGGCCTTGCGGGCG
>JBBECD010000144.1:0-22645 GCA_040881995.1 Planctomycetaceae bacterium
CCCCGGCTACGATCGCAATGTGTTCTCGCGAGAGGTACTTCTCGCCGCGATCGATGACATTCACGAAAACCCGGTGCGGAGGGGACTGTGCCGTCGAGCCGTCGATTGGAGTTGGTCGTCGATTCGGTACTATCAGCTCGACCCGCCGCAGCAGCAGTTCGCGGAGTTGCCCTTCGTGCATGGCCTTCCGCATGAGTTTTTGGATTGAAAGTCAAGAAAACCAAAGACACACTGGCCCAGCCAGTGGCACCCGAAAAGTTTGTTAACGTGTTGTGAGATTGATAGGGATAGACGTCGAATTGCAATCGGAAGAGAAGTCCGCCAGTGGCACCCGGCGTAATAACAAACTCGCCAGAATGCCCCACAGACTTTGCACCGTCTTCGTCTTCGGTGCCCCAGACGCTCCGTCGTCTGGCTCGCGGAGCGACAAGAAGCTGTTCTTGCTCGCACGATGATACCACAAGCCGCCAGACTTTTTCATTCGAACGTCGTCGTAGATTCTTCGATTTCTCATGGTGCCATCATCAAGCGGCGACGCGTTCCCCTTTCCAAACATGGCACCCATTCCCCAACATCGATCCGACAAAACGCGAAACATCAATTCCCCACTACGGTGCCTGGTTGCGCGGAGCGGGATCGGCGGCTGGCCGAGTCGCTTCACGGTGCCGGCCCCTGACCACTGATCACTGACAACGGACCGCCGCCGACGGACCACTGATCCCGAACCCCGAAAACGCCCGCGCTTGAGTCATCCTCCCCAAAATGTTGTTTGGAATGATGCGCAGATCCGCACAAAGTCCTGCTTTTGCGTTCGCGAGTGACGCTTTTGAGCGCGCGAGTGGCACTTTTGCGCGCGTTTAGTGCGCGCAAAATGCATATCAAAACAACTTTTTACGGCGATGTTTGCTATCCCGACTTCACCATTTTCTCCATATTTCGGCCCGGTCTGTTGGAGAACCGCTGTGTTTAGAATCGGCAGGTGATTTGGGGCTGCTTGGTTTACCTCAACTTCCTGGATTGGTGGGTTGGAGGGGACTTCATCGACAAAAGTCGCCGGTTGACATGCACGCGATGACATGCGTGCGCAGCGCGCATTTGCGCGCACCGGTGAGGGGTTCGTAAGGGCTGATGGCGTCGTGAGTTCGATTTCGGACACGATGGCGTTTGCGGCGTGCTTTTTTGCGCTGAATCGCGCGCAAATGCGTCGATTTTCATCGTTTTTGGCGCTTTTTGGTCACTTTTTTGGCGTTTTTATGCTCTGAAGGCACCCTCATCCGGCCTTCGGCCACCTTCTCCCGGGGGGAGAAGGGGTTACGACGCGCGCAAAGTGCGCTGAAAGTGCGCTGCAGTACGCATTTCGCTGCATTTTTGCTCGATTTTCGCCTTGCGATTTTCAGACTCCTCGTTTTCACGTGAAACGGGGTTTGGTTGTGGATTATCTGATGGTCGCGAAGGATGCGAGCGCGCAACCACGTGCGATAGGGTAGGCGGGGTGTGCGGTTAAGGATTTGTGGTCAGCCAGAGCGAAAAAAGGCAGAACAAATGAATGGAACTCCCCATCTCCCGATCCCCCCATCTCCCCATCTGTCTCACTCCGCCGCCAGCGCCTCGCGCAGCGCGCTCGACGGCAGCTCTTTGCCCGTCATCGATTTGAACTGCGTGGCCAACTGATCGGCGAAGACTTCCGAACCCTCCACAACCGGACACCGCCGGGCTCGGCTTTCGGCGAGGACCGGCGTTTCTTCGAGCAAGTCCGACACGTCCAGCACCGTCATCTGCGGACGCAGATACGCCGGGTTGAAGTCGACCTTGCGGTGGCCGAGTTGCAACTCCTCATGCGAAAAGACGACCACGTCGGCGAGCGTGTCGTACAAGCTGGCGAAGGGGACGTGCCGAATGTTGAAATGCTCGGCCAGCTTCCGCGAGGCTTTGTCGTCGGGACTGGTGATGCTGAGCATCGCCTTGCGGCGCAGCAGTCCGTACACGATCGATCGCGTCGCCGGGCCGTGACCGACGATCAACACATTGCGGCGGTCGAGGGGCCGATCTTCGTCGGTCGTTTTTCCCAGTCGGGCTTCGAGCGATTTGAGCACGCCGCGCCATAAGGTGTTGTAGGCGTGCCAGCCGTCGGGCTGCTTGAGCAGCAAGTCGGCGTAACCGGCTTCTTTCGCGGCGTCTTCGCTTTTCTCGGCGAGCGGAAAGACCAATTCGCCCGCCTCGGGACCGGTGACGATCGAAGTGATCTTGAGCACGTCGAGCATCTTGCCCAGCCGGTCGAACCGGCCGGTGACGATCGGCAGACAGCGGAAATTCAATTCGTGTTTCGCAAAACCGGTGTTGAAGACCTTAATCGAAGCCCGCTGCACGGCGGTCATGCCGGCGATGCCGGCGAACCGCGTGTGCGAATCGATGCCGCGCCAGAAGTAGAGTTCTTCGAGTTCGGACACGGTCGGCTGATCGGCGTACGATTCCATCCCTTTTTCGAGAGCAGCATAAATCCAGGGGGCACCGTACTTGCAGCCGAGCAGAGAGAATGTCACACCGCCAGGCCCCATTCCCGCGGCGACGACGGGAATCTCCCGCTTCTGCGACACCGCCGCCAGCATCGGCCAGGCCTCATCGAGCGTGGGCGTCGGCCATGTGACTTTGACGACGTCGGCCTTCGCCTGCACCGCGCGACGGACGATCTCTTCGACGTCATTCACCGGCTCGTCGAGACTGGTAAAACTGATGACCCGCTTCGTCTTGCCGAACCGCGGAATTTTATTCGCGATTTCAAGATCGAGTTCGACATAATCGGGCTGAGCGACGATCGCCTGACGGAGCAGCATCAGCCGCTCGTCTTCGGTCCCCTGCCACTTGCCGCCATCCTCGCGGCGACGGCACGAAATCAAAATCGGCTTCTGGATCCCCTCGATCAACTCCGCAACGTTCGGTTCTTTGATGAGATGATCGAGGCAGAATTCGACGATATCCGCCCGACGCGACGCATTCAGCAAATCGACCTTCGCAAGGTTTCTCGATTCCGACGCGACCGAAATACAGATTTTCATGCCGCAACCATCCCTCTCGAATGACGTTACGTTCTCCGAGCAGCCTTTTCTCTGGCTCTTGACTCTCGACTTCCTCTTCAATCAGCCACGCTTTCCGCCAACACTCGCTCGTAATACTCGCGGGCGACCTGATACGCCGCTTCGGCGGCCGACAGTTCGGTCTCGCGAATTTGGCCTTTTTTCTTCTCCCAGCAGACGTCGACCGCCTCGCGACACCACTTCGCACTGCGGCGGCTGGCGCGAATTGGCTTTCCGCCGACTTCGACGAACACCGGGTTCGTGTGGACCGACGGGAAAATTCGCACCGCCACCCAGCTCGACTGCGGCATGTCGAGATCGAACGACAGCGATTGCAATTCACCGTCCGCTTCGAGCTCCTTAGTCGCGACCGGATAACCATTTACGATCACTTCGACGGGAACCTTGCGCGATTCGCCGATGCGGCTGCGTTCGAGGTGCCAATACGGCTTCTGATCGAGCCGCGCTTTGCGAATGCGTTCGGTCTCTTCATTCGGCGTCTCAGCAAGCAACGCCTGCACGTCGAACGTCACGGTGACCTTACCGGGCTTCGGGAGATTCAGTTCGCTGAATCGATTCTTCGTCCCCAACTCGCCAATCGCCACGTCGTTCACTTTGAGGTCGTAGATGTGACTGAGTCCGTCGCCGCAGTAGCTGCGGCCGTTACGCACGCCGGCGATCCAATTGTCGAATTCGAGCGGTTGCCCGATCGGAATCTTGACGTAAATGCGTCCGAGTCCGACTTTATCGCCATAGATGCACGGGAAGTCGGTCTCGCCGCTGATCCGCGTCCGCAAGCCGCAGTTAAGCGTGTGATACCAGATATTGAGTTCCCACACGGCCGGCGTATCGACCGCCGAGATGAAGTGACAGACGTTGTGTACTCCGGTCACGATAAACTCGTTCGCACCGATGCCGTCGAACGGCGGCATGGCATAATCGGGGAGTTTATCGGCGGCTCGTCCGTCCCAGCCATCGGGAATTTTGCGGTAATCGACGACGACCCGGTTCCCCTGCGCATCGTAATCGGGGAGAGCCAAGCCCCAGCCGCTGTGACTGTAACCGACCACGCCCCCCTGCTCTTTGCCCCATTTCAAAATCGGCAAGGTCCAACTCGGCCACTCTTCGAGGACCGTCGTGCCGGGGTAATCGTCTTCCTTCAATCGCAGCAAGCACAAATGCCCGGCGTGCGACGAGGGGAACCCGCTGACTTCGACGTCGTAGCGCATCAGGTTCGATTCGCTCGAAAGCGCTGAGACTTTTCCTTCGAAATATTGCTTCTGCGTGTACCAGCACGGGCCCCAACTCAGCACACAGCCGACGTTTAAATCTTCGCCGAGAATATGCCGCATCATGTCGGCGGGCGAAACCCCTTCGGTCGGGTTTTCATAGTGCGCACAACCGGCGGCGTGGACGTGATGATCGCCCGAGTACCACCCTTTCGACGCGGCATGCGCCCAGCGCTTCAAGTGAAACACCGCGCGTTGACTGACGATGTCGGATTCCACGGTCATCTGAGACTTCTGCACGAGGTACTCGGGACCGCGCGAAACTTCGACGCTGTATTCGCCCGGCGGCAGATGAACCGACTCACCATCCGAGCGATAAATCTGGTTATGAAAGAAAAAATCGGGAGCCAGCCGGCGTGCCGGATTGGGATAGACCCGTCCCCACGCATCGCGAAATACAAACGCCGCCGTCGTCGGCGTGCCGTCTTCGTCGCGGACGCCCAGCACCACTTCGACGGAGGGAAGCGATTCGAACAGAATCGGCACGGCGTTGCGAAAACCGATGTCCTGCGTCCCCTGTCCGACGTTGAAACCGATTTTCGCCTCACGCTTACCGACGTCGCGGCAATAGATTTGCATGATGCGGTATTCGAGTTCCAGTCCCGAGAGCGTCTCTTTCATCGGCTGGGCTTCGAACATCGTGATGTCGAGAAATCGCTGCGAGACATCGGCGAGCGAGATGTCTCGCTCCGGCCGGCTCGCACCGCGGCTCCGCTTGAACTGCGGGGCGGCGTTCGGACTTTCGGGCATCAACCGCGCCGTGACTCCCGCTTCGTTGTGCACCTTGACGAGAAACGTCCGCCAGCCCTGATAAATCAGCTCTTTGGCGACCGGACCTTCCGTCACCGAAACCCGGCTTTCGGGATTGATCTTCACCGCCGCCAGACAATGCGCGTCGAGCACCTCTTGAATGGCTTTCACGGCATCGGTCGATTTCTCGATCTCTTTCACAGCATTTATGGCCTGGCGATCTTCGGCCGATAGCGGCGCCCCCACATATTCCAGCGCCTCGACCAGCCGCTGTGTCGCCGCTTCGAGCGGCTGACGTTCGATCTCGACCACCAGCGGCCATTCGTCCGCGAGCGCGGTCGACGCCGCCGCCCCGCACATCCACACAATTATGATAATGGCGCACAACGATCGAAACTTGAAGCCGATGAATCGAGACATGGGCCACTCCCTTCACGACAGATCAGTCGGAATCACACAACCCCCCTCGAACTAATAAGGGGACCGGCCATCGCCAGACGTGATGAGCCGATAACTGAGTATTGTGAAGCGGCGAATCGCGAACTTCAAGAAGGAAGCGGGAAAAAGCAGAGTTTTCGGCGAGCCGACGTCAAGGCGTTACGCGGCGGAGCGTTTTTTCTTGGTGGCACTGGCGGCTTGCCCGCCAGTGTGATCGCGTCGTGGGTGCGTTCGGCGAAGCAGGAGCTTCGAAGACGTGCGTTCCCAAGCGGAGCTTGGGAACGAGAAAAAAGGCACCCTCACCCGGCCGCCGAGCGGCCGACCTCTCCCAAAGGGCGAGGTGTGAATCCCTGCTCCCCTCCCGGTCTCCCCGTCTTCCAACCTCTGGCTCTGGACCCTGGACTCTGGACCCTCGACTTCACATCGCCCCGCTGCCGGTCAGGATCACGCGGATCGTGCGGAACAGAATCTTGAAATCATTCTTGATGCAGCAGTTCTGCAGGTAGAGCAGATCGAGAGCCACCTTGCGGCGGATGCTTTCGATGTCGGTGTCGTAACCGTTGATGATCTGCGCGAGGCCGGTTAATCCGGGTTTGAGTCCCAGTCGGTTGATGTAATCGGGGATCTCTTGCGAAAGCTGCTCGATGAACACCGGGCGTTCCGGCCGCGGACCGACAAGCGACATTTCTCCCTTAAGCACGTTCCACAACTGCGGCAGTTCGTCCAGCCGCGTCTTGCGCAAAAACCGGCCGATCGGCGTGATGCGAGGATCGCCCTTGACGGCGAGCCGCGCTCCGTCTTTCTCGGCGTCGATCCGCATGGTGCGGAATTTATAAAGCACGAACGGCTTGCCGTATCCCTCTTCGTGCCGACGATCGTTCGACTTCGCGCGCCGATCGGATGCCGCGGCGTCGGCGTCGTTATTCCCGCCGCGCCGATCGCGGCTGGGACGCCGGAGATTCAAACCGACGCGCACCTGCGAATAGACTGCCGGTCCGGGAGACGTCAGTTTAACCAGCAACATGACGAGCAGCATGATCGGAGCCAACACTACCAGCATCACCGCGGAGATGAATACATCCATGATCCGCTTCACGAGCCGCGTCGGCTCGGTAAGACAGCGGACGTCCGTTCGCGTGTGCTGCAAATTCAGGATTGTCAGCCAGTGCGACGGAGGCAGATTCGCGGTCGTGGAATACCGTTCCACCAATCGCACAAACGACGTCGTATCGTCGTCCGGCAGCCAGTCGTCTTCCGAGAGGACGTGATTGCTCGCGGGCAACATCGTCTGGTTTTTGAAATCGAGGTCAGGGGAATCCATTGAAAGCGTTATCATGGAAGGACGTCTCGCATCAGGAAGGGCAATGGCCGCGGATCAATTCAAAATCGCCGCCGCACCTCGACAAAGTGGGCTATCGAAATCATAGGTCACGTCGCCGCCATCGGCGTGAGATGGGAAATCGCATCGACCCCGCGCGGCCGGTTCCGTTCGCTTCAAGCCGTATCGACCGAAAAAAACGATTGTGCCGATGATTACAAAAACCCGGAACGTCCCGATATACTCAGTGACTCTCACATAACCGGTTGTGCTTCTCGAAAACTTCCGAACGTTGTCCATAAATCGTGAGGCAGAGAGGTTATGTCAGGATTTCTAAGAGCATCACTTTCGCTCGATTCCGCCACAGGAGAGTTGTTATGACTGCACCCGATTCCTCCGATGCGAATTTCGGAAACCGAATTCCCCGCCGCGATCTGCTCAAATCGGCCGCCGCCGCGGGAATGTTCGGCGGATTGCTGGGGGGCCGGCCCAGTGCGGCCCGCGCCAACGTCGCGCCGGGGACGTCGCTGATCTGGGACGAAAATCAGAAGCCCGGCCACGGCGACTGGCAACTGACATACGTCCGCACGGCGGGCGCCCGCCGGTCGAAGCTCCTGGAAGGGTATTGCTCCCAGCGGAGCGTGAGGCCGGGTGAATCGCTCGACATCATGCTCAGCGCCGAGGCCGATACCGAAGCGGTCATCGACGTCTACCGCATGGGTTATTATGGCGGCGCCGGGGCTCGGAAGATCACGCGGCTTGGTCCGTTTCCCGTCACGCCGCAACCCGATCCGGCGGTGGGAGAGCACCGCGTCCGCGAATGTCAGTGGAAGCCGACGTCGACGCTCACAATTCCCGACGATTGGGTCAGCGGCGTGTACCTCGGCAAGCTGATGTGCAACAGTCATCGCTATCAGAGTTACATCATCTTCATCGTTCGCGACGACCGGAAGGCCGATCTGCTGTTCCAGTGCAGCGACAACACTTGGGGGGCGTACAACAAATGGCCCGATGAGTATTCGCTGTACGACAGCGATCCGCCGAGCCATTCGCTCAACGGCACGACGCGAATCAGTTTCGATCGGCCCTACAGCAAATATCCGCAGGTCGTCGATCAGGCATTGTCCGTCGGCTCGGGGGAATTCCTCTGCTGGGAATTCCCCTTGGCGTATTGGCTCGAACAACACGGCTATGATGTCACGTACCTCTCCAACGTCGATTTGCACACCGAGCCGCAGGGCTTGTCGCGCGGCAAGATGTTCCTCTCGGTCGGGCACGACGAGTATTGGAGCCTCGAAATGTACAACCACCTGATGCAGGCGGTTCAGGACGGATTGAACGTCGCATTCCTCTCAGGGAATTCGGTTTGCTTCGTCGCGCCGCTTGTTCCCAGCAGCGACGGCCGGCCGAGTCGCATTTTTCACCGCGCGGGGCGTTATGGCGGATTGCTCGAAGCCGAGAGTTTCATGGGACCGTTCGACATGGAGGGGCCGAACGAGAATCTGCTGATCGGTGCGCGGACCATCAACCCGTTCAACGGTTCGGGGGACTGGATCGTCTCGAAAGCCGATCACTGGCTGTTCGAAGGGACCGGCATGAAGAACGGCGACGGCATACCGGGGCTCGTCGGCTGGGAGTTTCACGGCGACCCGGCGAAGATTCCGGGCCTGGAAGTCGTCGCGGAGGGAACTTCCATCAACGGCGGCGATGCCAAAGCCCACTGGACGGCGACGATTTATCCCGGCCCGAAGGGGAACCTCGTGTTCAACGCCTCGACGATTTACTGGTCGATGGGCTTATCGCGTCCGCCGGGCTTCGCCCCGCCGTTCGCCCATTACGGCCGCCCGCACGGTCCGGATCAGCGCGTGCAGACGATCACGGCGAATTTTTTGAAGAAGTGCGGCGTGAACGCCGTTGGTTAAGTCAAAGGATTTTCAATTTTTTCGGGGAGCCGATAAATGCTGGATAAGTATGACGTCCGCGGGGAATTGATTGCCGTGTATTTGATCCTAATGCTTGTTTTTTTTGAGATCGACGGCTTGATGGAAACACCATCGGGCGTTGTCGCTATGACGGGGATTCTCTACTTGACGGTCAGGAATTCGTATCATCTTTTTTCAAAATCAGTTCAGGCGAACAAGTCTGCCGCAAAGCCTGCAGACTGATCGACCCCGGAGGGGTCGCAGCAAGGTTTTCGGTTAGCCGCGACGCGGAGGCTCGGCGCAGCGGAGCGTTAGCTGCTGCCCCTGAGTTCGCTTTTTGTCGTCGACGTCTAATACAGATGCTTTCAATCCTGGTTCGTATCATGAAGGCGCTGCCAATGCGAAGGAATGCCGAAAACAGCAGCTAACGCTCCGCTACGGAAACCCTTCGCGTCGCGGCTAAACGAAAAATCTATCGCAAACTCGTCTCTAACCGACGGCGTTGTTTCGCGATAATCGACTTGGGCGATTCGAGCAGGAACTTCTTGAATTGCCAATGGGCGTTGTCGTCGATGGAATCGTCGTCGGCCCAGTTCGGCCAGTCGACCGGCTGCGAGACGATCTGCCCGAGATACGGCGTCGCCACTTCCAGCACCTCGTCGTGCGGCAGGTCATCGGGAAGCAGAACCCCCCGATGCGGGTTGCGGATTATCCAGTACATCGCCCCCAACACCGACGCCGCCACTTGCAGCGTCGTGGCATTCTGCCCCGGCACCAGCCGGCGCGCTTCGTGGATGTCGAGCACGCTGCCGATCCACCACGATTTGAACGGATGCCCCATCAGCAGGCAGCCGAGTTCGTCGCGGCCGGCGACGATTTCATTTCCCATGATGCGGTCCGCCGCCTGACGCCGAAAATCCCGCTGACGCAGTTCCTCCAGCGACTTCAAGGCATCGGCGCACGGATGATAGGCGTAATGCACCGTCGGCCGGTAAATCGCTTTTCCGCCGCCGTTCCACACCGTCAGCCGGTCGGAAATGCTGAACGCCTCGCCGTGACGGATCACCATGCCGGCGATTTCTCCACTGGGAACCCACGAACGGACCCACGTATTAATCCCTATCCGATCGAGGCAAATCTGATTTCGCGGACCCGAGCGATGCCGTTCGGCTCCGCGGGGTAAAGTCTGCTCATGAGTTCCCCAGCCCATTTCGGCGGGGGCGATTCCCTCTTCGTACAATCCTTCAATGCTCCAGGTATTGACGAATTCGTTGATCTTCTTCCGCTTTTCGCTGTATTGCGTATCCCACTCGCTGACGTGAATCACGCGCACGCCCAGCAGCATGGCCAGCCGGGGAAAATCGCGAGCGGTCGCGGCCTGCTCGATCTCGCGGATCGATTCCGTTTCGCGAACCGAGAACCGGCCGTCCGACTCTTCGCACCACCGCTGGCCGATTTCGAGCAATGCCTTCTTGGTGAAATGCGAGACGAGCCCCGGATTGGCACCGTGATCGAGCACCGCCGTCGGGCTGTTGTCCGAATCGTCCCACGAAGCGACAAGCCGCTGAATCTGCATCTGGCGGTAATACAGCGTGCGATCGGTCATGGGGAGCGTATGAACGTCGGCGTATGGATCCCACTGTTCGACCGACGTGTTGAGATAACGCACGCCGCGGCCATGACACCAGTCGAGCAGGTCGACGGTTTCGAGGTTCCACGTCAGATCGACGATCATATCGTCGCGGCCGACCTGTTCGCTCAGCGTGGCGGCGTAATTTTCGGGGGTGATGCGTTTTCGAAGATAGTTGGCTCCCGCCGCCATAACGGAGGGGATGGTCTCCCGCAAGTCTTCCATTTCGAGAATGGTCAACCGATTCGCCGGCATATCCACATGCCGCAGGATCAGCGGCAGCGTGCAGCGCGCGACGCTGCCGCAACCGAGTACCAGAAGTTTGCCCTGAAATGGAATTTTACTCATGGTGGTTTCTCCTCATGAGTGCGGGTTAACAGTCGTGGGATCCGTTTCAATCCGTCAATCACAGATCCCTTGACTCGACGGCGAATTCGAGGCCGTTGCCGCGAATTTCGGAGCAGCATGCCGCGTCCGAGCCGTCGATGTCACCTGGTAACACGAGGAAACCAGCCCTGGCTCCTCATTCGCTAGGACCTCCTGAATGGCGTTCGCGACGTCATTCTGTATGGTTATGGGCGCGAATCATGTCGAATGCCGCTACGGAACGTCCGCAGAGCATTGCTTATCTCTGTTAATATCACAATCGGAAATATTCTTATCCCCTATCGAGGCAGGAACTTCAAGCCCTGATCGGAACGAATCCGTATTTCGATGCCGCTCCGCGCCGGCGGAAACGATCGGTCAGACCGTATCATGTCCGCCGGTTTGACCGGAGCAGATCGCCATTCATCCCGCGGCGGGAGATGCGACAATCCCGTTACAAACGGTTTAACATAACTGGTTGTGCTTCTCGAAAACGCCCGAACGTTTGTAATAAATCGTGAGGCACAGAGGTTATGTTACGATTTCTTAGGATTTTTCAGTCGATTTCCACATACCGGGCGAGATCGAGGCCGTTGAATCCCGAGGCGCTGGCGGACGAATACGCCCCCATTGTCGGAACGAGCAGCAACTCGCCGATTTCGAGGTCGGGCAGGTACTGATCTCGCGCGACCACGTCGCTCGAATCGCAGGTCGGTCCCGCCACCACGCACGGACCCGTCATGCGGTGTTCCTGATTCTCCGCCAACAGCGGAAAGTCGCCGTGGTCGTAGACGATTCCCGAAAACGCACCGTACAACCCGTCGTCGATGATGTACCACGGCAGGCCGTTGCGGACGTTCTTCCCCAGCACGCTGGTGACGAGCGTGACGGTGTCGGCGCACATCCCGCGTCCCGGTTCGGCGATGATCCGCGGATTGACGTCGCCGAACGACATTTCCAGTGCACGGCCCAACGCCATGCAATATTCCTCCAGCATCAGAACTTCGGTGCGATACGGCGCGGGGAACCCGCCGCCGAAATCGAGAATTTCGAGTTCGATTCCCGCCGCCGCCGCGTCGTCCCAGACCTGACGGGCCTGTCGGAGCGCGACCAGAAAATCTTCCGGCGAGAGGCACTGCGAACCGACATGGAACGAAATCCCGCGGACCGACATTCCCGTTTCGCGGGCGGCGAGCAGAAGTTCGACGGCGTCCGACGGAGCGGCTCCGAATTTGGCCGAGAGGTTGATCAAGCTGGTCTGCGAGGACATCGCCAGACGCAAGAGCAACTGTGCCTGCGGAGCGTACCGCGCGAACTTGCCGAGTTCGTTCTGATTGTCGTACACGAACAACCGCACGCCCGCTTCGTAGCAGTCGCGCAGGTTCTGCACCGTCTTGCACGGATGGGTGTGCAACATGTCGGCGGGATTAAACCCGGCGTTGATGGCTGCGTTCATCTCGCCGGCCGAGCAAACATCGACCGAGCAGCCGAGGTCGTGCAGCGTCCGCAGGATTTCGTACTGCGGATTCGACTTGGCGGCATAGAAGAACTCCACTCCCGGCAGGCAGGACTGCATCGTGTGAAAGTTCTCGGCCAGTTTCGATCTCGACACCACCAGCAACGGCGAGCCGTATTCGGCGGCCAACATGCGGGCCTGAGCGAAATCAAGCACCGGTTTGGCCGCACGCATCTGGGAGGTAAGCAAGGTTTCACAGGCTGTTATCATAGAACTGATCCCTCTCAAGCTGTACGCGGAGCGCACAGAAAGTATGTTATTGGTAGAAAACAACTTAGAAGTCGTTTGAGCGTCTGCTTTACGCGACACGGAACGTGGTGGAAGGTCTCAGTAGACCGGTGCCCCAGGTTGGAAACGGTTATGACAAGTTTCGCCGGTCAGTCCGCTGGCGTGTGGAAGACGAGTGGTTCCTCAAAACGGAAATTCAACGTTCGGAGGAGAAATCAGCGACCTGAGAAAGCGAAATCAACGGATCACGGAGAAGCCAAATGCAGGCAAGCGATCGGTTCCGGTTGAGTCCCGGCACATTCTTGAACAAAACTCAGTTTCGCAAAACTGAGATCAAAAGATGCGCAAAACCGTTTCACGGCTTGAAACAATGTTTCCAAGCCGGACGTGCTTTCGGTCGGAAAAGCTGACGAGAGATCAGGCCCTATACTAGAGATCGACAGTTGATGACAACTGTCGAATGGACCTTTATGGGAGAGAAGGTGTGAAACCGGCAAGAAAGAGCGAACACCGGAAACGAATTTCCGGAGCGACGGTGCAACTGACACGCGAGAATGTTGTGTGAAGTCAGCCATAGCGGTACATAACGCCTCCCCGGCATTGCCAAGAATAGATATCGAACATCGGGGGCATTGTAAAAAGAAATCGGTTTGAGTCAAATGCTTCTGAAGCCTTGAAGCCCGATTTTTGAAAGTTTTATCGACGAATTCCCCCTTTTGGACGGTTTTTGGCCGCTGACGGACTTCAGAGCGATCCACACGCCCACATTCAGCCGGCCCGAGACGAGACCCGACACTCCGTCCAGCGGACAACGACGTCTTGCCGATGCCATCGCGCGGCCAACGGTCGCCGCCGCACCGCGATGCTGCATGCATCGTTCTGTGGCGCATCGGTGGCGGGACGGTGGCGACATCTCGCCGCTCGACCCACCCTGTACCGCGACATCATTTGCCGTCGTGACCGTGAGCGTCTTTGTGGCTGAGGCTATGACCATTTCCGTGATCGTGCCCCTCGTGGGTGACGGGAAACATCCCCGAGTAACTCTTGCCTTCAATCGCCACAGTGATGCGGGCTTTGGCGTGCTCGTGATGCAGCACCGTACCCAAAGCCTCGTCGGTTAACTCGAAACGCGACGACCCCTCGCCCCCCTGATCTTCGTCCGCTACCGCCATCAACTGATACTGCTGCGGCTCGCCAACGCCGGTCACGTTCACCCGCAGCGACTCGGCGTCGATCGAGACGCTTTTCTTGGCCGAGCGATCGAGCAGGTAAACCGTGACCGTCTCCGTCTCCTCATCGTGAATCACTTCCGCGTGATACTCCCCCTTTCCGAGTTCGGCCAAGTCGCCGCCGTGCGGCCCCTGTTCGCCGTGCGGGTGATCTCCGTCGCCGTGCTCGTGATCGCCGAGAGCTGCGGTCGCCGGCGCCTTCGTCGTTTTGGCCGGCGGAGAGGTCGTCTCTCCCTGCTGCTCGCAGCTGATCGCCACTCCGGCCACGCCGATTCCCATTGCCAGCAACCACGTTTTCATCTGATTTCTTCCGTTCATATCACACCAATCCTTTCGGTTAAGTTTTCAGAACTTTTTCAACTTACGGTTTCTGCAACCTGAGACTTCGGCTCTCCGAACTCTCCCTCCGACAGATTTGCTTCCGGCCGGCTCAGCAATGAACGCTCGGCGGAGCGTCGGCCGAACAGCCAGAACAACGCCGGATGCACAAAGAAGTCGAGCAGCGTCGAACTGACGAGCCCGCCTAAAATGACCGTCGCCACCGGATAAAGAATTTCTTTCCCCGGTTCCCCCGCCGCCATCACCAGCGGCACCAGGCCGATGCCCGACGTGAGCGCGGTCATCAGCACGGGTGCGAGTCGTTCGAGCCCCGCGCGGACGATCATCGATTCGGTGAACGACTCCCCTTCGTGCTGCACCAGGTGCAGATAATGATTCAGCAACAGAATGCCGTTCCGCGACGCGATCCCCGCCAGCGAAATGAAACCAACCATCGCCGCGATCGTGAAGGTCTGCCCCGTCAGCACCAGCGCAGCGACCGCGCCGATAAACGCCATCGGCAGCGCCGCCATCACCTGCAGCGACAGGTTCACCGACCGGAACATGGTGAACAACACGAGAAACACGCCGATCATCGAGACCAAAAACAGCGCGCCGATAATCCGGCTCGCCGACTGTTGGCTTTCGAACTGCCCGCCGTATTCGATGAAGTATCCCGCCGGCAGCGAATTCACGATCGGCCCTGCCGCCTGCTGGATGTCGTTGACGACGTCGACGACGCCCCGCTCGGCTACGTTACACTGAATGACAACCCGTCTGCGGACATTTTCGCGGTTCACCATGTTCGGTCCGCCCGACTCATACACGTTCGCGACCGCCGAGAGCGGAATCGTCCCTCCTACCGGCAATTCGATCGACAATCGTTTGAGGGCCTCAATGTCTTCGCGGTAATCCTCTTTCATGCGGACGAGCAGATCGAACGTCCGCTGGTCCAGCAACACCGACGAGACCACGGTGCCGTTCATCGCGGTTTCGATAAAATGGTTGACGTCGTTCGCCGTCAGGCCGTACAACAGCAGCTTGTCGCGGTCGAGGTCGATGCGCAGTTGCGGAATGAGCACCTGCGGCTCGACCAACAAATCGGTCACGCCGGGGATCCGCTCCATGGCCCGCTTCATCTTCTCCGCTTGGTTTCGCAGCACGTCGAGGTCGT
This sequence comes from Planctomycetaceae bacterium, assembly GCA_040881995.1. Lineage (GTDB taxonomy): Bacteria > Planctomycetota > Planctomycetia > Planctomycetales > Planctomycetaceae > JAQCEJ01. The sequence goes on from JBBECD010000144.1 coordinate 15,250, forward strand.
CGCCGTAGATCTTGATGCCGATCTGCGCTTTCACGCCCGAGAGCATATGCGAAATCAAGTGGGCGATCGGCTGTTCGACCGCCGTCACGATCCCCGGAATCTCCTCCATCGCATGGCGGATTTCCTCGAGCTGCTCTTCCCGGCCGCGCGGCGAGGCGGGATCGAGCTCGACGATGTATTCGCTGGTGTTGACCCCCTCGGCGTGTTCGTCGAGTTCGGCCCGGCCGGTGCGGCGGGCGAATCGGTCGACGTCTTCGATCCGCATCAATGCTTGCTCGACCGTTTGGTTGATTTCATTCGACGTGCGCAATGATGTGCCGGGGGGCAGGATCACGTTGAGCTGTATCGTCCCTTCGTTAAACGGAGGCAGAAAATCCCGCTCCAGCCGCGAGAGAAACAGCAGCGCGACGGCAACCGCCGCCAATGTCGCCGTCAGGTTGAACCAGGGAAACGCGAGACTGAAGCGAATGACTTTCTCGCCAATCCATTTCAGCAGCCGCAGCAGAGGCCCGTCTTTTTCTTCTTTCGCTGAGCGTGACGTCCCCAGCAACCAGTACGACAGCACCGGCGTGACCGTCAGCGAGACGACGAGCGACGAGAGAATCGAGACGATGTACGCGACCCCGAGCGGAGCGAACAACTTCCCTTCCATGCCGCCGAGAGCAAACAGCGGGATGAACACCAGAATGACGATCAACGTGCCGAACACGATCGAGTTCCGTACTTCGGCACTGGCGCGAAACACGACCAACAGCGGATGCAGCGGATTCCCGGCGCGACGATTCTCCTTCAGCCGGCGGAAAATATTCTCGACGTCGACGATCGCATCGTCGACCAGTTCGCCGATGGCGACGGCGAGCCCGCCGAGCGTCATCGTGTTGATCGACAGCCCGAACATGTGGAAGACCACCGCCGTCATCACCAGCGACAGCGGAATCGCCGTGAGCGTGATGAACGTCGTGCGGAGATTCATCAGGAACAGGAACAGAATGACGACCACGAGCAGGCTCCCGTCGCGGAGCGCTTCGACGACGTTGTCGATCGCGCGGTCGATAAACGACTTTTGCGAATAGAGCGGCATCAGACGGACCCCCTCCGGCAGCGACTGCCGTAAGCCGCGCATGGCCTCTTCGATGTCTTCGGTGATCCGTTTGGTGTCGGCGCCGGGTTGCTTATTGATCGTGAGCACGACGGCGGGCCCGCCGCTCCAACCGGCGGATGATTCGCCGTCGCGCACGAACGCCGCGCTGTCGCCTCGTTTGACCTGTGCGGCTTCGACGACGTCGGCGACCTGCGTCAGAGCGACGGGGCGTCCCCGGCGAATGGTCACGACCACTTTTTCGAGGTCTTCGATCGACTGAATGCGTCCCAGCGCGCGCACGAGCAGTTCGTTCGCTCCCTGCCGATCGAGATATCCCCCCGTGGCGTTTTCGTTGCTGGCGGCGACGGCGTGTTCGATCTGTTCGAGCGTCACGCCGTAGCGAAGCATCGCGTCGGGGTCGACGAGCACCTGAAACTGTTTGCGCCGGCCCCCCATCGTAAAGATTTGGGCGACGCCGGGAACCGTCAGCAAGCGTTGCCGCACCACCCAGTCGCCGAGCGTGCGGAGTTCCATCGTGTCGACGTCGGGATTGTCGCTCCACATCCCCAGCATCAAGATCTGTCCCATGATCGACGAGATCGGCGCCAACTGCGGGGTAATACCCGACGGCAAACGATCCTGCACAATCTGCAACCGCTCGGCGACGATTTGACGGTCGACGTAAATATCCGTTCCGTACGCAAACTCGACATAGATAACGGCGATTCCCACTCCGGACGAACTGCGGACCACGTCCACGCCGTTGGCCCCGTTCATCGCGGTTTCGATGGGAAAGGTAATCAGCGTCTCGACTTCCTCCGGAGCCATCCCGGGCGCCTCGGTCATGATCACGACGCGCGGCCGGTTCAAATCGGGAAAGACGTCGATCGGCATATTCGTCACCTGCCACGAGCCGTACCCGACAAGGAACAGCGCAATGGCGATGACAAGCAGACGTTGCCGCAGCGAAAAACGAATGATGGCGTTGAGCATGGATCAGTCCAGGGTCCAGGGTCCAGGGCCAGAAAAAGGCAAGAGCCAAGAGGCATCAATGAAGTCGGTCGTGGTCAGTGAGTCGTGTCTTTTCTGAGCGAGGAACGGAGTCCGCTGAGCATTCGAGCCAGTTGTTCTCCTCGTTGATAGAGCGTCGTCTTCGTCTCGTTATTGATATATGATCGCCGTTCGGCTATCGCGATTTGGGAAAGCACTTCCATAAGCGACCCATAAGCGATTTCAACGAAATGTGCGAAGTCCTTATTCGAAGATCTCCCGCTTCCCTCGGCGACATTGGACGAAATCGAAACGACGGAGCGTCTCATCTGGCTCACGAGTCCAAATCGCTCGTCGTCCGGAAAAGTACGCGTGACGTCGTAAATCATCTCTGCAAACTCGAGTCCCTTTCGCCACACGTCTAATCGCTCGAATCGAAACATTTTGATCTCCCATTCTAACGCTCGTGTTTTTGCCTTTACCTCTGGCTCTGGACCCTGGACCCTCGACCCTCGACTAATGCGTGTGACCCGCATGCGGGTCGACCGCGCCGCCAGACTGGTTCTTGAGAGCCATCTGCATCTGATGGGCACTCTTCATCGCGATCACGTCGCCCGGGAAAATCGATCCGTCATTCGCGATAACCACCATGCTTTGCCCGCGGTGCTGCACGTGCACGGGGACTCGATCGAAATGGCCGCCGTTTTCTCGGAAGACGAACCAGTCGGCTCCGTCCTTCACGACGGCGTCGACCGGCAGCACGATTTGGTTGGGCCATTCTTCGACCGGAACGCGGAGTTGCAGGCGTTGGCCGGGCCGATAGCGCCAGGAAATAAACCGCTGCCCGTCGTCATTCGTCGTGTCGCGCGAGATCGCATTTCCGAAATCGACGTAGAACGACAGCGTCCGCGAATCGGCATCCACCGAATTCGAGGCGTAGGCCAGCGTCAATCCTTCGACGACGCGTTCGCGTCCCTCGTCGGGAAAGACGGCGGTGACTTTCCAGTCATTCTCCCAGGCGCGGGCGATCGCCGTCGTGTCTTGCTCGAACGCCTGGCCTTCGATGTAAAGACTCTGAAAATCGGCGAGCGAACAGAGCGTATCCCCCGCGGAAACCGACTGCCCCTTCAAGACATGCAGATGATCGACGATCAGCGGCCGGCCCTCGGTATCGACGGCGGGGAGTTCCTGCTGAAACGCCGCCGGCGTGATATCCCGTCCGCTCAGATGAAGTTCTTCGCCGTGGTTGTGCTCGTCGATGTCGGGAGCCACGATCTGCAGATCTCGCAGCAGTTTTCGCTCGGCGGCGATCGCATCGACTTGGCATTCGGATAGCCCATGCAGGCGGAGCGCTTCGCGCTGGGCGTCGAAAATCGCTTCGAGTTTTTCCTTGGCATACCGGCGTTCCAGCAATTTGATTCCCGCAACCGCGCCGCTCTGCGTGATCTCTTCGAGGCGGGCCATCTCCCGCTTTTCGACTTCGAGTTCACCCAGCGTTTTCAGAAACTCGGTCTGGGCGTTCACCAGATCCTCGTGCGTGAGCCGGATCTCGAACAGCAGCATGCCGGGCAACACCGCTTCGCCGGTCACCGCATGCACGTGTGTAATGACTCCCGTCAGCGGCGCCGAGACTTGAATCTCGGTGCGTCCCGGACGATGGGCGACAACCGCGGGGACGGTGATCGTCCGCCGATACGTGCCGAGTTCGACCGGACGGAGAAATTCGCTCGTCAGTCCGAGATTTTTGCGGGCCTGCGCCGACAATTCCAAGGTGGAGACGCCGGCATCATCGTGGCCGTGACCGTGATCGTCGCCTGCATCCTCGTGATGTTCCCCCTCTTCGGACGCCGTCCGCCGACCGGCGAGCGTTTGATCGACCCAACTCGATAGTCGCGGCCACCAGCTCTGATACGTCACTGCCGCGACGGCGATCAGAGCGATCCCGGCGGCGAGACGAATCCACTTCCAGGGCAATTGTGAAAACAGCGAACGGAGATTTTGAACGTTCATCGTCACCCCCGAGTTTTTGTAGGAGTACAGGTATCAATTCAGGTCACACGCCCGACGAGTTCGTTCCCGCGGGAGTGCGGCAGGAACGCCCATCAAAGGGGGACGATCCGCGCAGCAGGAATCGGAGAGTGAAATCAGTCGGCTGTTAAATCAGCCAACATTGCAAGAGCGCATGGCGGCGCTGGGCGGGGGGAGAGAGATCCCGCTCGAAGAAGCGGCTCGAAGTTGTCGAGCCGGCGGAAAAGACGAGGCCCTCGTCATCAGACGACGCCGTCTCCATCGTCGCCACGGGAAAATCGCAATCGATTCTCGCGTCGGAGCCGATGTAAACGCAGCGAACCAGTTCACATCCTTTGGTCGGATGATGCGACTCGTCCCCGGCGGGACAATCGCGATCCGCAGCAGCGTCGCCGTCATCCTGGATGCCGTGGCCGTCATGAGAATCGTCTTCAGAGGCCGCATGACGTTCGTGGCAGTCGCTCATTAGCGTGTTGTGATCGGCGCTGAAATGTACATCGTCGCAGGCATCGTGATGATGCTCGCAACAGCCCCAGAGCGAATGCCCGAGGAGTGCGAGTATCGTGATTCCCGTGACCCACAGCTTAAACATGGATGTCCTCAAATCGACGGCAGTCCGCCGTCCGATTGTGGACGGCGTGTCGACTGCTCTGCACTTCCTCAAGGGCTGTCATCCCGCAACCGGCCATTCTAACGTATCGTTTTAGCGGGATAATCGTTGCCGATGTTCAATTATCGGTCAATCCCGCTTTCGTCTCTCGCGGCTGATGTAATGACCTTTCCGTTTGCAAATCGTATGCCGAGGACGACTCACAGATTATAGGAAAGCAACAGCAGCACCAGAAACACGGCGGTCATTAAACCGGTGATCTGCAAAAACAACCGCGTCGCCCGGTGCAGAATGATCGTCGCATTCTCGAATCGACTGGCGCTGTACACCAGGCTGATCACCACCGCCAAAGGCAGCAGCAACCACGTCGTGTTAAAATTCGCCAGCAACGGCGACTGAGAGATCTGAAAAACCAATCCCATCGTTCGTTCTTTCGTTTCCCTGATTCATTTCGTTAACCGAGTTCCGGAGTTGTGGACGGATGACTTGGGGGGACGTGCGGTTTTTTGTCGGGGGCATGCGCCACCCTGGGAGATGTGCCCGTCGCGCTCGGATGGGAATCGCTTCCGCCAGTCGATGGGGAAGATGGTGCGCCGGCAACGACGACGGGTTGAACGGCCTGCGTCACTTCATCACCATATCCATAAGCGGGGCCCTCAAACGCATCCCAAATGGCGAGAATGTTGAGCAGCCCGGCGATCCAGGTGTAAACCAGCGCCAGTTCGTAATATTTCCCTAGCCGGCCGTTGAGATCTTCCAAATCTTCTTTCCCGAGCGGCACTTCGAAGCGGTTGATCCATGCACGGGGAATCACCCCCTCCAGTTTTCCCACCGAGGAAAGCCGCTTTTCGTCTCCCATCACAATGTCGGCTTCGAGGTAACGCCCCTCCCCCGCGGCAATCGGCTTGTCGAGATCGAACGGCTCGCTGAGCTGCAGCGTCACCGCATTCCCCTGCTCGTCGGTGCCGACGAAGGTTCCCCTGACCACCGGCCCAAAATCTCCCTGCTCGGGCCTGAGCGAAATTTGACCGCTGACCATCTCTTTTTTCGCCCGGTCGTTCGCCGTGCGGCTGATCATGACTCCCCGAAACGAAGCCGACAGTTCGGAGTCGAGCATCGAGACGCCGGCGTTATCGGGGTCTTGATACCGCCGGGTCTGCACGAGAGCGGGGAGCGCGGGAAGCCCGACCATCATTTGCGAAAAATAGCCGTACGTGCTTTGTCCCGGCTCGCGAGAAAAGTACACGACCTTATTTTCCCCCATGCACATGCCCATCAAAAAGGTGCCCAGGATGCAGACCGCGTACAGCGCCCCCTTAAAAAATCGCCCCTGATAAATGTGCCCCATGCCGGGAACCAGAAACGCAAGCAGCGCAGCGAGCCACGGGGTTTTCAGCGAAAGACGTTGATCCGGATTTTGCATCGGGTAGGTTTCGTTTTATGGAGGGATTGCCCGCGGGCGGAATGAAAATCGACCGAGCGATTCGCATTCCGCCGGTGCAGGAGTTGGGCGTCGTCATTTACGGAGCTATTTTTATGGTCTCAATTCTTCCGTTTATTGTAGAGCCTCGACGGCCCGCAAACCAGTCCAACCTGATCAAGGCGGTAGCCGGGACTCCGGGCGGTTCCTCAACGGGCAAGGTGTATTCCGCGATGTTGATGCCCAAAATTCTGCAAAGATTCGCGGTTTCGACGCGCCGCTTCGGTGACTGGCTTGGCAGCCGGCGACTCCTTGACTATAGTCGAGAGGTACGAGGTCGCCCGGCAAGCGATCAACGTCAAATTCCGAGAAACGTTCAACGATTTTTTGAGCCATCGCTGATGTTTTCCGTAACTTTTGCCCGTGAGCGACGTTTCCCTCCCGAAATGATGAATCGGCGGACAACTTCGACCGGCGGATCACCATGAACTCTTTCCCTCCCGAACAACGTTTCCTCAAAGCCTGGAATGCGGTCAAGATCGAACGTCCGGTGAATTGCGGATTATTCACGTTCGGCGAATCGGTCCTTCCCTACTTTCTCGTCTGTGGAGCCCCCCAATCGGGCGGAACGGTGACGGTCACGCGGGGCGACGTGCGGATCACCCGTCCGCTGATCCTCACCCCCGACAATTTCCCCGTCGAGCTGCAGAATTTCTTCGAGGAAAACGACGAACTCGCCGCGGCCCAGTTCATGCTCTCCCGCTCGGCCGGTTTCTCACACTTAAAGCTCAATAATCACTCCGGCACGCCGCGGATTGTCAGCGACAGCATCGAAGAAGCGGTCGACCGTCTCAATCACGAACTGGATGGCGAAGACGAAGACCAGGTCGCCATCCTCTCGGCTCCGGCGAAACTGGGCGGCATCGCCGTGTTGCGCTACGCCGCCGAACGCATCTGGTCGAGCACGCCGGACAACATTCAGGAGCTGCGAGAACGCGGGTTCCTGCCGTAGTTTTTCTCCCTCTCCCGGATGAGGGATGAAGGATGAAGGATGAAGGATGAAGGGAAACCCTCCTCTCCTCGTTCCCAAGCTCTGCTTGGGAACGCACGGTTTTCGAAGCTCCGCTTCGCTCGATCACAGTAGAAGCGCTCCGCTGCGGAAACCCTTCGCGTCGCGGCTAAACGAAGAACCCTCGCTCGCGCTTTTTGAGATTGCGCTATCGATGGCGAATGCCTGGTTTTCCGGCCCGGCAGGGCCATAACAATG
>JBBECD010000145.1:0-22579 GCA_040881995.1 Planctomycetaceae bacterium
CGCCGGCATCACCGCGGCGGACAGCGGCATCGTGTCCATTGACGGCGTCGATATGGTCAAACTTCCCGAAGCCGGACGCGACCGGTTGCGGGCGCAGCGGATCGGCTTCGTCTTTCAGACGTTTCATCTGCTGCACGGATTCACCGCGCTGGAAAATGTCTTGTTGGGAATGAGCTTCACCGGTCAACGAGTCGACAAACGACGGGCCATCGATCTTCTCAAACGGGTCGGCCTCGAACACCGGATGCATCACAAGCCGTTGCATCTGTCGGTCGGCGAACAACAACGGGTCGCCGTGGCCCGGGCGCTCGTCAACCGTCCGTCGCTGCTGTTGGCCGACGAACCGACGGCGAGCGTCGACCTGGCGAATCAGGAATTGGTCCTGAAAATCATCCGCGAGACCTGTGCCGAACACCTGGTGACGCTGCTGCTGGTGACGCATTCCACCGAGGTGGCGTCCCAGTTTCAGCGGGTCGAAAAACTCAGCGATTTCAATCAGCCCGGAGCCGCCGCATGAATCTGTTCTCGATCGCCTTTCACAGTCTGCGGCAGCGCTGGCTCGCCTCGTCGTTGACAATGCTCAGCGTGGCTTTGGGCGTGATGCTGATGGTCACCGTGCTGATCGTCAACGGCATCATGGACCGCATGTTCAGTCAGTCCGCCAGCGGTTACGACCTGATCATCGGCGGGAAGGGGAGTGCCCTGCAACTCGTGCTCACGTCGATCTATCGAGTGAGTGCGCCGATTGAACCTCTGCCGTATTTGTATTTTCTCGAACTGATTAAAGATGAGCGAATAGAGACCGCCATTCCGCTGGCGATCGGCGACGTCACGCAGGAGGGGGCCTTTCCCATCGTGGGCACGACCTCGAAATTCTTCGATGTCGATTACATCCCCAAAAAACGGTTTCGTGTGCAGGGAGATTTCCTGCAACAGCCGTTCGATTCGGTGATCGGCTCGGTCGTCGCCCGCGAGAACGGCTGGAAAGTCGGCGACCAATTCACGATGGTGCACGGCGGAGCCGAGGGGCACGTCCACGACGAGAAATTCACGATCCGCGGCGTACTCGCAGCAACCGGTACGCCAAACGACAAGACGGTGTTCGTGCATCTCGAAGGATTTTATCTGCTCGACGATCACGAAAAACCGGGAGGTGAAGCGGTCAACCGCTGGCGCGAATTCAATGGAAAAGAACCGCTCAAAGGGGAGGAACTGGAGGCCGAAATCCAACGCTGGGGGATCGAAAAACACGACCATTCCGCCCACGGCGACGACGGCCATCAGCACCACGCGCACGGCCTGACCGACGTTCAAAAAGAAGTCACGGCAGTGCTGGTGAACATGGCGGGGAAAAAGTACGGGGCCTTCGCGCAGATGCAATTCGAAAACGAGATACAAGAAGGCTTCAAAGCGCAGGCCGCGAATCCGGCGAAGGAAATCTATTGGCTGATGACCAACGTCGTCGGCAGCGTCCGCACGATTCTCGTGATTCTGACCGGGTTGATCATCATCGTCTCGGGGGTCGGTATTTTTGTGAGCATTTACAACTCGATGTCGGAACGGAAAAAAGAGATCGCGATCATGCGGGCGCTGGGAGCCAGCCGGGGGAAGGTCTTTTCGATTATCCTGCTCGAATCGATTCTGCTGTGCGTGGGAGGTGGCCTCGGCGGCGTGTTGATGGGGCACGGGCTGGTGTTTCTCTCGGCGGACATCATCGAAGGGCGGACCGGGGTGCTGATCAACCCGTGGGCCTTCGAGATCATGGAAGTCTACGTGGTGGCGGTCCTGGTCGCCCTCGCCTCGGTCGTCGGCTTCATCCCGGGAATCACCGCCTACCGCACCGACGTCGCGCAAACCCTGAGCAGTTAACGCCATCAGGCATTGTCCGACCACGAAACACGGCAAAAAGTCATAAATAAGGACTTTTCAAATCTTATTTCTTGAAATCCGTTCGTGGTCATGATTTTCTACCACGAACGGCACAAAAAGAACGAACAGGGGAGTTAAGCCTTTGCGTTCATCGTGGCAGGTATCTTTCTTTCAACCGGACGGGTTTTGCTGACGGGATTTTCGTTGATAACCGTGCAAATCTCCAACGCAGGACGGGGTGAAATTCGTAGATCGGGGTGGAAGTTCGCGCTAAACCTGTTATGATTGTCGGGTGGGAACGTCCTAACTTCCGCAACCCACGAGACTTGATACAAACCGGTTCAGACGGGCGGCTTCCGTCGCCGATGGGCCGGCAGATTGTTTTCATCGAATCGTCCATGGTCACTCTTCCTCGTTGACCATTCCTTTTTCCTTGTCGCATTGAAGTGAGTCATCGTCCCATGTCCACAACTCTTCCGGAATCGACGGCCCTGCAGGGGCAAGAACTGGACTCCTCCGTCGCAGAATTCGATCGCGCGGACGAAAGCCTGGAAGGCGCGCCGATCGAAACGGCGGAAGCCGCAACCGGCGTGCCTCGCATCAGAGAAGATTTCAGCTATCGTCCCATGACGCCGTTGGCGCCGATTGCCTGCATCCTGGGGATTCTCGGCAGCATCGCGGTCCTCGGGCTCGCCGGGCTCGCCTTGGCCTTCGCGGGCGTGATCGTCGGCACCCTCGCGTTCTGGCAGATCCAACGTTCGCATGGCTATCTCGGAGGTCGCAAGCTGACGCTCACCGGGCTGTCGCTGTCGCTGATCTTCTTTTTGACCGGCGCCGCCCTGCAGGCGTATGCGTTCGCGACCGAAGTCCCCGACGGAAACATCAAGTTGAACTTCACGCACGATATTTCCAAGTACAAACCGGTATTCGTCGATGGCGACTGGGCGATCGCCCCCCAAGTTCAGCAGTACAATGGCAAGCAGATTTTCGTCAAAGGGTACATGTACCCCACCAAGCAGATCGAAGACATTACGCAGTTTATTCTCGTTCGCGACAGCGGCACGTGCTGCTTCGGCGGGCAACCTCCCATTGAAGATATGATTCTCGTGACGATGGAACCCGGCAAGAGCGTCTTTCTTAAGGCGTCGCTGGTCGCGGTCGCCGGAACGCTGACCACCAAACCCCCGTCCGAAGGGGGCGATCTCAAGCCGATTTACGAACTGAAGGCGAACTACTGGGCTCAATCCCGCAGCGCGTTTAACTGATGCGCCGCGGTCGCCGGCCCCGTGCGAGGTAAATATGAAACGGATGCATCAACACGCTCTCGGAATCGCTTTCGCCCTTTGTACGTTAGGACTCTTCGTTTCGTTGAGCGGCTGCGAGCATTCCGGGACCGCCGCAAAAGAGCGAGAATCGCAACCGGCCGCCCCGGCAACCATTACTTCGGCGAAGCCCGCAACGACGGCCGAATCGGGGAAATCGCCTCCCACGGCTGATGCCGCCATTGAGACCGCGTCTGAAGTCGTGGTCGCCGATACGGCGACGACGACGCCTGCCGTCGACGCATTCGGCAATCCGGTTGTCCCTCCCGCCAAGCCGCTTCCCGGCGGCGTGAAGGTACTGGTTCCCGAGAAGGAATTCACCGTCGAAGGCCCCGACGATGCGCTGCGGGTTTCGTACGACGACATCGACCTGCTGAAAGTGATCAACATGGAGCCGGTGACGGCTGACGCTCCACAGTATTTCCCCGATTGGCTCAAAAACCTTGAGGGAAAACGGGTGCGCATCCGCGGGTTCATGTATCCCGAGTTTGAGCCGACCGGCCTGGAGATGTTTTCGATGGCCCGCGACACGCAGATCTGTTGTTTTGGCCGCGACCCGAAGGTGTACGACGTCTTCCGCGTCATCTTGCGCGACGGCGTGACGACCGATTACATCGAACTCAAGCCGTTCGAAGTCGTCGGCGTCTTCCACATCGACCCCGTCGAACTCGGCGGCGACCTCGTGCAGATGTACTTCATCGACGACGCGGTGATCGTGCGGAAGTAGTTCGCTCAATCACAATTCATTGGATTTTGACGAATTGTCTCACACGAAGGCACGAAGAAGAGGGGGAATGAATTCTGCTTCATACCTTTGTGCCATCGTGCCTTTGCGTGAGAAAATTCCCCTGTCTTGATCTTGCCCTGGCGAATCGTGAGCTTGACAATGAGAACATTCGGTAGAATTCTACTTGCCGGACTTTCGCTTCTGACGCTCACCGGCAGCGATCCGAAACCGCCTCGCGAGATCAAGTTGTTGATTCCCGAGAAGACGTTCAAAACTGAAGGTCCGAACAAAGTGCTGCGGGTTTCGTTCGACGATCTCAATCTGCTCCAAGTCCTCAACATGGACCCGGTGACGGCGGATGCTCCGGAGCATATGCCCGAATGGCTGAAAAACCTCGACGGGAAGCGGATTCGCATCGGGGGTTATATGTACCCGCCGTTTGAAACGAAGCGGCTCAAGCAATTTGCCTATGCGGTTGACGAAGCCGTCTGCACGTTCGGACGACAACCGGAAGTCTACGACATTTTTCGAGTCGACATGAAGAAGGGCGTCACGGCCGAATTCGAGGGTCTAAAGCCGATCGACGTAGAAGGCGTCTTCCACATCGAAGTGGTGCAATTGGAAGGCGAATTGGTGCAGTTGTATTACATCGACGACGCGGTGATTGTGCCCAAGAAATCAGGCGCGAAAAAATGATAACGCGAACGAGAGTCGACGGGTGTCTGCGAAGAGGAAAAATGACCATGAATTCCGCCAGTCGATTTCGGTCGTTCGTCTTCGGAGTGTTCTTGTCCGCTTCGATCGCGACGTCGGCGTATCCTTGCCCTTTCTGCTACTCGGTTTCGACTTGGACTTTGAGCGAGCAGGTCGCTGAGCATGACGTCGTCGCACTGGTGCAGTGGCATCATGCCGTTAGAGGAGTCGGAGCGAAGCCCGGTACGACGACGTTTGAAGTGCTCGAAGTGCTGCGCGCCCCGCAACCCGGTGCTCCTCCCAAGGGGCATTTGATTGACTTCGTCACGTATCGTGAGGACAACGACCCGACTGTCCGCGCTTTTTCACAGAACAAGGGGCATTTGATTGACTTCGTCACGTATCGTGAGGGGAAGGCCGGCGATTTGTTCTTGCTCTGCGGCAAAAACGCCAATACATTTATTTGGTACCATCCGTTCAAAATCAGCAACGCGGCTTACGATTATGTCAAACGGGCACCGTCGCCTCAAATGCCGATTCCTCAGCGGCTCGAATATTTTCTGAACTACCTCGAACACGCCGACCCGCAGATCGCCGAGGATGCCTACGCCGAATTCGCGGACGTCTCGTACCAGGAACTCATCGCGTTCGCACCGAAAATTCCTCGCGAAAAAGTGCATTCGTGGGTTGCCGATCCCAACATCGACTCGAAGCGGCTGGGACTGTACGGCAAGTTGCTGGGCCTCGTCGGAAATGACGACGACGCCGAGATGATGGCGAAGCTGATCGCGCAGCCGTCGGATGATTATCGCCCGGGGATCGACGGGGTCATGGCGGGCTATCTGTTGCTCACGGGCGAGGCGGGACTGGAACTCATCGAGAAGACCAAATTGCTCGATAAAACGGTTCCGTTCGAAACATACGCCGCCATGCAGGCGCTGCGGTTCATGTGGCAGCACGGCCAGGGGCGAATCAGCCAGGACCGATTGCGGGAATCAATGCGAATACTCCTCGATCACCTGGAGTTTACCGATCTGGTGATAGGCGATTTGGCGCGATGGAAGGACTGGGAATCGCAAGAACGCCTGGCAGCGCTCTACGGAGAAGGGGAATACAACACTCCTCCCATCAAGCGGGCGATTGCGCGGTTTATGTTGGTGAGCATGTGCGACGTTCCGAAAACGGCCAATGACGTCGGCACGACCGAAGCCGATCGGCCCGAGCACGCCGTCCGCGGCGAGAAGCTGCTGGAAGAGATCCGGCTGAAAGACCCGAAACCAGTCTCCCAAGTCGAACAAATCTTCTACTTCCCCAAATTACGGCGGCCGGTGAACTGACACAAATTAATCATATCGATCAAGCGGTGATTGTGCCGCAAAAATGAAGCGAGTCGCCCCAATTACGCCAACGTGATCCGCGAGGGATTTAATGATGAAATCGCGATGTCGGTCGTTCGTCCTTGGCGTTATTATTTTTGCGACGATGACCCATGCCGCAATCGCGGGCAAGTGTACGTTTCGTGCCGCGCCGACGCCGACGTTGAGCGACCAAGTCCACCAGAACGACGTCGTCGTGCTGGTTAAGTGGCACACGGCCATCAAAGGGATCGAGGCGGAATCCGGCACCACAACTTATGAAGTGCTCGACGTGCTCCGCGCCCTGCAACCCGGCGCTCCGCGAAAAGGAGAACGACTCGAACTCGCCGGTCATCGCGAGGGGTCGAACAGCGATTTGTTTCTGCTCTTCGGCACCAAAGACCGCAAGCTAGAGTGGGGAAAACCGGTCAACATCAGCGAGACGGCGTACGAGTACATCGAGCAAGCGCCATCGCCGAAGTTGCCGATTCAAAAGCGGCTCGCCTACTTCGTGAATTATCTCGAACATGCCGATCTCATCGTTGCCACCGATGCCCACGCCGAGTTCGAGAATGCACCGAACGACGAAATGAAGGTATCGGCGAAATCCCTCTCTCGCGACAAGTTCCACTCGTACCTCAGCGATCCGAATGTGAATTCGTCGCGAATGAGAATCTACGGCCTGATACTCGGCCTTCGTGGAAATGACGAAGACGCCGAGATGATGGGGAAGCTGATCGCGCAGCCGTCGGAAAATTTTCGCCTGGGGATCGATGGCGTGATGGCCGGTTATCTGTTGCTCACGGGCGAGGCGGGACTGGAACGCATCGAGAATTCCAAGTTGCGCGATAAATCCATCGTGTTCAGCGAAACGTATGCCACCATGCAAGCGCTGCGGTTCATGTGGCAGCACGGCGAGGGGCACATCAGCCAGGAACGTCTGCGCGAATCGATGCGGATTCTGCTCGATCGCCCGGAACTCGCTGATCTGGTCATCAACGATTTAGCCCGCATGAAAGATTGGGAATCGCAAGAACGCCTGGCAGCACTCTATGGAGAGGGGGAATACAACATTCCTTCCATCAAGCGGGCCATCGTCCGTTTCTTGATTTCAAGTACAAAGGACATTCCCGATCAGGCGAACGAAGACGACATTAACGGAAACGACGCCGACCGACCCGAGCATGTCATCCGCGGCGAGAAGCTGCTGGAGGAAATCCGCCAGAAAGACCCGAAAACGGTGGCCGAGGTGAAACGTTTCTTCAATGTCAAATGACCCCCGATTCCCCTGCCATTATCAGCGAAACGTGGTATAATAAATCGAGGCAACCGGCGAATAACCTTTGAATACCGCATCGAAGAGCCAAAAACTCTGAGGAGAATTGAAATGCGTTCTCTGTTAAAAACTTTGACGATTTGTCTCGGAATATTGGCTCTCTCGACGGCGGTGGCTCGGGCGTGTCCGTTTTGTTCGGCTCCTTCGTTGACGCTCAGCGAGCAGGTGGCTCTGGCCGATGTCGTTGTGCTGGTGCAGTGGAAGGACGCCGTGAAGGGGAACAAAGAGCAGGCCGGCTCGACCACTTACGAAGTGCTCGACGTGGTGCGGGCGCCGCAGGCGGGGGCTCCCAAGAAGGGCGAAAAAATCGATCTCGTCCGTTACCGGGCCGGCAAAGATGGAGACATGTTCGTGCTGTTCGGCACGAAAACCGGCAAGCTCGAATGGGGCAGTCCGCTGGATGTCAGCGAGGCGAGCTACGAGTACATCAAGCTCGCACCCTCCCCCGAACTGCCGATCCAGAAGCGGCTCGCCTACTTTCTGAAATACCTCGAATACCCCGATTTGCTCGTGGCGAACGACGCCTACGCCGAGTTCTCGAACGCTCCGTATCATGAAATCGCGGCGCTGACCGAAAGTTTTCCCCGCGAAAAACTGCGGGAATGGATCACCGATCAAAAAGTGCAGACGTCGCGGCTGGGGCTATACGGCCTGCTGCTCGGACTTAGCGGCAACGAAGACGACGCCAAGTTGATGGAAAAGACGATCACCGCCCCCTCGGAAGAATTCCGCCTAGGAATCGACGGCATTATGGGGGGCTATTTGCTGCTGAAAGGCGAACCCGGTCTCGAAGTCATCGAATCGACGAAACTCCGCGACAAGACGATTCCCTTCAGCGAAACGTACGCCGCCATGCAGGCGCTTCGCTTTATGTGGCAGTACGGCGACGAGAAAATCAGTCACGAACGGCTGCGGGAATCGATGCGGATTCTGCTCGATCGCCCCGAACTGGCCGACCTCGTGATCGCCGACCTGGCCCGCTGGAAAGACTGGAACTCGCAAGAACGGCTGGCCGAATTATACGGCGCTGAAGAGTACAATATCCCGTCGATCAAGCGCGCGATCGTGCGGTTTCTGCTGGTGAGCACGAAGGATATTCCAAAACCGGCCAAGGAACTCGCGAGCAACGAGGGAGTCGCCGTCGCCTCTTCACAAAATGCGAAAACCAATCCTGCGGAGAAAGAGAAAGCGGCAACGCCGGTCGAACTCCCCGAGCACGTCATCCGCGGTGAAAAACTGTTGGACGAAATCCGCAAGAAGGATCCCAAGACGGTCTCGGAAGTCGAACGCTTTTTCTTCGTAAAATAGCCGAGCGTACGTTGTATTGGCGTCGCTTTCAAATTGACGGATTGACGTTCGGTATTCAGGCCCAAGGGGCCGGCTAGTCACATAGCCAGACCCGCAGGGCCTGGCAGGCGTTATAACAATGGATTCTTTTTCGGCCCAACGGGCCAACAGATCGTGCTCGAACGACACCGAGTTTGATCTGCCGGCCCTTTGGGCCTGAAAACATTATGGAGCGCGGCTACCAGGGGCTTCGCCCCTGGCTATAAGATTTGCTGGCCCTTTGGGCCGGAAGACGAAGAGAACAATCCGTCAAGCGAGTATTGACGGTCAATCCAGGACGAAGTCTATGTTTGACCTGAATCGCGTGCAGCAGGCGCTGGCTGAGTTTGCGCTCGACGGCTGGCTGTTGTACGACTTTCGCGGCAGCAATCTGCTCGCCCGGCGGGTGCTCGGCTTTCCCGACGACGCCGTAGGCACGCGGAGGTTCTGTTATTACATTCCCGCCGAAGGGCAGCCGCGCAAACTCGTGCATCGCATCGAAGCGGGAGCGCTCGATCATCTTCCCGGTGAAAAGCTCGTGTATCTCCGCTGGCAGGAGTTCGAAACGGGGCTGGGCACGCTGGTGAATGCGTCGAAAACCGTCGCCATGGAATACTCGCCGCGGAATAGCAACCCGTACGTTTCGCGGGTCGATGCCGGCACGATCGAACTCGTCCGGCAACACGGCGTGAATGTGGTTTCGTCGGGCGATCTGGGGCAGCTTTTCGAAGCGGTCTGGGACGACGAACAATGGGAGATGCATCGCGAAGCCGAAAAACACACGCTCGCCGCCTTCGAAGCCGCGTGGAGCTTCATCGCCCGGCATATCCGCGAAAAGCACACCGTCACCGAGATGTCGGTTTGCGACGAGATCACGAATTATTTCGAGAGGCACGATCTGGTGACGTCGCATCCGCCGATTGTCGCCGTCGGCCCGCACAGCGGCGATCCGCACTACGAAACCGGCACGGGGAGCGAGATCGAAATCCGCAACGGCGCGTTCGTGCTGATCGATTTATGGGCCAAACTCAACAAGCCGCGCGCCGTGTACAGCGATTTGACGCGGGTCGGTTTCGTGGGGCAGTCGGTTCCCGAATGTTACGAGAAGATTTTCGCGATCGTCGCCAAGGCCCGCGACGCGGCGATATTGACCGTGACGTCGGCGTTTGCCTCACAGCGCCCGCTGTGCGGCTTTGAAGTCGACCGTGCCGCCCGCACGGTGATCGAGCAGGCCGGCCACGGTCCGCATTTCGTCCATCGAACCGGGCACAGCATCGGTCAGGAGACGCACGGCAACGGTGCGAACATCGACGACCTGGAAACGCACGAAGAACGCCGCATTCTCCCGCGGACCTGCTTCTCGATCGAGCCAGGGATTTATCTCCCCGAATTCGGCATCCGCAGCGAGGTAAACGTCTTCGTCGACGGCGACGGCCAGGTGCACGTCACCGGCGGCCCGCCGCAGCAAGCCGTCATTCCGATTTTGCAGCTCTACTGACGGTGTAATACGAATGTCGAAATCCGAATGACTAAAGAATGACGAAGCCCGAATGTCCAAAGGGCCGGCATCCGCCGTGGTTTTGGACATTCGGACTTCGGATTTGATTCGTCATTCGGATTTCGACATTCGTCATTTTCCCTTCGGCGGCTTCTTGGATTTGCCGTCGTCTTTCGGCACGCCCCCCTCCTTGTGCGGAGTCATCTTCTTCAAGGGGGGCTTGTCTTTGTACGAGGCCCCTTGCGGCACCCAGTTGTGGGGGCCGTCGGCGAGGTCTCTCAGTTGTTCGGGAGTGGGGGGCTCGTTCGTGCCGAACGATTTGGCGGTCCGTTTGCGGCGCGGCTTGACGCGGTCGAAATCGACGTCTTCCCACTTTTCGTCGTTCGTGGAAATGATCGCGCCGTGACTGTCGCGGAGCGGGCTCCGCTGCCGCGGCCCCAGTATTCTGGCCACCAGCAGGACGAGAACGGCCATCCCGCCGCAAACGAGCATCGGGAATTTGGGATCATCGGCGAGAAAGGCGACGATGAAGGTACACACTCCCAATCCCAACAGGACGACCACCGTCGTTGCCAACAGGGCCGTCGCGTCTCGTCCGTAATTGCGGTTGCCGGAGTAGGTCATATCCATTCGTCCGCGAAGGTATATCGGCCTCGTGGATCGGCGTCACTTCACTACCAGCCGATGCACGAAGATGTCAAGATACAGAACTAACATCATTAGACCAAGGACAAAGGCCATTCCGCAATAGGTTGCCGCCACCAAAACTTTTTCGCTGGGCCGGCGGCGGGTGATTCCCTCCCAGATCAGGAAAATCATGTGTCCGCCGTCGAGAACGGGAATCGGCAGGAAGTTAAGGACCGCCAGATTGACGCTGAGAAAGCCGAGGAACAGCAGAAAATCGGCCGAGCCCCCCTGATCGACGACCGTATACGCCACCTGGGCGATTCCCAGCGGACCGCGCAGTTCTTTAATCGATAAGTCTCCGGTGAACAGACTTCGCAGCGTCAGGTAAATGTCCTGCAGCGAATTCCGCGTGTGGACAAAGCCGAGTTCAAACGCCTCGCCGACGCTTTCGGCCTTCTGTTCGAGCGTCAGGGGCGCCAAAAGCAGGCCGCGCGCGTCCGGCAGAAACCAGTCTTTGGAATCGCGAGGAACGATGGTCACCTTTCGCGTCTCGCCGACTTCGTTGGAAACCGACAGCACCACCTTTGAATCGAGCTTCACCTGCATCGCGTAAAAGGCGTACGGCCAGTTCTTTTTTTCGTCGTTGAATAAAACCGATTTGGCATCGGATTCGGCCGCTTCCTCCTTCTGTCCGTCCGCCGCGAGCGGGACGAACGTCAGGCTCTTGATCCGCTCGCCCGCCTTGATGCCCGCTTCCGCCGCGGCGCTCTCGGGCTCGACGTTCAAAACGTACGGAATCACATTCACCGCCACGCCCAGCGACGGGATCGACAGCGGCGAATTCTCGATGTACGGCGTTTCGACCCAGCCCGGCTGATCTTCCGGAACGACCGTCACCGTTTGTTCTTTGGGATCGGTTCCTTTCTCTTGTCGCGAGAATGTGAGGGAGACCTCTTCCCCGGCCAGCGCGGCCAACACATCGGGCAACCGCATGGGGTCGATGTCGCGTCCGATGAGTTGATCGTTCACCTTCGAGAGCTTGTCGTCGACTTTCAATCCCGCTCTTGCCGCGGGCGAATCTTTGCGGATGGCGCTCACGTTGCCAATGTCCATCCACAGTCCCAACCGGCGCATCGGCGTCGGACCGACTTTAATCGGCACGAGACGATCGGGTTGCGTCCCCTTTCGCTGCACATGGATCTTAAGCGTTTCGTCGCGACGCTCGGCGAGAATCGACTCGAACTGGGCGAAATCTTCGACCGGAGTCTCCCCCACCTGGCGAATGATATCCCCCGGCTTAAACGGCGGATCGGCCATCGCCGCGGCGCTTCCTTCGGTGTATGGCGTGAATTTGGGATCGCTGATATCGCCGAGTTTCACGCTTGCCGACGGGCTGACGCCGATCAGCCGCCGCGTGCCCGAAATGTCGGGATCGAGTTCGAGAGAAAACGATTCGCCATTTTTGCGAATGCCGCCGACGTCGAGCATGCCGCTCGACAAAGCCACGCCGCGGGTGATATCGCCGAACGTGACAACTTCGCGATCGTTGATAACGGTAATGCGGTCGCCGGACTGAATGCCCGCTTTCCACGCCGGCATGCCGACGCTGACGGAACCGACGACGCTGGGGGACGTGGTCACGCCGAGACCAAACGCCGTCACGACGAAGAGCAGCCCGGTGATCACGTTCATGATCACCCCCGCCGAGATGATCGCCATCCGCTGCGGGACCGATTTCCCCGAATAAGCCCGGGGATCGAGAGCGATTTCTTCGCTGGTGAGCTGGCTGGGGTCGACGTCGTCCTGCCCGAGCATTTTCACGTAGCCGCCGAACGGAATGACCGAGAGGGCGTATTCGGTCTCTCCTTTGCGGAAGCTCCACAAGATCGGCCCGAAGCCGATGCTGAAGCGTTCGACGTTGACGTCGCACCACTTGGCGACGGCGAAGTGCCCCAACTCGTGAAAGAAGATGACGAAACCGAGGCCGATGACCGCGATCAAGACGTTGGTCAAAAAGCCGACAATCCCCCCCATGGTCCAGACGGCCAGGAGAGTTCCCAAGACTAATTCCACTGCATCATCTCCTTCCGCGCCCATTCGTCGAGCCGGCAGAGCCGGTCGAGTGTCGGGGACGGATCAAATTCGTGCGCATCCAATACCGCGCGACACGCACGCGGTATATCAGTAAATTTCAATTCGCGGCGCAGAAACCGCTCGACGGCGACTTCGTTCGCCGCGTTGAGCACCGCCCCGCAAGTCCCCCCTCGGCGAGCGACTTCATAACCCAGGTCGAGAGCGGGGAACAGTTCCCGGTCGGGGGGCTGGAAGTCCAACCGCCAGGATTCGCTCCACGACAGCCGGGGACTGACCCCTTCCCACCGCTCAGGATATGTTAACGCATACTGAATTGGCAATCTCATATCGGGGGGAGAAAGCTGGGCGACGACCGATCCGTCCACAAATTCGACCATCGAATGCACGATCGACTGCGGATGCACCACGACTTCGATCTGCTCGGGAGCGAGATCGAACAGCCATTTCGCTTCGATGATTTCCAGAGCTTTATTCATCATCGTCGCCGAATCGATCGTGATTTTCGGGCCCATATCCCACGTGGGATGAGCCAAGGCCCGCTCCGGCGTAATATCCTCAAATTGTTCGCGCGACCAGCCGCGAAACGGTCCGCCGCTCGCGGTCAGAATGACCCGCCGGACTTCCTTCGGCGATCCCGACCGCAGGCATTGGAAAATCGCATTATGTTCGCTGTCGACCGGCAAAATCACCGCTCCGCTGTTTCGGGCGAGATTCATGATGAGCGGCCCGGCAACCACCAACGTCTCTTTATTCGCGAGGGCCACCTGCTTGCCGCATTCGACCGCCGCCCAGGTGCTGTGCAGCCCCGCCGCACCGACAATCCCGCTGACCACGACGTCAACGTCGGGATGGCTGGCAATCTCGACGAGGGCCTCAGCCCCAAATCGCCATTCGGTCCGTCCGGTCGCCGGTGCCTGTTCAACGTGAGAACGACCGTCCGGATCACTCAAAACGGCCCAGCGGGGCGAAAATTGACGCACCTGTTCGACGAGCGCTTCCCATTTCCGATGAGCCGACACCGCCGCCAGCGCGAGTTTGTCGGAATGCGCAGCGAGCACATCCAGGCAACTGACGCCAATCGACCCGGTGGAACCCAACACGGCGACACGCTTCATCCGAACTCAAATTCTGATAACAGGTTGATGAAAACCGCCCGGCGACGTCGTCACAAGAAAATGGTACGCAGAAACAGACACAGACGAGGCTTGTATTCTAGGGAAACGTCTGTTTTGGGGCAAGCTGCGTTGTGGAGTGGGGGTCGGATTGGGCGCCATTGCTCGCAATGCGGGCCGCTTTTTACGCTGGCCCGACTACTCGCTAATCGGCTTGATCATATTGACTTGAATGATCGAATCAATTATTCGACAATGTGACCTTAGGAGGAAAGTCCGACATTCCGTATTGTTGCTAAGTCTCCGTCTGACACAGTGATAGATAACGTGCGGTGGCAAGCAGTTAAGATTGATCCAGACAATTCCAGTTGCCTCGGCCTTGTTTCCGTTATCCGCCGATGGAGGACCAAAGAACTTGATTATGAACGAACCAGCGCAATTCGACGATGGAGGAGTTTGACGCATGAGATACGTCAGCCCTCTTCGGTATCCTGGTGGAAAAACAGCTTTAGCGGAATTTCTAACAGACACCATCGACCTTAATAGCCTTCGAGATTGTGAGTACTATGAGCCATTTGCAGGAGGTGCGGGTGCCGCATTGGCACTGTTAACCGACGGTGTCGTGTCGAGGTTATTCCTCAATGATGCTGATGTTCGGGTTTATGCATTTTGGCGTGCGGTTCTCAATTGTACGAATCGCTTCGTCAAGCTCATGTCGGTCATACCGATCACCGTGGACGAGTGGAAACGGCAGCACGCTATCTGCTTGCGGCCCCGCCAACACTCTTTGTTCGAGGTAGGCTTCGCTGCATTTTATATGAACCGCTGTAACAGGTCAGGAGTACTCACCGGCTCCGGACCGATCGGCGGGTACGGACAAACCGGAAACTGGCGACTCGACGTGCGATTCAATCGGGAAAAACTCTCGGAACGCATTCTACGCCTTAGCCGTTATCGCAAAAATATTCATATTTCGTGTCAGGATGCGATTAAGTTCCTGAGAATCGCATTGCCGCGAGGTCGTGGCAGAAATCGTGTTTTTGTTTACCTCGATCCACCATATGTGAATAAAGGTAAACGTCTTTACTTAAATGCATATCAAGCGGACGACCACCGAAGTCTCGCCACATACATGGACGCACAACGAACGCTTCCGTGGCTAATGTCGTATGATGATAGCGACTTAATCCAACTTCTTTACAAGTCATACAAAATCCGGGCATTACCCATTCGTTACACGCTCCAGGAGAAGCGGGAAGCATATGAACTAATTATTGCCCCCGAAAATTTGGCAGTTCCAAGATCATGCCGAATCGGTGGGACCAGACGCCTATTACAGGAAATTGCCTGAGGAGGCAACTATGGTTCCTAGTACGAAACCAGACAAGCTGCCGTTGACGGATCTGCAATTCGATCGTCAGAATCCGCGATTGGCGGAATACGACATTACACCGTCGTCGACTGATGAGGATATCCTTTCTGTTCTCTGGGAAGCAATGGACGTGCAGGAATTAGTACAGTCAATAGCTGCGAGCGGTTATTTTTCTCATGAGCCGTTGATCGTCGCACAAGAGAAGGGAAAATACGTCGTCATTGAAGGAAATAGGCGACTCGCTGCTTTAAAGGCACTTGTTAATCCTACCGTCGCACAGAAAAAAGGGTGGAATGTTCCGATCCTTGCAAAAAAGCAATTACAGTCTCTGGAAATCCTCCCGGTTATCCATACGAACCGAGAAGAGGCTTGGCGCTATTTGGGCTTTAAGCATGTGAATGGACCTGCAAAGTGGAGCAGTTATGCCAAAGCCGCATATATCGCCGAAGTCCACAGGACATTTCAAATTTCCCTGGAGAACATCGCAAACCAGATTGGCGACCGACACAAGACTGTTCAGCGTCTTTACCGTGGTCTGATGGTCCTTGAACAAGCCGAACGAATGAAAGTCTATGATCGAGACGACCGGTTCCGCCAGCGATTCGCCTTCTCTCATCTCTACACCGGTTTGGATTATGACGGAATTGGTTCGTTCATTTCATTAGCGTCTGAAAATGCGGAATCGATTAACCCAGTCCCGAAAGCCAAGCTTAAGGAACTTGGTGAGCTGTGCGTTTGGCTGTACGGCAACAAGAAAACAAATACGCCACCCGTCGTCGAATCCCAGAATCCGCACCTTAGACAACTTGATGCAGTCCTGAAAGATCGTGAGGCCGTAGCGGCCTTGCGTTCAGGAACCGATCTCGCGAAAGCTTTTGAGATAAGTCGCCCCGCTTCCTCCGTTTTTGAGGAGGCCCTGCTCGCGGCAAAACGGGACTTAACTACTGCCCGCGGGCATCTTACGGGGGGGTATGACAAATCGGAGGCTCTCTTGCGCATTGCGGGAACCATCGCCGAAATGGCCGACGATATATACAGCGAGATGGACCGAAAACGCAACCCAGGTAAGAAGAAACGTGTGACGGAGGAATAGTTCTGTGTTCAAACTACCGAATACACCATCTCCTCAGGCTGACACTCGTGAATTGGCCGATTTTGCCGAACTATTGTGTTGGCTTAGGGGAAGCACTTCGGCGCGAGAGATTGTCGCATGCCTTGGGCGAGTTGACGACAATGACAGCAACGTCGGATGCACTGATGACGACGATGAAAATGCAGAAACGCTCGATGAGGTCATGAATGAAATTGAGCGCCGAGCGACGGCGTGTGGAAGTGGATATCCCTTCCGCCTTGAAATGGCAGGAAGCGTACTTCGGTTAATAGACGATGCGCAAGACGTATCGCCATCCATCATTTACTTATACCTTTTACTCAGCACACGCCTGAATATGAAAGACAACCGCGTTCACGCGGAACTCGATGGAACGAAGCTCATGGAACTGCTATCCGCGCATGCATTGAAAAACTATTTAGGGACGACGAGGGCAAAGACGGTTGTATTCGGAACGGCTCTAGCGGATACCTTCGAGAACAAAGTAAATGGGCTATGCAGTGAACTCGGTGAAGGATCTGGATTCCGCAACTTAGATGGCACGTTGACCCAAGCAAACGACGACAAATTGGACACCGTCGGATGGATCCCGTTTTCGGACCGGCTGCCTGGCCAGTTGATCGTATTCGGACAATGTAAGACGGGGTCTAACTGGCGCGATACAACCACACAATTGCAGCCAGAAACATTTATAAAGCGATGGATGCAAGTTCCAATCTTGGTGAATCCGATTCGGATGTTCTTTATCGCCGAGGCATCGGATCGGGCGCGTTGGAAAGGGGACAATGTTTCCGCAGGAATTCTCTTCGACAGGTGTCGCCTCGTTGACTGGTGCGATGGGATGAAAACTGATGATATCAAGAAGTGGACGTTAGCTGCAAAAATGACCTTGAAGCTGTAAACCTGCAGAAGCCGAGTTCGTCACTGCGAATCGTTCTGCGGCAGCAGCGATCTTCGACCAAGCGCCGACGAAAATAACCTTATGACCGACATCCTCATCCTCGACTACGACCCCACCTGGCCCCTGCTCTTCGAGTCGTTGCGGCAACCGCTCTGGAACGTCGTCTCGGATTTCGCGATCGCGATCGAGCACGTCGGCAGCACTTCAGTCCCCGGACTCGTCGCCAAACCGATTATCGATGTGGACGTCGTCGTCCCCGACGGCGAAGTCGCGGCCGCCATCGCTCGACTGGCTCCGCTCGGGTATATTCATCGCGGAGATCTGGGAATCCCCCAGCGCGAAGCGTTTACCAACCCGGCTGGTTTGCCGCCGCATCATCTCTATGTTTGTCCGCAGTGCACTCCCGCGCTGGCTAATCATCTTGCCGTCCGCGATTATCTGCGTGCTCATCCCTTCGCAGTAAGCGAATATGGCGAACTCAAGAAGCGACTGGCGCGCGAATACGCCGAAGACATCGACGGTTATGTTGAAGCCAAATCGGCGTTTCTGGCCGGCGTCCTCCGCGCCGCCGGCTTTGCGGATGATGCTCTTGCTGCGATCGAAAACCTGAATCGCCGGCGGACGGTGGTTTGACGAACGACGATCAGACATCGCGGTTTGAGCTGGAAAACCAACTCATCCAGAACGTATGATTGCAGAGTATCTGATTCGTCTTATCGCTCTGCGACACCGGCGATGCGCACCGGTGCTTACCCGGCTCGGTAGTCCCTTCAACGACGAATGGAAGGCCTCATGTACGCCATGCGATTTTGCTTATTTGCTTTCGCCCTCTTCGTCGGATACGGGCCGCATTTCATCGGTGCCGCGGAACAGGCGGCGGACGAGAAGGAACAGATGACGCCGGTCGTCTCCTGGTCCGCCGTCGCCGAGTTCGTTGAGAACGAGCCTCACAATCCACTTTTTGTCGACGACTTAGTGATCGTGGGCACCGACAAAGGCGAAGTGCGTGCCTACGACGGCTTCAATGGGCGACAGGTCTGGACGCATCATGGCGGGAAGCGAATTTTCCATCGCCTGGCGAGCGATAGTGCGCGTGTTTACTTTACGTCCGATAAAGGACTCGCCGCCGTCAACCTCGCGGACGGCCGCTGGCTTTGGAGTTTCAGCCTCGCCGTTTGCGATGGACCGACGCTTGCGCTGCCTAATCACGGATTGGTTTATGTGGGGGGTCACGACGGCAAGCTCTATGCGGTCGATGCCAAGACCGGCGAGCAGCGTTGGACGTCCGATTTTCTGGCCGACGCCCCGCCCGACCCGCCGGGCTTCGACGGGAATCGCGCTCGAGGTTTCAATACGCAGGCGAGGCCCTCGGCACTGGCCAGCGACGGCGAAACGATTATTCTGAGCGTCTTCGATCAATGCCGCGTCATCGCCATCAATGCGGCCGACGGGAAACGGCTGTGGTCGTTTCAAACGGGGGGATGGATCTTAGGGACCGCCGTCGCCACCGAAACTCGCGTGTTTATCGGCAGTCAGGACAAGTTCTTTTACTGTTTGGACAAGCAAACGGGAGAACAACTCTGGAAGTTCGAGACCAACTTGCGCGTCGAATCCGGCGGGACGGTCGACGACAAGTATGTCTATTTCGGCTCCTGCGACGGGCATGTCTATTGCGTCGACCAGACGGACGGCGGCGAGCGCTGGCGATTCGAAATCGATCATCCCGACCGGCGCAGCGCGATCTACTCGGTCCCCGTCCTCCAACACGACGCCGTCCACTTCGCCACCGGCGAAGGGCAGGTGTACGCGATCAATCAGCAGACCGGCGAGTTGCGATGGAAACTCCGCCCGTCGACGGGTTCCGAACTCTACTGCTCGCCGGCAACGAATGGAGACCTGTTGTATGTGACAAGCAGAGCCCGCAGCAAAGAAGAAGGCGCGCCTTCGCTGATGGCGATTGGGCGGAAGTGAAATGGCCAAGTGAATGGCGGCTTGCGGTAACTCACGAATCGGCGATATGATGGTTCCTGTTATGAACCCATTTTCGTTAGATCGAATGGTGTTAGCCGTGGAGTTGGTCCGCCGGCGATTGCTCAGAGCGACGGCTGCCCTTGAAGCCGCGGGGATTCCTTACGCGGTAGCCGGGGGTAACGCCATTGCCCTGTGGGTCTCGCGCGTCGACGTCACCGCAGTGCGCAACACGAGTGACGTCGATCTGCTCGTGCGGCGGGAGGATTTCGAGGCGGTCTGCGACACGCTGACAGCCGCCGGATTCACGTACCAGCGTCTCGCCGGCATCGATGTGTTCTTGGACGGCCCCGACGGAAAGCCCCGAGACGGAGTTCACCTCATTTTCGCCGGAGAAACAGTCCGGCCCGGCGAGCCATTGCCGAATCCCGCCGTGACGGATTCCGAAGCGGGCGAAGAATACCAGGTTCTCAATTTGCGAGCGTTGGTGCAAATTCAACTGACGGCGAACAGAGACAAGGATCGTGCCCAATTGCGAGACCTGCTGGAGGTCGGGCTGATCGATGAAAGTTGGTTGCAATACTATCCCGCGGAATTAGCGGATCGGCTTCGAGCACTGATTGAGACGCCGGGTGGGTAGATTAGGTCACGCCTCCGCTGGTGAGGTCAGTGGCGAGTTCGCTAAGACGGGGTAAAGAGATGTGGTTCCATTTCTCAATCAAGTGGTAGGGGGAATTCGTGAGAAAGCTCTACTTCGACCAATTCGAATTCGACAGCTCCTCATCGGAGGAATCGCTGGAGATTCATGTTGCTTTGAAACAACTCCAGCCCCAAAAGCAATTCGACGACCTACAATCGTTTGCTCACGCTTCTGCCGGTGAATCCGCTTCAGTTAACCTCGGGAAATTAGTCCCCTATCAAGATCTCGCTGGGTTTAGTTCAATTCGTGAATACCTAAAACGCTTCGCTAATATCAATGTCCCAGATCCATGCGACTGGCAAATGGTCGTTTTGAATGAAGACGATCTCTATTGGGATGGCATTCTCGATTCACCGGATTATTTCATCCGCTACCAATGGTCTAGTACCGCTTGATCGCTGCCAAAACACCATCATGAGCCAATTCCCAAGCTATCGGACACTCACCTCCCATCACCCGAACAACCCCTCCAACGGCTTACCACCCTCCACCAGCGGCACGGGGCGATTCTGCGCATCGCGCATGTACCAGTTCGGGTTGATCCCCAGCGTCTGGAAGATCGTTGCCGACATGTCGGCGGGGCTGACGGGGTTGTCCTTCGGGTAGGCGGCGTCTTTGTCCGAACTGCCGTAGAGCGTGCCTCCCTTGATGCCCGCGCCGGCTAAGACGGCGGGGAAACAGAAACCCCAGTGGTCGCGGCCCCAGTTCGCGTTGCCGCGCGGGGTGCGGCCCATTTCGCCCATGCAGACGATCAGCGTCTCATCGAGCAGGCCGCGGTCTTCGAGATCGGTTAATAAAGCCGAGAACGTCTGATCCAACCCGGGGAGCAGATAATCGTTGACCTCGTTGTTGTGGCCGTGGCTGTCCCAACTGTAGCCGTTGGGGCAATCCCAGAGCACGGTGACGAAGCGGGCTCCCGCCTCAATCAACCGGCGACCGAGCAGCGCCGACTGCCCGAACAGATGCCGGCCGTAACGGTCGCGGAGCGACGCCGACTCTTGCCGGATGTCGAACGCCGAGCGGATGTCCGTCGACGAGACGAGATCCCACGCCC
The DNA here is from genome assembly GCA_040881995.1 of Planctomycetaceae bacterium. Classification (GTDB taxonomy): domain Bacteria; phylum Planctomycetota; class Planctomycetia; order Planctomycetales; family Planctomycetaceae; genus JAQCEJ01. Next base: position 21,066 of record JBBECD010000145.1, read on the forward strand.
GCTGGCGAACGTCGTCGTACTCATGCTTCTGTTGTTGATTCCCCTTCGTCAACTGCGTATCGAACTGTTCCAGCAGCGACCAGCGGCGATCAAGCCGATCGAGCGTGAGCGCGGGGTCGTCGGATAAACCCTTCAACCGAAAATCGAGCTCCTCATCGCTGCAAGGGCGGGCGTACGGGTTATCGTCCTTGTCTTTTTTGCGGATATCGGTCGCGAGGGCGTTGTACGATTTACCGAGCCAGCCGCCGTATTGGCCGAGGCGGTCGTATCCCTGAATGTGCCCGAGCCGATTGGGAACGTAGAGGTAACTCGGCAGCGAACTTTTTTGTCTGGAGGGATCGTGCTCGTCGAGATACTGCACGACCGAGCCCATCGCCGGCCAATCGTTCTCGGCGGCCCCGACTCTCGCCGCCCCGCGCTCCGCGGGAGGCATGTTGTGCCCGGTCTGAATGAGATGGCAGGCGTTGTGATCGTTCTGCTGATGCGTCATCGTGCGGACGACGCAAAACTTATCCGACACGCTCGCCAACTGCGGCAACTTCTCGCTGATGAGCAGCCCCGGCGTCCGCGAGGCGATCGGCTTGTACGGCCCGCGAATGCTGTCGGGGGCGTTCGGCTTTTGATCGAAAGTTTCGAGTTGGCACGGCCCGCCGAACAAAAACAGAAAGATCACCGACTTGGCCCGCGCGAGGGGAGCCGGGTCTTCCTGAGCCAGCGCATTCGCCGCGAGCGCCTGCTGCGTGGTAAACCAGTTGACGCCGAGCAATCCGCCGCCCACCGCCTGCAACATCTCCCGCCGCGGCAAGCCGTGACAGACTTTTTTCGTCGATCCGAGGATTTTCAGCATGACAGACCTTCACTTCGGAGAGAGCAAACCGCGTTTGGCCATTCGTTTTCGCCAGTTATCAACGGTTACAAATATATCATATTTCTCGGCAAAAAATGAATGGTAATTCGATGGGAAATCGGGGCCGGATATAGAAAGGTTGCTCTTGATGTGCCGCAAGAATTGTCTTCCTTTCGGTTTGCGAAAGATGTACCTCGACGAAGTGTGACCTTTCGAGATCCGGCAGCCTGTGGGTGGCCATCACCCCTTCGGCTTCTTCTTATGCGTCCCGTTGGCGCCTTTCGGTTTTGACGGCAGCGAATCGAGTGATACGATCAACAGCGGTTCGATCATCGCCGTCGCGTCATCTTCACCGACGACGACGATGCGGCGCTGACCCAAGGCGACGAAATCGGGATGGTTTACGGAGAGCTTGCGACCGTCGGCCAGAGCGATCGAAAACGGTTCAAACGGCTGTCGATGCAAGGCTTCACGCACACCGGCGATGTCCATGGTTGTTCTCCCAAAGCGTTATTGTTGACAACTTCGTCATTTTAAAATGAACGTATGCCAACTGCAATGATGTTTTCCCTTCGCAGGGGGCACCGCGAAAACGAAAAAGCCCACGGCCGACAAATATTCGGCCGAGGGGATTTTTTCAAAGTGGCGGGGACAGGATTCCAACCAT
>JBBECD010000146.1:0-22523 GCA_040881995.1 Planctomycetaceae bacterium
CGGCCACGACTGGTGCAGCGTCCGCATCTCGAAAGAGATCGTCGAATTCGCCTCGGGCAAAGACGAAAAATACGCCTGGAAGAAAGCGAAAGTCACGCAGGCGCTTTCGCCCGAACAACAGACGATCCTCGAACATCGCGGCGTGCTCGACCCCGAGGAAATCCATCGCCTCGCCGGCAAGACCCGCAAGGCGATGGGAGCCGATGAAAACAAGGCCTCGTGCCACAGCGACTTCACCCCCGACGAGGCCGCACAGAAATTGCAGCAGGAACGGGAAATCCCGCTCGTCCCGCTCGATGTTCTTGCTTCGACGCCCGAGAAATAATTTCAACGGTTCAACCGCGCCATGTCCCACGTCGACCTGATTTCGACAACGTCCGGCTCGACCGCGGCCCGGCAATTGGCACGATCGCTGAAACGGCACGACAAGAAACTGGTGCTCACCGAAAGCTGCACCGGCGGGCTCATCGCCTCGTGGCTGACGAGAATCCCCGGCATCTCCGCGAACTTCTGCGGCTCGGCGGTCGTGTATCGCAACGAAACGAAGCACGCCTGGCTCGATGTGCCGCGAGAAAAGTTGATTCGTCCGGGCCCGGTGAGCGACGCCGTTGCGGAAGCGATGGCGCTCGGCGTGTTACGCGCGACCCCCGAAGCCGACGTCGCCGCTTCAATCACCGGGCATTTCGGCCCCGATGCTCCCGCCCGGCAGGACGGCCTCTTCTTCGTCGGCATCGCCCTGCGGCGGGAATCCTCCTCCGCCGATTCGCTGCGCGGGAAAGTCCATCGATTCCGGTTCCCGGCGTCATCGGGCGACGTGACTCCGCTGCAACTCCGTAAGCAGCGCCAGCAACAAGCCGGCCGCATCGTCTGTCAACTGCTCATGCATCACCTGCGGTGACATTTGTTTTGCCGAAGTCAAATTCCGAGCCGAACATTTCGCCGAAATTTCTTCAAAGCCGGCCGCATTTTTTTGACGGCGCGGCTGGCATGATCTATGTTTGAAATACATATCTATTGCGTAAATCACGCGGCGATGACAGAGAATAACTTCGACGGATGATCTGCAATTCACGCATGGCGCAGCCGCATGACGTTCTCCGAAGCGAATTTCCGAGAGACTCAGCGGGCGTCCTGCGATGCGCCGGTCCTATTTCAATGCGCGATTGCGCCATCGCATCTTCGTGGGCCTTTACACGTTCGGTTGTTTGATGCCTGTTCGATTCCGATCCTGCTGAATCAAAGCACAATCTTCGATCCGTCTGGCGGTCGGCGATTGTTTTTCACCGGGACGGCCTTTCGAACATGACGTCATATTGTCACCCGGCTGAGGGCGATTCGATGTTATTGCGCATGGCAAAAACTTCCCCTCGCATCGGGTCGCAATTGACCGGCATTCATGGGGGACGCTGAGATGAGCCATCGGATTGATGCTCTATTTGAAACGCTGTTCGGTTACTGGCAGACGGCGACGCTGGGCGATTATACAGCCGTCGCACTGTCGATCGTCGTCGCCGCCTGGTTTTGGGGACGGATCCATCGACGTTGATCAGGTCGAGCGGCGGGGGTGAACCCCGCCGCTCATTCTCGTTTCGTGCGGAATGACAGCCGCGTTCTCAACGAAGTCAGACAGTGGGGCAGCGCGGCAGCTACGTCTACTCAAAAATCGCTCACCACGCGGTACACGATGACCGAACCAGAGTGATGCACCGGCGTCAATACGCCGGGGACAAGACGGTCGCGCTCCGCTTCAAACGCCGTCAGCGCCTCGGCGGCGACGTGACCCGTCACCGACACGTTGTAGCGCAGCGAACCTTCATTCACGAAGACGTAGTCGTACCCCTGCGCCTGAAGATAGGTCCGCACTTCCTCGGGAGCCGTACGCCCTTCCGACCAGAGCCGGCTCCATGTCGTTCGTAGCGGATCGATGGTCGCCTCGCGATCGAGACGAAAGATCCGCGCGTCCCAGCACATCAAAATGCGCGAACCCTCCGGCGTCTCGCGGTTGATCCAATCGATCGTCTCGTGAAACCCATGTGCGATATGCCGCAGCAACGGCTTTTCGTCCGTCTTGCCGACGAGGTACTCCGCCAGCATCGGGGTGCGCAGCAGCCGCGCCGGCATCACCAGCACGAACAGCGTCGAAAAGAATAACAGTCCCGGAAAGAAAACCGTCAGCCGGTATCGCGACTCGCATTCCGAAAAAATATACGCCACGCCGATGCTCCACAGCGGAAAAATCGGGAACAAATACCGCGGCATGGCGACCAGCGAAAACGACAGCAGGTAATACGCACAGCCCCACAACACGCAGCCGGCGACAAACGGATGTTTTCGCAGTGCGAATAAACCGGGCATCAGCAGAATCAGATAATGAGGAAAATGCCCCGGCGGTCCGTCCAGACGATTCGGATTGACGAACATCAGCGCGAACTCGCGAGCCATCGTCAGCGGACCGGGAAACGAACGCGTCTGATGCGACGGTCCATATCGCGCCTGCGACGAAGCATCGGCCGCCGCGGTTTCGCTCGCCGAACTCATCGCCGGGTACAGCGGATTGCCGAACGCCTGCCAATTCTTAACCCACCACGGCGACGTGATCGTCAGCGCGACGCACCAGATTGAAATCAGCGCGACGAACGACGGGGCATTTCTCAAAGCGGGCCTTCGCACGACGGAAAAACCCATCCACAGCGCGAGAATCGGCCACGCGAACAGTCCTTGATATTTGACCCCCGCCGCGCTGCCGATCAATAGCCCCGCGGCGAGAATCGAAGACCGCGTCCATTTCTCTTTTCCTCTCAGGATCGGCGTGAGAATCACAACCGCCGCCAACAGCAGCAGGCTGACGGCCGGTTCCGTCCGCGCGGTCGTGGCCACGGCGGTGACCAGCGCTCCCGACCAGTAAATCAGCGGCGTCCACAGTCCGGTCCGCGGGCCGACCCACCGCGCGGCGAACCCGCCCGCTAACAACGACGTCGCCACGGTGCACAGCCACATCCACAACGCCGGCGCCGTTTCGAGATCGAATTGCAGCGGGATCGCATACCACAAATACGCCTGGCCGGAGAGATTGTGAAACTCGTTCTCCGTCGACACGGCGAGACCGTCATGAGCGAGAAAAAACCGCGCGTTCGGCAGATGATACATCTCCGAATCCCAATCCCACACCGGCCCCGCGGCCCAGCAGCACGCCGCCGCGATCAACAACAGAGTCATCGCTCCCGACACCCAGCGGTATCGCTTTCGCAGATAGAGCCGCACACGGCGCCGGCCCTGAAACTGCATCAACGCCGACCAGCCATTGTGAGATCCGTCGCAACCGCATCCCCACCACAGGTAAGCCACGATCATGAAAGGCCCAAAGACCTCGAGACGAAACGCATGCAACGTCGCCATCACCAGCAGAACCGAAGTCATTACGCTCCACCCCAGCGCGAACGCCAGTCCTAACTGTTCGAGGCGATGACCGCGGCTCCACCGACACCGCGTCACGATCCGCTGACCGAGACCCAGCACGGCTAACGTCATCGCAATGGCGAGCGCCAACGACGAGAGACGCTCGGCGAATCGATGCCCCCAGCCCTCATCAAGCGACCACAACATCGCTCCGGGAGCGGCGAGCAACAACGTCCCCGCAATTTTCGTGCGGATGGCCGCATCACCATTCGACGGTTGCTGCGGCGCACGCAATGGGCGCGTGCCGACGGCGGGCGGGACGTCACCATCGAACGCCGTCATGTGTGCGATTCCTTCCTCGTGGCTGCATCGTTGACGAACATCGCTCAGGGAACCGACTCGCCGTCCGTCGGCTCATCGTCGGGAATGGCGAGCGCCGGTTGGGGTATTTCGGATCCTTCCTCCGCCGGAAGCGGTCGGCTGTCCGCGGGGCGCGACCTGAAAAACGACGCCATTTCCACGCCTGGGGGAGTGAGCAGGATGAGATACAGCGACGGTGCGAGAAACATCCAGATGGCGTACTTCATCTTTATCGCGACGACGTCGGCGTCGTGCCGCAAGGCATTCGCCAGATGCAATCGAATCCGGCACGAGGTTTCGAGAAACCATTGAACCTGCCCGGCAGTTGATTCCGGCCAGGGCGAAGCCTGATAGCGCATCAACGCGTTTCTCCAGGGAGACTCGTCGAACGGCATCGCAGCCGACGTTATCACGAATGCGGCGAGTTTGGCGTCGCGCGGTTCGATCGACCGCGCCGCCTGACCGAACATTTCATCTTGCGGACCGGCGCCGCTCCAGCGAAGGGCAAGGAGTTCGAGCACGTCGGACCACGTGCGATTCAATCCGGGGGTCGTCGCCGTCGTGCGGCGGGTGTTCAACCACATACCGATTCCCGCCGTAATCGTGGCGATGAAGAGCCCGATCATAACGCCGAGCCAGGACCGCGGTTCGGCGGTAAGCGACCACATCACTCCCCCGGCGAGCGATCCGCAAACAACGACGGTGAGCGCCGTCGTCAGATTGCCGTGGACGTAGCTTTGCGGCATCAGGTCGGCGTTGCGCTCGTTTTTCTTCCTTTCGCCGGCGTTCGCGAAAGATTGAAAAAGCTCCGGCAGCCCCGTGCTGAAGCGGCCCGCTTGTTCGATGACGGCGGGAGCGGCCGACGCGTCCGATTTCAACGTCTTGAATGTCCGCTCGAACGTCCGCGACCGCTGCGTCAACTTCCGGGCGGCGATCAACAGACCGAGCGCAACGGCGATGAAGCCGCCAAACCAGATCAGCGTGTCGCGAATGAGATCTTTCATCAAATCATGTTCCGCTTCGACTCAATTCGATGTTGCCGTCGTCTCTCTGTTCTCGTCCTGCCAGGTGTGGCGAATTTGTTTTTGGCGATTCCATAACGAAAACAGCCAGAAGCCGCCGATAGCGTATAACAGGACGGCTCCGAACAGCAAGATTTGTCCGGCGACGTGATGTTCCAGATTTTTTTGATACCACGGCGAGAACGCCATCAGCAAAACGGCTATCACGGGAACCAGCACAAACACGGCGATCGACGTCGTTTGAATCGAGGCGAACCGATGATCGATCTCGGCGGCGATCAACGCCGCGTGACGATTGAGCTGCTCCATGCGAATGAGCGATTGTCGAATGTGTTCCGGATCATGCGGTTTTGTCTCTAACACCGCCGTGAGATAGTTGATCGCGAACCAGGAGCAACCGTCGTCGAGTAGCGGCAACGCTTCGGCGACCGGCACGCCCGCGACGATCCGATCGCGGCAGTGAGCGAACGCCCGATTGCCGGGGCTGAGCCCCATCTCGGCGACAACGCCCAGCGCGGTCGGCAGGTCGGCCCCTCCTTTAAGTGACTGTACGAGCAAATCGAGCATCTCGGGAAATTGCTTTCGGGCGGTGTGATGGTGCCGCGCATGCTGCCGACTCATCAACAACTGAATCACCCCGAAAATCAGCAGACTGGCCAGCAAGCCGGCTCCCACCCAGTTCAAATCGTGCGACATATGCAAACGGCCTTCGGCTTTCGTGAGAAATCGATCATCGTGCACTTTGAGTATCGGCACGTCCCACGAGAACGAAAGTGGAACGGCGCGATGAGGATCGTATCCGAGGATGTCATTCGGATGAAGACCAACTCCGATTCCACACGAGAACAGAGTCGCAGATGCGGCGCGGCGGTTATTCCAATTGCGCCAGCGAGCTGGCCTGGAAGTAACGGTCGCCCAGCGAAAATCCGAAGACGCCAAGCCAATCGGGAACAGGCTTGCCGTCGCCGTTGGTGAATTTGACGCAGACCGTCACGCGGATTTCGTTATCGGCGAGCGACGCGAGCGCGGGACCGAAGGGAGTGAAGCTGATTCCGGTGTCGTTCGGGTTGGGACTGGTTTGCGAGACGTCCCCCAAACCGGCTTCGCGCTGGACGACGGCGTCCCCGCCGCTTGTCGCCTGCACGCCGTGAAGTGCCAGAAATTCATTGACTTTGTCGGTGACGTCGTCGATGTCGCCGCCGTCGAGTTTCGCAGCGACCTTGACTCCCGCAATCGCCGCGGACGTGACCGTTTGCTGCACCGCCATGATGAGGGCGAATTCCAGCGCACCGATGGTCGCCACGATCAGCACGGGAAAGGCGATCAACGCTTCGAGCGTTTCCACACCCCGGCGAGTTTGCGGAACCCGGCAGCGGCGGGAGTTCTTGCCTCCCCCTGTTGCGTATGCGTCAGACCTGTGCCGGAGACGTCTCATGAAGGCTTCCGAAGAAATGTGCGTATGAGAGAGTGGCGTGGTTTCGGCGTTGCGATCATTCTTCATTCGCAAAATCGCACGCCGGTTTCGAGAAAAAAAACCGACACCGTTCGCGCAGCGGTTGTTAACCAACGGATACACCGCTGTCGCAAAAGGTTATCATTCCCTTGACGCATTCCGCCGCGGCAGAAATCGCCGCAAACGGCGTCAAAAAATATGATGCTCGCGGCGCGACGAATTTAGAAGTTCAGAGCGTTGATGGCGTTGGCCAAATCGTTTAGCTCGTTGACTAAAGCACCGCGCAGCGTCGCTAATCCCACAATGACCCCGATACCGACCAGCGTCACGAGCAGCAGGTATTCGACGAACACCGCTCCTCGGATTCGGTTTCGCAGTCGTTGCGAAGTGGCTTTCAGCTTCTTCAGCACAGTCGAGTTCCTTTTGTCAGAGTCAAATGGAAATGGATTGATAGACCTTATATGTCCGAAGGTGGTATCGGTACGCATATCGTGTGCCGAAGGATGTGCGGGACAAACCGGCATTCGGCGACACGACTGTCCAGTTCGTACCTGGAACCGCTCCCATTCCCAAACGCGAATCCCAATTCCTGGACTGATCCGCCACTCGCGAAGCGTATCCCGACAGGCGCAAGTCGTGTCAACATCGACGTTCACGAATGCGTAAACCATGCGCAAACGCGCGCAAAATGCTGCTTTAGTGGCGACGAAAGACGTGTGAGAGCGCGCGAGTGACGGTTGAGAGGCGAGTTTGGCGCGATTTGATCCATTCCCAAACGCCCATCCCCGAATCCCCAATCCACCCTGACTTTGCGCCGAAATGGCATCTGTTAACGGGTGGAAACCACCGCCACACGGGCCGACGAATTGCGGTTTTGAGCCGCCCCCGGAAAGCGATCCCAGACCGGCGGCGTGGCGACGGCATGATTCTCGGCATGCAACGCCCGCTCGATAATCGCCTCGAATTTCGGGAGTTTTCGCAGATACAGCGAGACTTGTTCGTCCTGGTACAACCGGACCCAGTCGTCTCGCCCGTCGAGATAAGCGCACGGCCCGCGAACCGTGGAAATCAAGGCGATTTCGGTCTGGTACTCATCGAGAATCGGCGTCGTTTCGGGCTTGAGCACATGCGCGATCTGAAATTCGATAAACTCCCGTTCCAACTGCGGCGGGTAGACCGTGCGATACCGTCCATCGAATGCGATTTTCGTCTCGGGATACAGATGCCAGATCACGAATTGAGCCCAGCCGTAATCGGTGACGAGGTTCCCCTTGATCCCGAGTTGTTGAATCAAACGAATCGCCTTGAGAGGGACGCCTGGAACGTCGCCGCTGGTTTCGACGGCGATATCCCAGGGCTTCATGCCGCTCTGCCACATGCGGATCGACCCGGAAACCTGCACGCCGATGAGAATCGCGATACCGCAAGCGACGGCGACGGCACGAACGGCCCGCCGATGTTCGCCGGCCCATTGCCGGTGCAGAATCGCGAAGCAGCGCCTGAGTCCCTCGGTCATCGGCCCTGGGAACAAAACCATAATCGTAATCGCGAGTAACGCCGTGTGACGAATGTGGCTGATCGCCTCGTAACAAACGACGGCCGTCACCAGAAGATCGATCCCTTGCCAGCGGCGGTAACCGAGGGCCGCGAGCGCCAACAATAAATAGGGAGCGTAATACACCGCCGACTGTTGCGCGGTCCACAACGGCTGCCATTCGCGGACGAACTGTTCGGTCCCGAGGTGATACCACAACATCTGGTGCATCGTGAATCCGTAGGGATTCACGAGCGTCGCCGCTCCGGAGATTGCGAAGACCGCCGTCATGCGAGCGGGAGTTAATCCCTCGTGTTGGAATGATTTAAGCCGCCAGCACCGCAGACATGTTGCCGCCAGGAACAGTCCCTGCATCGCCACGCCGGCGAGAAACCCGCCGTGCAGATTGACCCAGAACATCATGATCGCGGGGAGAAACCAGATCCGCCGGGATTTTTGGTTCCATTCGGATCGCAGAATCGCCAGCGTGAGGGCGAACAGGCCATAAGTTGCTAATTGAGGCCGGATAAAGACCACAAACTGCGATAACGTCTCGGCATTAAACAGCCACAACACGGCGGCGGCGGCGACGCTCGCTTGAGCCCGGCGAAACATCCACGCCGCAGTCACGAAGACGAGCAACACCCAGACGTTCCGCCACCACCACAGGCCGGTGTTCCCGAAGTGACTCCAGAGCCAGCCGATCTGGTACTCGGTCAGCCATTCGTGATTCACCCATGCGGCTTGCGGAACGGTATACGAGAACGGATCGTTTTTTTCGGTGAGCACCCCCTGCTCAATCGACCGCATGCCGTACAACGTATGCCCCCACAAATCGGGATCGGCGATCGTCAAACCACAGCAGAAAAGCGAGGCCGTGGTCCATAAGAGCAGCAAATGGGTCTTGCGTTCGCGGAGGGACATCGTCCCGTCGCGATCCCGCAAAGGTGGAACGCGCAAGGCGGGATCGGTCACCGGCAAATAATGGCTTTCGGGCACTGGCATCAAAAAGTTGTTTCCTTCCGCGAGTCAGTCGGGTCGCCTTTTTGCAACAATGGTGGTCACAACGTAAGCCATTGTGGCAAAAAGGGAACTGTTAAGCGGCGTTTCGAGTCTTGAACATCACGAAAGGCAAACGCCATGCCGGGCTCGTCCCACCGCGGAGGGCGAGAATCCAGAGCCAGCTCGCGACCCCCCTCGCTGACACGTCGGGTGACCACAAAGAATTCTGACTCATCCCTCATCCCTTGATTCCCGTCGCTTGGCATGAATTCTGCTAGCAGTACGAGCCTGAGATTACGCTTCTGCTTAAGGCCCCTGCTGATGACCCGGACGCTGCAAGACAGGAAGAAGTCCGAATGAATGGCAAGTTACGTCCCGCGATGCCGCATCATCGTCGGACGCCCGCTCGAACAATCTGGCCCGCACGCCTTCGCTCCGGTTTCGCTCGGCGGCGCGGGGCGGTCATTTTTGAATTGATCATCACCCTGCCCGCCCTCATGATTCTCGCGCTGGCGGTAATCGAATTCGGGCTGATTCAACACGGACAAAAACACGTCTCCTCGGCGAGCGCCTTCGGAGCCAAGATCGCCGCGGAAACAGCCGGACTCAACTCCGGAAACACGGCGGCGGTCCGTACGAGCGTCGAGACGGCCGTCAACACGCACTTCGACGTCGCCGGTTTCGGAAATGTTTCGGGCGTGACGTTGCGGCATAACGTCGGAGGGGGAGGAGTCGATTCTTTGGGAAATTGTCCAGATCCCGTCGTTCCCGCCTTGCCGCCGGATTCCGTCCGCATCACGGTCTGCGTCGATTTTACGGATCTGTCCCCCGATCTGTTGAGTTCGTTCGGATTTTCACTGGGGGACCGCTCGGCGGTCTTTACGACGACGTTTCCGCACGAATAGCCGTCGCCGTGGAACTCATCGTCGTTGAATCGGATCGAGAATCTGATCGGAATCAAAACTGAAAATGATTTAATGCGAAGAGGGACGGCTCTCTTCGACGGAAGTCCTAGAGGATGGATGCATGCAAGCCAGTCGTCGAGTTCGCACAAACCGTTCGCAAGCCGTGGGTGCCGGACATTCACGCCGCGGCATTGCCACCGTCTGGATTTTGCTGGCGGTTCCGGTGCTGATTACGGCATTTGTGGTGATGTTCAACGCCGGGAACCTCTGGCTTGCCGCGTTCGAAACGCAAAAAGCGTACGAAGCCGGAGCCCTCGCGGCGGTGAAGGCGTGGGGAGAGAGTCCGAACAACGCGGCCGATCGCCTGGCGGCGCGAAATCGCGGGGTGGAGTTGGTTCAGTCGAATACCGCGATCGGAAACGTCGTCGTCATCCCCGACAATAATGACGGGAACGGCGACGTCAACGACAACGACAGCCCCGATGGCTATGTCGTGTTGGGCGTTTTGCGGTCGGTTTCCGGCGGAGGATTCGAATTCGATTCGAGCATCGAACCGGGATGCGGCGGATTCACGATCGAAGACATCTCGGATAAAGGGGGGGACTTCGCCGGCATCACCAATGTGACGATTACCCTCGCCGACGGGACCATCATCAATACCATTCCGGGGCTGATCAGTCCGATCATTGCGCGGTCGACCATCAACACGACGGACGTGAGCGGCGACGACGTCGACATCCGCGTCGAAATCAAGACTGACTCCTCGACGACGTTTATGGAACCGGCGGCATTCGAAGTGACCTACTTGAATTCGTCAAACGTGGGAGCTTCGCCGATCGTCTCCGTGGTGTTCGACGTTTCTCCGGATCTGGAAGGGGACGCTCACTTCGATCTCGACGATGGAGCGATCGACCTCGTCAACGACGTCAACGGCGGCTGGGGACCGGAACTCTCCACCTCCGGAGCGCTGCCGACTTCTCCCGAATTGCAGGTTGCGGGAGTCACCGTCTTCACGCCCACGAGCGGATCGACGCAGTCGTTGTCGATCTCGTTTACAACCAACGATTTTGAGCGCAGCCGACGGCTGGTCTTCGGGGCCGACACCGATCAGGTCGGTCCCGGCGGAGCGATTCTAGGTCAGGGAAACTTCGGCGTGCGAATTCACGGGACGAACACGATTCCCCTCACCGGTCTGTTGGGCGATCTTGGAGGGGGTTCTTCGATCGGCCCCTACAACGTCACCGGCGATGCGTTCGCCTTATTCCCGTGTAACGGGATTGGAGAGCCGCGGCTGGTGAACGTCGTTTCGATCAAGCCGTAAGCTCGATCGCGCCGTTTGAGTTGTAGCATCGAGGCCCGCGCGGTTGACACGCCGAAGGAGACCGACTCAACATCCATTTAAGCGAAGACAGGCTGTGGAGCGATCTCCACAGCCTGTCTTTCATTTTGCGTTCTTTACTTTTCGACGGTAGGGCCTCTATGCATTTCGTCGGTTCGAACGGCCCGGCCCAGAATGGCGGCAGACGCCCTTACGGCGCGGTTTCGAGAATGTCCTGCAGATCGGGCAGCGGTTCCGAAGCGCGATGCATTAACGGAATGAAGTAGGTCGAGTTGTCGGTCTCTTCGTAACGAGCGGCGGCATGTCGCTCGTAGACCCGTTCGAATTGACGGTTCTGGTACGGCGCACGAGGATCCCCGCCTAACGACAGCGCCTGATACTGGTGTTCCAGAACGTGAATGTAGTTGTACGGGCGGTAATAGTAGTAGCCGTGATAACGCGGATAATACGGGTAGTGCGGATACATGTCGCCGGTCGTCGTCCAGCAGATCCGTCCGCAACCGTCGCGGCAGCGCCAGCGGCCCCACAATCGTCTAAAACATTCGCAGCAATCGACGCATTCGGCATCGCAGTCGGCGACCGTGCCCTTAACCGTACCGTCAACCTTGCCGTCGACCGTACCATCCGGTGTCGCCGTCGCGGCGGAGTCATTGACGGCGACGGTATCGGCGGTGGTTGGAGCCGCGGGCGCGGCGGCAATGTCTTCCGCATGGGCAAACGCGGCCACGAGCGGGACGATGCAAAAACTCATGTAAAGAATGCGGCTGGCTTTCATCATTTCCCCCATATCGGATCCGTCCTCGAAGGAAGGACGCTTGGAATTGGTTTCAGGAACCCGGTTGGCGGCGGATTCGACTCGCAATCTCTCGCGAGAGCGCCGAAGGCCAGAGGGTTGTGAAACGGATTGTAATAAAAACGTATTCGCGTACAGGCGGTGAAAGATCGTTGTCATCATCGTTGCGGTTACCGAGGGTAACGCCGGCGCGGTTTCGCCGCCTGGATCTCGCTCGACGATGGGTGGCAACGGACTGTGGACTGCTTTAAAGGTGTCTGTCGTCGGCCTCTACCAATAATGTCGGGTTCCGCGGGCCTGAAAGCCTACATGAATCACAATCTGTAAGACGCGAAAATCCATGCATGGCGTTGCATCTGTTACGTTGCGTACAACCTCTACGAAACGCAGAGTTTAACATTTTTTGCATACCGGTAACGATGCCGGCCGGTTTGCGTATCTGCAAGTTCCCTTGTTATCGGATTATACGGCGTTTTCCGTCATTCACTACGATTTAAACCTTACAACCGAATTATGCGGTTTTGCCCCATCGACCGAAACATTCGCCAATTCCGTTGAATACGGATGATTAAAACAACCGATAAAGTTTCACAGCAGTCAGAACATGGTCCGTTGTTCCCCGACTCGCGCCGTGGACGGCGTATGAGCGACACATAGTCGAGGCTGCGAGCACCCAGACACGTATGGAGACGTAAAATGAATTTTAAATGGACGTTACGTCTACCGCTCCAGGCAGGGTCTCTTCTTGCGACCTTGGCTCTGGGTTTCACAGCGGCAGACAACGCGGCAAATGCTCAAGGGCGAGCAGAATCGCCCCAGGCTTCCGCAGAATTACGAACTAAGGTGACCGACCTCGTCGATGAAATCTACGAATCGGAAGCCGAACTTCAAGTGACGCTGCGACGCTCGAAAATCATGAAGATGAAGCAGGACATCTTCCGCGTCGCCGTTGCCGACCCCAACATCATCGAGTTCGTCGCCTTCGGCTCTCGCGAAGTCGAGGTCATCGGTAAAGAAACGGGAACCACCTCCATGACGTTGTGGTTGGGAACTCCCGAACAAGCGCGGCTCATCAATCTGACCGTGAACGTCACCAAAGACAATTCGGTCGAAGATCGACGCCGGCTCGAATATGGCGAATTGCAGAAGATGATTAACGCCATGTTCCCGGACAGCAAAATTCAGCTTATTCCCATCGCCGATAAAGTCATCGTCCGCGGCGAAGCCCGCGATGAGGAAGAAGCCGTTCAGATCATGGCGGTTCTGTCTCAGCGCGGCAATGCGGGCGGAACGTTTCTGAATAACGTCAACCCTGTGACTCGCGGCGCCGTCGCCGATCCGTTTCCCGACGCGCTCGAATTGCCCGAGTCGACTCTCATCGACATGCTGCGCGTGCCGGGTGAGAAGCAGGTGATGCTGAAAGTCCGCATCGCCGAACTCAAAAGGTCGGCCGCGCGTCAACTCGGCGTGAACTTCGACTTCTCGGTGGGCGACTTCGCCTTTGCCTCGGCGATGACTCCGGGAAGCAATATGCTTCTGCGAGGCATTTTCGACGAAGACAGCTTCAACCTGTTCCTTAACGCCGTCGCCACCAACGGCAGCGCCAAAATTCTGGCCGAACCGAACCTGGTGACGCTTAGCGGCGTGCCGGCTTACTTTATCGCCGGCGGACAGTTCGCCGTTCCCACCGTCGTCGGCGTGGGGGGCGCCCAAGCCGCGACGACGAGCTTCAAAGGGTTCGGAACTCAGCTCGCCTTCACGCCGACGGTCCTCGATAAAGACCGCATTCGTCTGCAAGTCAATCCGACGTTCAGCACGCTCAATCGAGGCAACTCGGTCAACGGCATCTTCGGCTTGGATACGCGCGCCGTCAGCACGACGGTCGACTTGCGCGAAGGCCAAGTGTTCGCCATCGCCGGCTTGATTCAAGAGCAACAGCGCGGCGACCTCACCCGCGTGCCGTTCCTCGGAGAAATTCCGGTCGTGAAAGTGCTGTTCCAGAACAAGTCGATCACCCGCGACGAAACCGAATTGCTCGTACTGGTCAGCCCCGAACTGGTGCATCCGATGGAGCCCGAAAACGCGCCGACGATTCTGCCCGGCATGGAAGTCACCGAACCGGACGACCGCGAATTCTACGTCCACGGCCAGATCGAAGGTTTGCCCGACTTGCACCACCGCAGCACCGTCTGGCCGACCTACCAGCATCGCATGTGGCATCACTCCCGGCTGAATCGGCGCGGCGGTGTTGTCGCTTCCGAGGTCTGCGATGAATCGGACGATTACTACCTTCAGGGCGAGCACGGATACTCGAAATAACAAGACAAAACCCCACACGGCGATGAACCTCGCTTCGCTCGTGTGATTCCCGAAGACAAGGAAATAGACCCATGGTACGTTTGCAAAAACCCGGATTAGCCTCCGCCTTAGTGGTGGCCGTGCTGGCGCAAGGATGCCGCACTCCTTGCCGGCCTTGTGCGGCCGTCGACCCGCCTGCTCCCTTAGGAACGCTGATCGATCCCGTCTGGGAGCAGCAGGAAGGAAATGCGGAAGCCTCGGACTTTGTCGTCCTCGAACATGAATTCACCGGCAACACGGCCCGTCTGAACGCAGCCGGTCAAGATCACGTCAAGAAGATCGCCGTTCGCGTCAATCAGACGCCGTTCCCGATTATCGTGGCTCCGAGTTCCATGACGCCCGATTCGAACGATCCGTTCGGATTCCCGGTTCATAACAATCCCGAACTCGACCTCCAGCGTCGCGACGTCATCGTCAGCCTGCTCGAAGAGATGGGCGTGACCGATGCCGGCACCCGCGTGGTCGTGGCTCCCGAACTCTGTCCCGGCTACCAGTCGTTTGAAGCTCAGCGGGCCTACTACTCCGGTTTCAGCCGGCTCGGTTTCGGCCGAGGCGGCGGTGGAGGTGGAGGCGGCGGCGGATTCGGCGGCGGATTTGGCGGCGGCGGCGCCTTCTAACGTCAAATCGATTTCTCTTGTCGGGTCGGTCGACACGACCGGCCCGACAAGGGCTTTTCTAACTCCTGTTGAACCCATCCCATCCAGCGCACATCTCTACGCCGCTCAATTCGATTCAGTCACTTTAAATCACACGGCTACAGGCCAACCTGCAATTTGAATTCCGTTCTTTTGACAATTCCTTCCTGTTCAAGTCACTCGGCGTATACGGCACGTTGGGTTGAATCCGGTGTCGTTCGAAAAGCTCACATTTTCATACAATAGCATCTGTCCGCAATGCCGCATGTGCAGCGAGCGCATGCTTCGGCCAACCTCTGTTGGCGGAAGGCATTGCCGGACGAACCAATTCAGTAGAGATCGAGGTCCAGTTATGAAACGGCTCTTCTCCCGGTCCGCATGGTCATTGACGTTGCTGGCGAGTTTCGGTTTCTCCCTCGCCGGCTGCTCAAGTGTTTCGCAGCGCGTCGCCGGTTGGATGCCGAATCAGAAGAAAGATCGCGAGATCCGCTTCAATCTGGCCCACCTCCGCGAAAAGGACGGACAGCTCGCCAACGCCAAAGCCGAATACCTCAAACTCCACGAGAAGTCCCCCGGCGAAGCCCGCTTCTGCCATCGTCTCGCCATCGTCTGCGCCCGCATGGGAGACCGGCTCGAAGCGCAAAAATATTTCGAACTCGCCACGCAGCTCGAACCCAACAACGCCGAGATCTGGACCGACTACGGTTACATGCTGCTGCAATCGGAGAAGTATCAGGAGGCCGAAACCGCGTTGAACCACGCTCTCCGCATGCAGCCCAAACACGCGCGAGCCCTCGCGAATCTGGCCCTTGTCTACGGCTATCAAGAGCGGATCGACGAGAGCTTTGCCACATTCCGGCGCGCCGGCAGCGAAGCCGAGGCCCACGCCAACATTGCCTATATCTATTTGCAACTCGGCAAGCCGGACCTCGCCACCCGTCATTACAGCCGGGCGCTGACGCTCGATGCCTCGATCAAACCGGCGGGTCAGGCGCTTATGCAACTCGCCCAAATGAGCAGGCAAAGCGGCACGACCAAGCCCGCCGACGCCATGTCGATCGCCGGCAATAATAATGGAACAAGCAAGACGAAGCCCCCATCGCAAGACAACGAACTGAAAACCACCGATCCGGCGGAACTCGCCGACCTGTCGGTCTTCGATGCGCCGCAATCCCAGCCAGACCAGGTCAAAGCCAAACCGGCCGCGCCCGAGGTATCGAAGGTGATTGAAGTCGCTGAGGTTGCCGAAGCCGCAGTCGCTGCTGACGTCGCAGAGCTTGCGGACGAACACGCTCCCTCGGTTCTACCGGTCAACACCTCGTCGAGTGCGGCTCAGGAAAAAACCGCGCCCTCCGTTCAACATGCCGTCAGCACGAAGTCGCCGGAAGATCGTCAATCTCCGATAAATCTCGATCAAGACGGTGACGCCGCGTTGCCGGCGGCGTCACTGAGCAGTTCGCGGCTGGTCAAACTCTGCCCGCAGGCGCGGGGCGAAGTCCTTCAGCTTGTGATGGGCCTCGAAACCGAAGACACGCAGAGCCTCAAGCGAGCCATTCACAAATTGGGACAAATGGGAAGCGCCGCCACGGCCTCGGTCCCCGCTCTGACCGCAACGCTGCATCACGACGATCCGTACGTGCAAATTCACTCGGCGTTGGCCATGTGGCGAATTCAGCAGTCGACCGACGAAATCGTCCCCGTGCTGGTTATTGCTCTCGGCGGCGATGACGCCGCCGTCTCGACCTTCGCCGCCGCCGCACTCGGAGAAATCGGTTCTCACTCCAGCGACGTGCTCCCGGCGTTGAATCGCGCCCTCGTCGGACAGGATGGTTATCGCCGCTTGCACATCGCCGAAGCGCTCGCCCGTTCGGAACAATGGAAGCCGCATGCGGCACGCGTTCTGGCCGATTGTCTTCGCGACGGCGACGACAACGTCCGCTGGCTCGCCACCTACTCGCTGGCCGACCTCAGTCCGTCCGATCCCGAAATCGTGCAGGCCCTGATGGTGACGTTAAACGACGACGAGGGGCGCGTCCAGGCCGGCGCCGCATGGGCGCTGGAACGCATCGGTCCCGCGTCTCGCGCGGCGATTCCGCAGCTCAAGAGTCTGGCACAACAATCGACCGATGAAGACGTACAAGCAGCCGTCAAGCAATGCCTGTCGGTCATCGACGGCAGCGGTCGATAACGATTACCGCAGAACGAATCATTCCCAGGGGGGGAGAAGGGGACCGAGCCATCGCGCCGGCCCCTTTTTTATTTTGAGTGCCTCGCCTTCGTGCGGCACATTTTATTTTTCTGGTGAACCGTTTTGTCAACCCTGCGTTCTTTCGTTCAGAAGCCAATTTTGCCAACGAAAGGACGAGCCGTCATGTATCGAGCCCGCGAAGCGTTTCCGCTGATACTGATCATCATCGGCGTCATCTGGTGCATCGAAATCGTGAAACGCCGCGAGGAAGACTGGGAGTCGATCAAAACTTCCAAAGAACCGGCCGATAAATACATCGTCATCGGTTTCTGGCTCGCGACGGCAGCGATCATATATTTTCTGGCAACATCCGGCGTGAGTTATGTGATGCATCTCGTCAAAGGAGTCATCGATCTCGCCCGCTGATAGTCCCTCTTCCTCTGGCTCTGGACCCTGGACCCTCAACCCTCTCATCAACTCTTGTCGCCAACGCCCCCGTACGATAGCATGGCGACTCCCCGGCCGAGTGGCGGAATGGCAGACGCATCGGACTTAAAATCCGATGGGGGGTAACCCCCGTGCGGGTTCGAGTCCCGCCTCGGCCACTGTTCGTGTGTGCACATTTAAGCAAGGGTTCGTAGAGTCTGGAAAAATAGGCTTTTCCCGATTCGGTACGATGAACGACTGCCCATCGTCACGAACCTTTGCGGACGCTTGCTGCGTCGGATTGCGCGTCGCCTCTCGAATCGCTTTTTCGAAATCATCCGACGTCGTTTGTAAGTAATGTTTCGCCGCGACCGGCTCGGAATTTCCAAGCCACCGGCAGACGACGTGCAGCGGGTGAGCCTGCACAAGTTCCGTCTCGCGCGTGCTACGGCAATTCTGAAAGGGCTTCTCCCAGCAATCGAGCCCGGTCCGCTCCACGATGCGACGAAACTGAGTCCGCATGTTGTCGGCTCCCTGATATTTCGTGACGACCGGCTCGGCTTCGATGCCCGGCTCCCATCCTTCGATGAGAATATCCCGCAACTCGGGAAAGAGCGGAATCACGCGACTCTCGCCGTTGCGATGATGTTCCGTTTTCGAGCTCGTCACCTTGATGCGTCCCGCTTCCCAGTCGATGTCACGCCAGCGAAGCGCGAGCACTTCGGACGGGCACCGCAACCCGCCGAACCGGCAGAGCCCGAAAATCGCACGCCACTCGAAATCAGGACATGCCGAGAGCACCTTGTCCGTAATCTCGCGCGTCACGAAAAAATACCGCGACATGTTCGGCATGATGGACGCCTTCAAATCGCGAAACGGGTTCTCACTCAATAACCGTTTCCTCACCGCCGAACCGAAGATGAGTTTACAGACGGCGACGTGTTTCCTCACCGTGTTCTCCGCCATCCCTTCTGCCACAAGATACAGGCGAAAATCGTCGGCATGACCGGAAGCAATCGTTTGCAGCTTGCGCGACAGGCCGAAGAAATTGACGAGCTTGTTGCGAGTCGAAATGTACTTGCGCGTTGTCGCCGCTTTGACGTCGGCTCGACTGGCGATGAACGCAACGAGGAAATTGTCGAGCGACGTCGACTCACGTTCCGACACGAGCCCGACGTTCGCGAGCTTCGTTGTCATCGTCTCATCGAGAGAAGCAATCCATCGGGCCGTGTCATCATCGACGGGAGCACCCGAGAGCTTGGCTTGAACGATGAGTCCGACCCGTAGAGCGATTGTGTCTGCAGAGCGTTTCGCGGCTCGCCCGAGATAAATCGTCTTGCGTTCCCCGCTCGGGCTGTTGAAGAGAACACGCCGATTGCCTTTTGCGTCTGTCGAGATACTTGCCATTGCCTTGCCTTTCGGATTGTTGCTGTCGGGTTCTTCATTGGATCTGAATTTGCGAAGTTATGCAAGCGGGATTCTCAAGAATCGTCGTCATCGAGTGAAGAATCATCTTCGAGACAATCGGCCAGGCGGTTGAGTCTTTCCGCCGCGAGCAGTGCCGCTCCGCGCAACAACGCGGGGTCGAAAGCGCGGCGATTGACGATGTAGGTGCAGCTATAGAGATAAAGCGCGGTGGCGAGAGCATCGGCCGATGCCGCCGGTCGCTTTTGCAACCGGACGGAACGCAACCAGTAAACCGCCGTTCGCGCCGACCATCCCCGGTCCACGATTTCGGCAGCGAGCGTCGGAATGTCGGCGTCTCGAAACTTGCCGAGTTCAACGCAAACCGAGATTTTGACCGCAATCGATCGAAATCGCTCGTCGCGATTCAGTAAAGCCTGAACTTCTTTGCCGCGAGCCCGTTCGCGGGCGTGACGATCGAACGTCGGCGCGTGAAGCCTCGGGCGTCCCCGTCGACGGGGGTCAGGATTCTTGGCGGAACCTGCGAAAAGTGGATTGCTCATGAAAAACCTCGGGAGAGAGCGAGTTTGTACGGTTTTTGCTCGACTATGCTGGGAATGCGTCGTTGATGTCCTTCCAGAGTCTCTCAGTCTCGCCAGTCTCATCAGTCTTTTGAGACCCTGTAGAGACTGATGAGACTGATGAGACTGGCAACTTCCAGACCCACGGGCCGCCGAACGTCTCGGGGCCGTGGGTCACGTTCAACCGTTTCTTGGCATGTTGCAAAGCCTTATCGTCGATGCCATCTTCGCGGGCTCTGCGCTTCACCTCTGGCACTCTGATGGGGCCGTCTGCCAATATTGCGTTGAGCCACGCTACGGCGTCCTTCACATCGGACTGTCCGCCGTCGCCGACTTCCATCTGCATCGCATCGTCGGCACTCATTTCAATCGGCTCGCGTTCCCAGGACACGCTCGCCGGTTCGCCGCCGATCGAGAACGCCAGTCCCGATACCTCTGCCGAGAGATTGTTCTTGCCCGGCAATAATAACCGACGATGCCGATTGTCGGCGTCTCGGTTGAGATGCCAAACCGAACGCGCGAGACCGACGAACGCTTTCGAACCGAGTGCACTGTCATCCGCCGAACCGCCGGCTGATTTCCGTCGATGCGCCACCACGAGAACGGCGGGGCCGAATTGCTCGGCAACCCGAGCCACGGGCGCAAGCACCGCTCGCACGGCACTATCTTTGTAGCTGTCGGTTGAACCACCGATGTAAGAGCCGATCGGATCGATAATGACGAGCTTACAATCGGTGATTTTCTCTAACGCCATTTCGAGCGTTTGAACGTCGGCTAGCGTGAACATCGTTTCTCGCACTTCGCCGCCTTCATGTTCGTGACGCACACCGCGTAACACGTGCACGTTCGAAACATCCGCTCCATGCGCATCCAGGCGGGGCCGTATCGTGTCGTGGGGATCGTCTTCACACGTGATGAATAACACGCTCCCCTTGAAACATTGCGAGCCGTCGGGCCACGGCGTACCCGTGCTGACTCGACTGGCGATATCACACGTTACGAACGATTTGCCGATGCCCGGTTGACCAACCAAAAGCGAAATTCTGCCCGCTGCAATCCTGCCCGGCCAAAGCCACGACACGGCGCGAGGTTCGATATCCGCGAACGATTGGACGATCGGTGATGATGCCAACCGAACGGCCTCGCGCTCTTGAGAGCGATGCCCGTTCCCCGCGTACGACGTCGGCACATCGGTGACAATCGGGGCCAACGTCTTGACGAGTTGTTTCAGTCGTCCACCCTTTGTCACGCTGCACCCGCCTTTCGTGCAGTTCCGATACAGTGCAAGATCACTGTGCCCCACGTTTCGGGATCGGCCAATAGCGTCGCCGCTAATTGCTCGGTATGCGACTCCGATAGAGGCTGGGGCGAGTTGCCGTGATTGATGTAGTACCACATTTGGCCGAACGTGCCCGGCTCATCTTTGGCGGGCTTGCAGTTTTGCCATTCCCACGGGCCATCGGGGTTGAAATGTTCGCCGCGCAGTTGCTCCGGGGTGCGCGGTAGGTTAGGATCAGGTGGTATCTGTGGATTGACGTACGGCATATGGTGCTCCAATCGCGTCGGGCGGTCGCTGTGAGAGGCGAGACCGCCTTTCGCGTTCTTTGAGGTGTGAGAGGGGATTAGGACTGACGTTGCTCGTCGATGAAGCGGCGCAGGTCATCGACGGCATAACGCACGCCGCCCGAGCCAATCCTGATCGAGGGGAGCTTGCCTGCTTTGGTCAGCGAAAATAATGTGCGAGGGGAGATGCTAAGCATCTGGGCGGCCTCGCGCTGCGAGAGCAGCAGCTTTTGGGCTTGGGGAGTCGGAATTAACGTCGTCATCGTTGGTATCCTGTCTACATGTCGCGTCCGGCGATGTGCCATCTGCATATGTGACAGGGTAGATTTGCTGGTGAGAGCGCGACGGAAATGTGGTGACGATGTGCGGACTTATTCCGGCGCGTGCGGCGAGAACGCCTATTTTGCAGGGGGAGTCCGCGCGCATGAATAAGTCGGCACTTGTTGCGCACTTATTCAGGCGGACTTATTCAGACGCGCCTATCGACGTTTCGTGTGCCGGTTAACGGCGGCTTTCACTTCATCGCCGGAGATGCTCTTGTTGTGGAGTGAGTACGTCGCGGCGAATTGAGCGTACGTCAGCGTCGCTTTTTTTGAGCGTGCGGCCTTATATGCGTCGTGAATCGCTTCGTCGGCCTTAATGTCGGTATCCACGAGTCGATGAGCGGGCCTTCCCGTACTTCGGCGTCGCCTGTTGGCAGGCTTTTTCCCTGCCGTTATCCACGATTCAAATTCATGCATGAACGCAACGAGATTGCTCTTGTCATCGGCGGGAATCTTGTAACTCTCTTGAGCAAGGCAGAATGCTATCCGGCGATGTGTCCCATCATCGGGTGATGATGCCGGTTCGACCAAATTGATAAGTCGGTCGCGAAACTCTGGAAACCGCGTGTGATTGATGTAAATCACGAGCAGTATCATGCGCCGGACTTGCGGATCGGAAGCCGGTTCTGGAGCGTCCACGCGAAAGAAAGGCCAGTCGTCAGGCGGTTTCTGGAGATCCAATCGCTTTGTCTCGGCGTATCGTCGCGACCAGAAATCCGCGAAGTCATCGCAGACCAAATCGAATGCGTCGTGTTTCACAATGAGGTCATGAATGTCCGCCGCTATCCGCTTCAGGTCCGAATCGCTCAGTGCTTCCTGTGCTTCCTCTGCTTCCATCATGCCGCGGCCTTTCATCAACCGGCACGCACCGGAGATGACCGCGAAAGGCGAGCCATCATCCCCAGGGCGAAAACGGGAGCTACCCGCAACCGGTGTTCGTGGTTGACATTCGTCTGTAATTTGCTGGACAATACCAGACGCTTCGCAGATTTGCGAGATATTTCGCATCGCAGCCTGTCAATCAAGGGCCGTTGTCATGGCGAATCTTTACGCGCGTCGAGTATTTCAGCGACTGAACCCGAATCAGAAGAATGTCGTATTCGCAATTGTGGCGATAATCATCGTGATCGTCGTCGTTCTCGTTGTCTTCGTCCTGAACGCGAACAAGGCGAGCCGTATAGCTGCACTGACGGGCGAAGCCGATCGGTATCGTTATGAGATGGCTCTGGTCGAAGAACAGC
>JBBECD010000147.1:0-22276 GCA_040881995.1 Planctomycetaceae bacterium
TGTTTGGTAACGCGGCGAAAGAAAGCGCTCCGCTGCGCAAAGCCTTCGCGTCGCGGCTAAACGGGCGCGGCTGCATCTCGACTCCCTCGCCGCCACCGATTACAATTCCCCCATGCCGGAACCGGTACACAGCCTGATCGACCTGACCGACTGCATCCGTCGGGGCGCCGAGTTTGCGCGCGTTGCGGCGGAACTGAAGGCGGGCAACAGCGGGACGATCGAAGGGGCGTGGGGATCGTCGGCGGCCCTTGCGGCGGCGGCACTCGTGCAAGACGTGCCGGGGACGCATCTGTTCGTCATGCCGCGGCTGGCCGACATCGATGAATTCGCCCTCGACATGAGCAACTTTCTCGGCATGACGCCCGAGATTTTTCCCGCGTGGGAAACGCTGCCGCAGGACCGGCTGGTGTCGGATGTGATCTTCGGCAGCCGGCTGCGCATTTTGCATTCTCTCGCCGGCGACGACCCGCCGCGGGCGATCGTGACGTCGATCGCGGCGTTATTGCAGCCGGTCCCCAGCCGGGCCGATCGCGAGGAAGGCACCCGCGTGCTGCGCAAAGGGGAGGTCATCAATCTCGACGATCTGCTGCGATGGTTTGTCGAGCGCGGCTGTCAGCGCGTCGCCGGTGTCGAACTTCCCGGCGAGTTTTCGCTGCACGGCGGTATCATCGATATCTTTCCCCCCGATGCGGCCGATCCGCTACGGTTGGAATTCTTCGGCGACGAACTTGAATCGATCCGCACGTTCGACATCGAAACGCAACGCAAAATCGAAGAACTCGACGACGCGACCATCGTGCTCGTCACGCCGCCGGTGCCGGTCGACAAACTGCAACAAAGCCGATTCTCGGCACCGATTCGGCGCGAGCGGCAGACGCCCGACATCAGCGACAAGAACGAACATTTGCTCGATGCAATTCCCCGTTCTTCATGTATCACGCTGCTCAATCTTCCCGACATCGCCGACGAGGCGAAGAATTATCTCTCGCGGCTGCGCGAGCGTCGCGGTTTGTTTTCACTGGAAGCGACGTTCGAAAAGGTAACGAAGTTTCCGACGGTCAATCTCGCCCCCCTGGCGGCGGACAGCCTCGAAACGACCTGCCGCTTGAAAATCGAATCGATCGAACGCTTCACCGGGCCGAAGAACGAAGTTCTCTCGGAATTCGCATCGGTCGTCGGCCGCGACGAACGGGTGCTGATTGCCTGTCACAACGCCGGCGAAAAAGAACGGTTCGGCGAATTGCTCGCCGAGAAATCGCTGACGATCGGCACCGGAGTCGAATTGTGCGAAGGACACGTTTCGCGCGGCTTTCGCATGGTCGACGAAAAGCTGGTCGTCATCAGCGATCACGAATTGTTCGGCAGGACGGAGATTCGCCGGACGGCGCGCCGCAAGTTCGAAAGCCGGCCGATCGACGATTTTCTCGACCTGAAGCCGGGCGATCTCGTCGTGCATCTGTCGCACGGCATTGCGAAGTATCACGGCATGGAGGTGATCGACAAGGAAGGGCAACTCGAAGAACATTTAATTCTCGAATTTCGCGATCAAGTGAAAGTCTACGTCCCGGTCTCGCTGATTCATCTCGTGCAGAAGTACATCGGCTCGGGAAAGGTCTCGCCCGAGTTGTCGAAACTGGGCGGCACCGGTTGGAATCGCCGCAAGGAAAAAGTCGCCGAAGCCGTGATGGACATGGCGAGCGACATGATTCGCCTGCAGGCCGAGCGGGCCTCGAAACCGGGGATTTCGTTCCCCGCGGACACTCACTGGCAGAACGAGTTCGAGGCGTCGTTCCCGTATACGCCGACCTCCGATCAAATCGCGGCGGTCGTCGACGTCAAGCACGACATGGAAAGCCCCCGGCCGATGGACCGGCTGATTTGCGGCGACGTCGGTTACGGCAAGACCGAAGTCGCGATTCGCGCGGCGTTCAAAGCGGTCGATGCCGGGAAACAGGTCGCGGTACTGGTGCCGACGACGGTGCTCGCCGAGCAGCATTACCGCACGTTCCGCGACCGCATGGCCGAGTATCCGATTTCGGTGGACGTCCTCTCGCGGTTCCGCACGAAGGGGGAACAGAAAAAAATTCTCGACGACATGGAGGCCGGAGCGGTCGATCTCGTCATCGGCACGCATCGCATCGTGCAGGAAGACGTGAAATTCAAAGATCTCGGTTTGCTTCTCATCGACGAAGAACAGCGTTTCGGCGTCGCCGCCAAAGAAAAGCTCAAACAACTGCGGCTCGAAGTCGACGTGCTCACGCTGTCGGCGACGCCGATTCCGCGGACGCTGCACATGT
The DNA here is from genome assembly GCA_040881995.1 of Planctomycetaceae bacterium. Taxonomy (GTDB): domain Bacteria; phylum Planctomycetota; class Planctomycetia; order Planctomycetales; family Planctomycetaceae; genus JAQCEJ01. The sequence continues at coordinate 2,298 of JBBECD010000147.1, forward strand.
CGCTGCTCGGCATTCGCGACATTTCGAACTTGCTCACGCCGCCGCAGGACCGCATCGCGGTCGAGACGCGGATCAGCCGGTTCGATCCCGAGATGATCCGGCAGGCGGTCGTCCGCGAACTCAATCGCAACGGGCAGATTTATTTCGTGCATAACCGCGTCTACAACATTCAGACGATCGCCGACCGGTTGCAGCAGATCGTTCCCGAAGCGCGGATCGGGATCGGTCACGGGCAGATGCACGAACACGAACTCGAAGACGTGATGATCGAATTCGTCGCGGGGCGCATCGATATTCTCGTCTGCACGACGATTATCGAAAGCGGTCTCGACATTGCGAACGCGAACACGATTTTCATCCATCAGGCCGAGAATTACGGGCTCGCCGATCTGCATCAGTTGCGCGGGCGCGTCGGCCGGTACAAGCATCGGGCGTATTGTTATCTGCTGATTCCCGAGGGGAAGAGCCTCACGCCGATCGCGGCGAAACGGCTGAAGTCGATCGAGGAGTTCAGCGAACTCGGTGCGGGATTCAAGATTGCGATGCGCGATCTCGAAATTCGCGGCGCGGGGAACATTCTGGGGACCGAACAGAGCGGGCACATCTCCGCCGTCGGCTACGAACTCTACTGCCAACTGCTGGAAAACTCGGTCCGCAAGCTGAAAAACCAGCCCTTGCGCGAACATCGGCACGTCGCCGTGCATCTTCCCGGCAAGGCGTACTTCCCCGACGATTTCATCCCCGCGGGCCGGCAAAAGATCGACCTGTACCGCCGCGTCTCGTCGACCGCCGCTCCGGAGGAACTCAACGATTTCGTCAACGAACTGCGCGATCGATTCGGTCCGCCGCCCGACGTGGTGATGCGATTGATCGCCGTCAAGGAACTGCAACTCCTCGCGCAGTCGTGGCAGATCGACGATATCCATTTGGAAGAGGGATATCTCGTGTTCGGCTATCGCAGCGGTTCCCGCATTCACGAACTCGCAGCGTGCAGCCGGACTCCGGTGCGCGTGGTCGATACCCGGCAGGCGATGGCGCCTTTGCCGAAGATTCCGCTCAGCGACGACGGGCTGATCGCATTCGTCAAATCGGTGCTGCAATCGAAGCCCGAAGTCCCCAAGCCGACACCCGATCCCGCGCAGCCGAAACAGCGGCGGGTGAGAACCCTCAGCCGCGACGCCGCTGAGATGATGCCCCGGCCGAACGTGCGATAATGGAAAATTGATAATGGACACTGGACAATGAAGAGGTCCAACGCAGGGGGAAGTTTACATCCAGGCGACCGATGATTTCTTGTCGCTGAATGGGGCGCGAAACAAAATCAAGTCTGCTTCAGACAGTCTCATATAGTGGTACAAGACGGATTTTGGCAAAGATTTGGTCGTGACAGTGGTCGACAGTAAGGGCAAGCAACTCTATCCATTGCCGTGATCGAGGAAACGAATCTACAAAATTCGGAGGAGCGATGTTGGGGTATTTAGTAGCTCACAATTCAAAGAAGGTGTTTTGCGCTGGCAAGATCATTCGCGACGAACATGGAAAGGTCTTTGAATTGACTTATCAGGGCGAGTCTATTGAGGCACTTTATCGGGCGATGGTAAGTTTCATATTGGATCATTATGATGAAAGTGTTGTTTTCTTGACCGATCAGTCATTATTTGACCTGGATCTCTCTGGCTATATGTGCATAGAACGAGAGTACGGACTTCCGCAACGCGGGACCGGTTATTTCACGCTGGAGGACTTGCAGAACTCGAAACTTGCAAATCCAACCGATGGGAAGTGATACGGCCGTGTAACCGATTGTCTCGTCGATCACCGGAACTTCACGGGTTACCAGCAGGTCTTGGAAGAAACGGTCACCAATGAAGTGACGAGTGAGTTAATCAAGCGGGTGGTTTACACCATTGATCATGATCATATCGCACAAACGACGTTCACGCCAAGTGGTCCAAACGAAGGCGAAACGTTGGTCTTCCATGCCGACGGGCATGGTTCCACGCGAGTGCTAACCAACCTGTTTGCGGTGACCGCTACCTTCGGCGGCATCCGGCAGATCTTCCACTTCGATGCCTACGGCAACGCCCTCGGCTTCAACCCCGCGGCAGCACTGACGTCAGTCCTCTACTCCGGCATACCTTCCCACATTGTCAATTCTCCATTGTCCCTTATCCATTCCCTGCCACCACGCCGCAAGCCGCCAGCCTTGCCAGCGTCTGGTTTACAATCTCCGTCACAAAACGACGCTGTTGTTCTCCTGCGGCGATCGGTTGGCCGTTGGTGGAGAGGGTGAGTTTTCCCTCAGCGACGGCGGCGAGCACGGCTTCCACCAGGGCGGCGTGGTCGCGGCCGTCGAGGTGTTCGAGGACCAGGCGGTCGACCTTGTTGATCGGCACATTTTCGTGCCGCAGATTCGTGATCGGCAGATTGTGGGCGGCTTCGTACCGCGTCAGATTTCCGGTGCGGGGGTGCGGTCCGGGCAGGTGGGCGAACGCCGAGGGGCGGACGCTGAAACCGATGAAGTCCCCGAGATGACCGGCGATCAGGTCGAGAGCCAGCGTTTCATCCGCGGCGTCGGTTGTGCCGGCGGGTGATGAAGCGGCCGAAGCAGCGGCAAAGGCATTCACCGCCGGGAGCCGTTGTTTCGCCTCGGCGAGCAGGTCGGCGTAGTTGATGTTGGCGGGCCAGCGGTCTTTGAGAATCTGCAGCGCCTGTTTGGTGATCGGGTGGCCGAGGGTGATTTTCCGGCCGGGCTGGCTTTTGTATTCGACGGGGGCGGACGAGAAGAGATCTGCGTCGGGTCGGACCGGTTCCAGATGGCCCGTGACGTGCAGTTGGCGGATGCGGTCGGTCTGAATCGTGCGCTGCAGTTTGGCGTAGTCGTGGCAGATGAGCGTCTGGCGGAACAAGCGGTTGCGGACGAAATCCATGTACTGCTCGCACTGGATGAGATCTTTCGTGAGACCGCGAAGCGTTTTCGCGACGTCGGTGCGGAAGTTCTCGACCCACATCGAGCTGATGTGCGATTCCCCCAGGTATTGCAGTCCGTTCTGCCGCAGCCTTGCGGCGAAGTCGTGAAAATAGATGGGGAGGTTGTATTCTTCGAGGTAGTCGTGCAGCAGATAGTTGTCGTCTTTCTTTTGCATCAGCTCGATTTCGCGCTTGAGATTGATGCCATAGGCGTTGTTTTTCGTGGGGACCGATTGGGCCAGAAATTCGAGCAGCGCCTTGGCCTGCCGCAGCCGGACGGCGGGCTCATCGTAGCGGGCGGCGTGATAGACCATAACGTCGCGAATAAGCCCCCGCAGATGCCAGCCGGGGTAGGTGTTATAGCTGACGTAGGCGACGCCGTGCGGAGCGAGGTGCCGCTTGCAGGCGTCGAGAATGCGATGCTGCACGACGGTGGGAACCCACGAAAAGACGCCGTGGCAGATGATGTAATCGAACTCGCCGAAGCCGGGCTCGAGGTTCATGACGTCGAGCTGCTCGAAGCGGCAGTTTTTCAAATCGACGTGGTCGAGAATGGCCCGCGCGTCGTGAATGGCGCGGGACGAGCTGTCGATGCCGGCGAACGTGCTTTCGGGCAACTGCTCGGCCATCGGCATGAGATTTCCGCCGCTGCCGCAGCCGATTTCCAGCACCCGGCATTTCTCAATAGGAGCGGGCGACATGCCGAACAGCGTGGCGACGGTCGCCAGCGTATCGGGGTGAGTCTGCGGAAAGGCATGGCGGGGGTAGGGGGTGACGTCGTAGCTGTTGGGTTTGGCGTTCATGGCCGGTGAACTCGCCCGTAATGAGAGGGAAACCTGGAGACTCGAACACAACCGGTCGTGCTTGGTAAAAATTCCTCAAATTCAGCGGAAAATCGCCACGCACAGAGGTTGTGTTAGAACGATTTAGTCGAGCACGTCCGAAGTGAATGGACGTAAATTATAGTCTCTGCCGCGGAGATTGATAAGCGTGAGCGGAAACGGCGGTGTCAAACGGACAGGTCCAGTTTTTCTCGGGAAGTTTTATTGCAATACGATCATTTCCGGTGAAAAACGGAACCAGTCCCCTCGGTTGCTTGTGTCCGCACGCCGTCCGGTGTTCAATACGGAAAGAAACGTTGATGGATGGACGACTTTTTTCCGCGATAACTTCCAGGAACCTCATCATGAACATAACGAAACGTTGGCTCGGCTCGGTGGTTCTCGGAGCGCTGCTCGCCGGGATGTGGACGGACTTCAGTTCGGCTCAGAGCCATCGCGTGCCGTTCGCAAAGCAGCCGCCCGCGACGGAACTCGGCGGACTGTCGCTGGTGTTTCAGGATGATTTCGAGTCGGGCGATGCGACCCGCTGGATGCCGACCGATAAAGCGGTCTGGCGGCTCGACAAGCAGAACGGCAACGGTCTGTTCAGTCTGTTCAACAAGGAGAGCGATTTCCATCCCGAGTTCCGCTCGCCGTTTAATCGATGTTTGCTCCGCGATGTTTACGTCGGCGACGTGGTGCTCGATGTGCAGGTGCGGTCGACCATCGCCGATTACGACCACCGCAGCATGTGTCTGTTTTTCGGCTATCAGGACGATTCTCATTTGTATTACGTCCATTTCGGCAAGAAGGCGGACGATCATGCCAATCAGATTTTCATCGTCAACGACGCCCCGCGGAAGAAAATTTCGGTCACGAGCACCGAGGGGACCAACTGGGATGACGAGTGGCATCATGCCCGCGTGGTGCGGAACGTCGAATCGGGCGAAATCAGCATTTATTTCGACGACATGGAAACCCCGGTGATGACCGCCGTCGATAAGACGTTCACCTCGGGTCTCGTGGGCGTCGGCAGCTTTGACGACACCGGTGATTTTGACAATGTGCTCGTCTACGCGAATCAAGTCTCCAACGAGCCGGTCGTGCTCGCCGGAACGAAGAAGCTGACGATCGATCAGCCGTTGGATGAGGTGATGGTCGACGGCATCGATGATTTTGCGTTAAGAGAGATCGCCGATTCGCCGAACCGTCGCGAGGCGATGTGGCACCGCGATTTCAGCAGTCCCGAAGCGTATACCGAGAGCGTGGCACCGAATCGCGAGCGGTTTCGCACGTACATCGGTGCGGTCGATGCGCGTGAAGAGAACATCGACATCGAAATCGTTTCGTCGCTGAAACACGACGGCACGATCGCCGAAGGTGAAACATTTACGGCAAAGAACATTCGCTGGAAGACGTTGGACGGCATCACCGGCGAAGGGTTACTGCTCGAACCGAAAGGGGAGATCGTCGCCGATGTGATTGCGCTTCCCGACGCCGACTGGACACCGGAGATGTTTGCCGACGTCATTTTCGACGGCCCCGGCCGGATCGCTTTGAATATCCCGCGACGATTGGTCGAAAACGGTTGCCGGGTGATCGTGCCGACGCTCATTAGCCGCAGCGATGAATTTTCGGGGAGTCCGTATGTGCGATACACCAATCAGACGCATCGCGAGTTCATCTACCGTATGGCGTTCGAGATGGGGCGGCATGTGATCGGTTACGAAGTGCAGAAGGTGCTCTCGGCGGTCGATGCCCTCGAACGGTTGCACGCGGCGAAAGAGCAAGACCTGCCGATCGGCGTGATCGGCGTCGGCGAAGGAGGACTGCTCGCACTCTACAGCGGAGCCCTCGACTCGCGGATTGATTCCGTCGGCGTGCTCGGTTATTTCCGTCAGCGCGAAGGAGTCTGGGCCGAGCCGATTTATCGCAATGTGTGGGGACTCCTCACAGAATTCGGCGATGCCGAAATCGCCGGGTTGATTGCACCGCGCGCCTTGTCGATCGAAGCGTGCGCAGTGCCGGAATCTGCCGGCCCACCCGCTGTGCGTGAAGGTCGTAGCGGCGGAGCCGCGCCCGGAAAAATAGAAACCGCGACGACGGCGTCGGTCCGCGTTGAATACGACCGAGCCAAGCAGATCTACGATCAACTCGGTGCCGGCGAAAAGATAAAATTCGTCAGCAGCGGCGAAGGGGACGGCCCGCACGGAACCGACGCGACATTGACAAACTTTCTTAGAAGCTTGGGAATGACTGCTGCTCTGACGCCACTCGGAGGGGTTAGTGCGCCGAAATCCGGTCAGATCATCGACGGTCCGACTAATAAAACGCAACCCATCGACGCAACCGATCGTCAACGCCGGCAGGTCGCCGAGATGGTTGAGTTCACACAGGATTTACTTCGCGTAAGCGCGAAGGTTCGCGACAAACTCTGGTCGAATGCGAGCCGGGCCAGCGTCGAGGATTGGGTTTCGACGGCTCAGGCGTATCGGGATCTCGTGTACGACGAGATGATCGGCCGGTTGCCGCCGAGTGACATGCCCGCGAATCCCCGGACGCGAAAAGTATTCGAGACCGAAGACTACACCGGTTATGAAGTGGTGCTCGACGTTTACCCCAGCGTGATTGCCCAGGGAATTCTCGTGCTGCCCAAGGGAATGAAGCCGGGCGAAAAACGGCCGGTCGTCGTCTGTCAGCATGGTCTCGAAGGAACGCCGATGTCGACGATCACCGAAGATCGGGGGGGGGACTGGAATTATTATAAAGCATTCACGGTCGAACTCGCCAAGCGGGGGTTCATCACGTATGCACCGCAGAATCCGTATCGCGGCAAAGATCGCTTCCGCACGTTGCAGCGCAAGTCGAACGTGATGAAACGGTCGCTGTTCAGCTACATCATTCCGCAGCACGAACGAACGCTCGAATTTCTCGCGACGCTGCCGAACGTCGACGCCGAGCGGATTGGCTTCTACGGTCTCTCGTACGGCGGCAAGACGGCGGTCCGCGTGCCGCCGATGGTGAAAGGGTACGCCCTCTCGATCTGCTCCGCCGACTACAACGAGTGGGTGAAGAAGAACACCAGCAGCGAAGATGGTTACAGTTACATCTTCACGGGCGAATATGAAATCTTCGAGTGGAACATGGGTCACATGGCCAACTACGCCGAGTTGTCGACGCTGATGACGCCGCGTCCGTTCATGGTCGAGCGCGGCCACGACGACGGCGTGGCCCCCGACGAATGGGTCGCGTGGGAATTCGCCAAGGTCAAACGCCATTACGACAAACTCGGCATCGGCGACAAGACCGAAATGGAAGTCTTCAACGGCCCGCACACCATCAACGGCGTTAAGACGTATGAGTTTTTGCACCGTCATCTCGATTGGCCGGCGGCCGCGGTGAGTGAGTAACTGCTGCTTGAGGCGTCGCCTTAATTGTCCATTCGTAGTGATGGGGAGATTGGGGGATGGGGCGGTGGGGTGTGAAGAATTCGGTTCCCTATCTCCCTATCTCCCTATCTCCCTATCTCCCTATCCAAGAGAACCCAGGAAACGATCATGTCACAGGCCGCCTTGTATCTATCGACCGACCAACTGCGAAAAAAAATCGACACTCTCCCGCGCTTCCCGCTCGGGCATTTTCCCACGCCTTTGGAATCGTTGGACCGCTTCAGCAAGCAGCTTGGCGGGCCGACGATTCATATCAAGCGCGATGACTGCACCGGGCTCGCCTTCGGCGGAAACAAGACGCGGCATAACGAATTCCTGATGGCGGCGGCGCTCGCGCAGGGGGCCGATCTGTTCGTCTGGGGAGCCGGCGTGCAGAGCAACAACTGCCGGCAGACGGCGGCAGCGTGTGCTAAGGCGGGGCTTGATTGCCAACTCATTCTCGGCCGCGGCAAGGGCAAAACGGGCGACGAAATTGTGCAGGGGAACTTGCTGCTCGATCATCTCGTCGGGGCCGATTACCGCATCGTCGACGCGACCATCGGCGATGAACTCGACAATGCGATCGAAGAAACGGCGAACCGGCACCGCGCCAATGGCCGGAATGTCTATTCGTGGAATCGCGACACGGTCAAGCCGTTGGCGGCGGTCAGCTATGCCCTCTGCGTCGCCGAGATCGTCGAGCAGAGCCAAGCCGCGGGGATTACGCCGTCGGCGATTTACGTCAGTTCCGCCGGTTCGACGGGAGCCGGGACGCAGATGGGAGTGACCGCCCTGGGCCTCGGCTGCCCGGTCTACAACATCTGCCCGATCGAGTGGGAATGGGACACGCAAGAGGACATGGCCCAACTCGCGACCGAAGCCGCCCGGTTGATCGGCGTCGATCTGCCTTTCGAGAAGGCCGACATCAACGTCACGTTCGACTACATCGGCCCGGCGTATGGGAAGGTCTCCGAGGGAGGCCTCGAAGCCTTGACGCTGCTCGCGCGGACGGAAGGCATTCTGCTCGACCCGATCTACAGCGGCAAAGCGATGGCCGGGCTGATCGACGACGTTCGCAAGAAAAAATATCGCGACGACGAACACGTCGTCTTCATCCACACCGGCGGCACGCCGGCGTTGTTTGCGTATCACGACGATCTCGTGCGCGGGATTGCGAAGCGGGAGATTGCGGGGTAATCGACAAAACTCAGATTCATTCAATTAATGGACCTGTGATGATTCCGTTAAGCCGATTCTGGTCGACCTCCTTTAACGAAGCCTTGGGGGCGGAACCCGACGTCGTCGATCGACGACCTTTGAGTTACAACACGGAATGGGAAAGGGGGTTGTGGGATCAAAAGCAGATTGACGGCGTGGAATTGTGGTATCCGCAGGCAGGTAATGGTCGAGTCGGAGCCATTCGCATCAGTGCGGGGCCGCACGTTGAAAGCGAAGTCGTCCGAGTTCGATCAGACGACTTCGCGACAGAAACTTATGTCACGATCAATGCGGCAACGATGATCGTGGATTCATGGACTCGAAATGCGAATCGAATGTTTGAATGGCTCGAATGGCCAATACGTATCTCCGCTGATTGTGATGCCGTCGAAGGTGCGTGCGGAGAAATCACGAACATCCACTCGGGTTTAATGACGGATCGATACTTCTTAAAATTTCGCATCTCCACGCTGGACGAATTTGAAGGAACTGTTTTAATGCACGATTCGCTTGGTTTGCTGGGGGCTGAACTGCGAGATCCGCTGCTCTTTGCTTTAAATATTACTGAATTGTGAGGCCATGTCAGAATTCAACGTTTGACCAATGGCGAGCTGTCGTCGATGACTTTTTCGCCGTCTTGCAAAATTTGTTCATCCGAATCGAGACGAACTATTCTGGATGAGTTGACATTTCTGATTCCATTCCCCTCTTTGAAAGGCCCGTTCCATGAAACGCATCCTCTTGATATCGCTGAATGTGTTGTTCGTCTGCACCGTCGTTCGTGCGCAAGACGTCCCGAACTTCCCTCAACCACAAAAAGAACACGAATGGCTCAAGCAATTCGCCGGCGACTGGGAAACCGAATCGAAAGCCATCGCCGGGCCTGACATGCCGGCGTTTGAATGTAAAGGCACCATCAGCTCGCGGATGCTCGGCGGGTTCTGGGTCGTCAACGAATTGAACACCGATATCGGCGAAATCAAAATCACCGGCGTGCAGACGATCGGCTACGATGCCCGGAAAGAAAAATACGTCGGCACCTGGGTCGACTCGGTGATGGATTACATGTGGAAGTATGAAGGGGACATCGACGAGACAGGCAAAATTCTCACCCTCGAAGCCGAAGGCCCCAACATGATGGCCGCCGGTGAAACGGCGATGTTCCGCGACGTCTACGAATTCAAATCGAAAGACCAGATCGTGATGAAGTCGCAGATGCAGGGCGAAGACGGGGAATGGGTGACGTTTATGGAAGGGACGGCGAAGCGGAAGAAGAAGTGAGAGATGGCGATTGCATTGTAAACGAGGGGAAGCAGGAGCTTCCAAGACGTGCGTTCCCAAGCGGAGCTTGGGAACGCGAGGAAATGAACTTGTAATTTGTGGTACTAGCGCTCCGCGTTGCGTCGCGGCTAACCTTATGCCGATAATTGCTGTTGCAGATTCTCGACGATGTCTTCCCAGCTCCAGCGCTGGGCGGCGACTTGGCAGTCGTCCTGTGCGTCGAGCCAGACTTGTACGCGCTGCTCGGCGGAGACGACCGTGCTGTGGTTGCGGCCGCCGAAGTATTCGCCGATCTCGCTGTACGCGGCGGTCGTCAACTTTCTCGCGAGGAACATCGCCAGCATCCGCGGCTGACTCACCTTGCGGCTGCGGCGCGGCGATTTGAGATCTTCCGCAGGGACGCCGAAAAACTGGCAGACCACCTGCTCGATATCCGCGAGGCGAATCACGCGGAGACAATCGCGTTCGAGTTCGGATAGCACTTTCTTCGCCATTGCCAGGCTGATCCGTTTATTGGTCAGCGATTGCACGGCTTGCAGAGAATAGAGCGATCCTTCGAGTTCGCGAACGTTCGCCTGAAAACGGCCGGCGACGAACGCCTCGATGTCTGGAGAGAGATCGAGATTCATCCGCGCCGCCTTGCGGCGGACGATTTCGAGTCGCGTTTCGGCGTCGGGCGATTCGATGCGGCAGACGACGCCCGAGAGAAATCGCGTCACCAGTTCTTCGTTGAGGTGCGTGAGCAGTCGCGGATGCCGATCGGAGGTGAGCACGACCTGCTTGCCGTGGCTTTCGAGATGTTTGAGCGTATGCAGGAATTCTTCCTGCATGACGCGTTTGTTGTCGAGGAAATCGACGTCGTCGACGAGCAGCACGTCGACCGAACGGAACCGCTGGCGAAAACTGGGGAGCGATTTTTCACGCAGCCCCTGCGTAAAGGCATTCGCGAAATTTTCGGCGGTCAGCAGCAGGATCTGCAAACCGACGTGTTGCCGGCGGAGTTCTTTCGCGAGGCCCCCCAGCAGATGCGTTTTGCCGATGCCTACGCCGCCGTACAGATAGAGCGGGTTGTAACGGGCGCCCGGCAACTCGCTGACTTGCTTCACCGCCGTGAAGGCCAGTTCGTTCGAGCGGCCGACGACGAAGTCGGCGAGTTCAACGGCTCGGCGAGGGGGGGCGGACAGCGATGCCGAGAGCGAATCGCGGCTTCGCGTTTTCGAACTCGCGTTTGCGGGCGCCGTCCGCTCTGCCTCCGACGTTGTGACGCGCGGCAAAACGAACGTCGCGTCTTGCATCGCCGGTGCATTGTGCGTGACGGCCTTGACGGTGACGGGGCCGATCCCCAGCGCCTTGACGGCTTCATCCGGCCGCATCACGGAAATGGCGGGCGGCAATGGCTCAACGGGCGATACCGGCGACGTGGGGCGGCCGTTGACAACGAAATGGATGCGAGATTGCATTCCCCAAATCTGTGCCGCGGCATGATCGAGTTCGTCCTGAAAATTTTTCTGCATCCACGTGAGCACAAACGGGCTGGTCACGCCGAGCTTTATCAGATCGTCGTCGACGGTGATCGTCGTCTTGCCCATGAACCAATGCCGGAAGGGACGTTCGCCGAGCCTCCGTTGCAATTCTCGCCAGAATTGCTGAACCAGATCCGACTGCGTGGGATACGTACTTGCGGGAAGCGTACGTGTTGGCTCCGTCGTTCCGTTGTGCATCGACAACATCATGGTCGATGAATCGGTCTGCATCGTGCGACCCCCTGCGCGCGCAGCGCCAGCGTACGTTGAACAAAACCAACGAGGGGGACGGAGGGCACTCCGTTGCCTCTGAGAATTGTGCGCGATGTGCTGGTGCGGCGATATGCGGTTGAATACATCCCTTTCATTCACGGAGAGCCGAAAATCGTCGGACGGCCATCGGCTCCCCCTCACTCACTGGGCACGATCTTATCCGGCGGCGGCGAGATGTCAAATTCAAAAGGACCGTCTGTTGGAACTCATGAAAATTTGGCGAACGAAATCCTTATTTTTTCGGACGATCGGTTCCGAGAAAATTTTTCTGCCCTCCGCCAAGCCGTTACGAATCGTGTAAAACATGTTGATGATTCCCCCCGCTCCGACGCAAATACACGGTGCGGCGCGATTGCTCTTTGAAACCGACTGACTCGTAAACGTTTTTGGCGTAACGATTTGCGGAGTCGACGGCGAGTTGCAAGCGTTTGCATCCCGCCGCGTGCGCCGCGTGCATCGCGTAAACAACCATCAGACTTCCCAGTCTCCGGCCGCGGGCTTCGGGACTCACACCCATATAGGCCAATTCCCATGCGTCAAGGTCGGGATGATCGGCGCATAACAGCACGCCCGCGTCGTTTCCATCGGTGCGAAAAAGACGCCACAATTCGGGACGAAACTGGCCGGAGGTGCGGTGACTTTCCAGCGCCTCGGCCCCCGTCCTGAGTCCCGTGAACTTCGGACAATCGAGCGACTCGCGATAACTCCGCTCGACCATTGCCGCAAATCTCGCTTCGTTGACGCCCGGCGTGAAAGGCTCGGTCTCGACCGCGATTTCGGGAAGCGCCGGCAGCGGATGCGTCAAATCGACATGCAGGAACGACAATTCGGCCATCCGCTCGAATCCTGCATCCCTTAGCCAGATTTCGGCGGTACAGGGCGTTTCATCCAACAGACACTGCGCGAATGGCAGACGGTGCTGCTCCTGTCGCCGTCCCGCTTCCTGCAATAACGCCGCTGCAACGGCTTGTTCCTGAGAAGGAGTGCGGCGGGCAAGCGGTGCGATCACCGGAATCCATACGCCGAGCGAACCGTCGGCTTGCGTCACGGTCAGGCAGACACCCTGAAGGCGGCTCTCGTCGCGAGCTGTCAGCAGGCCCTCCCACGACAGTTGACCCTCGTGGGCCAGCGACTGCGCCAGCACCATCTGTTCGGATTTTTCGTCGGGAGGCAGATGCTCGAACAGCAGCGACAAGGCTTCGTGTCGATCGGCTTCTGTCACGGAAGAAACCGTCAGCATCTTTGTTCTCTCCCGCGAACTCTTTCCTGATGTAGAGCGCGTCCACCGGTTGGTTCGTTCGAACGGCGATAGACGCAAGATACCAGAAAACTACAGCCGGCAACAGTTGGGGCTGCACGGCGGCGCATCGCTCGGGGGGCATTGCATGGCGAGAGGCAGTGAAGTTCGAGCATCGCCGCGCACGTGTCCCGCGGGGGCGCTGACGAGTTTTTCGAGTTTCAGCGAGCGGCAATGCGGGCAGGCCGCGGTTTCAGACGATCGAACGAGGGTCTCGAACGTCTCCTGGCATTCATGGCAGCGAAACTCGAACAACGGCATGGTGGATGGCTCCGGGTAGGTGATGAATCATTTCGATGATTTGATCATGTATGCTTGAGAACGGAAGGGCATATTTTGTGATCCGGATCCCACCAGAGAATGCGAAACGAAAAACCGTCTCTTATGCCCCATAGTCGCTGTTCTCCGTTGAGTCGAAACCGGAATAGACCATCGATGTCATTCAATTTTAATTCGTCTAATCGATCCCGCGCTTCTTTGATGAGGTTTGTTTTGGGTACGGAATGATTTCTCTTCTTGTCCTTTTCGATTTCGCCCCATCGCATCGATTCGTAGTTTTTCAATTTTGGGTAAAGGTGAGACCAAGCATGATCAGCGGTTATCAACTCTTTTCCCCAAGGGCCGTCATGATCGAAGATTTCAAACTTCCAAACCGGTTTTTCTCGGTTAGTATTTCCCGTATTCACTCCCGAACGTGGGAATTTTCCTTCCGGGACGTGTACTCCCTGTCGAACGTCCTTCTTGCCCTGAATTTGGACCTTTTGCTTGGGTTTCTTGCTCATTACAAGCTGCCATAATACCAAGCCAATTTTTCGTGAGTTATCTCCCGTTTGCTCCGTTCGCCGGGCGGCAACCCGTTTCGCGTCTCCTTCCATGGATCTTCCAGATGGGTAAGATCGCTCAGCCATTGCGGCGATTTGTCGCCGTAATAGTTGAGCACGGCCTGGATCGTTTCCTTTTGTCGATCAGAGAGAACAGAGGAGTCGCCTCGATCGAGGTCTTTGAGACCAACCAGATACAATGTGCGAAGGTGAGCAAATAATTGCGGCACGACGGGACCGTTGGCCCAAGCTTCGATTTTTTCTTTGAACAAGACCTGTTCGTCCCATACGAGGGACCAAGCCTGGCAGTAATAGACGAGCTTCTGGAGCTTCATATGAGTCATTTTGCCATGCATTTTGAGTACGTACATCGTGACATCGAAGACGCTGACGGTCATTCGCGAACCCTTTCGTGAAAATTGAGCGGTTACTCAATCGTCTACGAATGATAATGACTTGAAGGAGAGGAGTTGTCAATGGCTTTATGTGCAATGTGGTCGCGTGTACAAAATATGCGGATTTGCGACGAAACGCCCAGCAAAATAAATGATGGCCATTGTTCAGTCGAAGGGGGCGTCGCCGCTGACGAGAAACCGGCAAGCAGGCCGAACGGGGAACGAGCATGTTCGGCTTTAGCACCGTTACGAGCCCGCCGATATCATTTCTTCGGCGAGCGTTCGTCGAACAGATGGCGGAGACCCGGAGGAAATTTGCCCATCGAACTGTTTACTTTGCCCGAATCGGCGGGACGACCGTCGTGCGAGAACTGATCGAACCGTTCGAGGCCGACGCGATGAAGCGAATCGCCGCCGATGATCAGGCCCTCGCCGTCGAACAAACTCCGGTTCCCCATTCCCGCCGAAGTATCGAGCGGAGGGACGCCGCGAGAAGGGTTATACACGGCGGTGCGCGGGGAAAGAATGATCGCCAGGCAGGCGACAATCACCGCGGCGGCGGGAATCCAGCCGTTGAACCGTTGCTTCCGTTTCCGGGCTTCGAGGGCGCGTAGACTGCGTGCCACATTCGGCCAGATGCTGACGTCCTGACCCTCTTTGGACTGCGCACGCAACGACTGAATCTGAATTTTGCCCGCCGATTTCGACTTCGCAGCCGGGGCCGACTTCACCGATCGAACCGTTTCCACGTGACTCGCCTTGACGAGCACCCGTTGAGCCGACTTTAGACGCCGACCCGCCGCCCGGCATTCCGAGCATAACGCCAAGTGTTCTTCCAGCTCGCGGACCGAGGTTTCATCGAGGTCGCCGCCCACCCACAGTGCCAGATTCTGTTCAGCCAGTTTGCAATTCATGATCGTCGTTACTCTGTTATGTTTTCGTATGATATCGAAAAGTGGAAAGACATATTTCGTATTTCGCAGCCGAACCCGATTCGCTGCTAATCGTCGCCGTTCGCGTCATCGATCGCCTGGCCCGTCGGCTCTTCGGCGCCGATTGAGTTTCGCGAACCGCTCGGGTTCTGAGAATATCGTTTCTTTACCGGCCCGTTCTGCATGGCTTCGCGGGCGGTCCAAAGTTCCTGAAATCGTTTTCTCGCTTCGGCGAGCCGCCAGCGAATGGTCGCCTCGCGGCGTTTGAGGATCACGGCGATTTCCGAGGTGGAGAAGTTCTCCAGATCGCGCAAGCACAAGACCGTGCGATATTTTTCCGGAATCAACTGTAAAACCGCATTCACTTCCTGCTGCAAGTCGAGGTGCTCACGCGGATCGGCCGTCGGCGGATCGACCTGTTGTTCTTGCCGACGATCGCTGAAGAGCGGCCACCAACCGCGGCGTTTCTTTTTCCGCAAGTAATCGAGCGACAGGTTCACGCCGATCTGAAACAGCCACGGCCCGAACCGCCGCGCGGGGTCGAACATGTCGAGCCGTTCGTAAACGCGCAAAAACGTATCTTGTACCAGATCTTCGGCGATATCGGGATCGTGAATAAAACGCAACAAGACCCGCCACAACCGGCGTTCGTACCTCTGCACCAACTCCCGGAAGGCCGCCTGCGAGCCGTTGCGCGCTTCTTCGACCAGCCGCGCGTCGCTCGCCCCGGAGTCCTGACCGTCCCAAGAGTGATCGTGTTTTACCATTTGAAAGGTATTCAGCATTTCCTCACCTTACCATTGTTTACGCCGGGAACAAGCCAAATGTTGGATCAGAAAGCATGATGATGTAAACATTTCAGACACCATTCCCGATGCCCAACACATCAACAAGTGTAGATGCATTTTCGCGACCGACCGTCGCTCGCTTCCAAAATCTTTCGCCATAACTTGATATTCCGCTTCGGTTTTCGGATGATGTGCCCCGAGCGCGTTTGTTCAACCCCTCCGGCGTCCGTCTCTTGAGATGTGAGGTGATCGATGACCAATTCTACGCGGCTGTTCGCGTCGAGCCTCTTAATTCTTCTCGTTTTCGCTGCCGGTTGTTCGTCTTCCGACCCTCCGAAACCTCCGCCACCGTCGACCGGCAGTTCCGCGGACCAGGGGGCAATCGTCAGCGATTACGTCGTCGGCGTGCAGGCCGAACCGCTGGGCGAAGCCCCGATGGGAGGGGACGTCATGCAATACGTTTTGACGAACGCCAACGGCATGAAAGTCACACTCATCAATATCGGGGCAAGCGTCACCGCGATCGAAGTCCCCGATAAAGACGGCAACATCGAAAACATCGCGCTCGGGTTCGAAAACGGGCAGGATTACCTCACCAACGCCCCGTACTTCGGCTGCATCTGCGGCCGCTACGCCAACCGTATCGCCAAAGGAAAATTCACGCTCGAAGGGAAAGAGTACACCCTCGCCATTAATAACGAACCGAATCACCTGCACGGCGGCGTGAACAATTTCAGCCGCAAGATCTGGACCGGGACCGTTCTCGAATCCGAACCGCTTGCGGTCAAGTTCGATCTCACCAGTCCCGATGGTGACGAAGGCTATCCCGGCCAGATGCGCGTGACGGTTAGGTATTCGCTGACGGACGACGACGAACTTAAAATCGATTACGCCGCCACGTGCGACAAACCGACCGTCGTCAACCTCACGAATCACACGTACTTTAATCTCGCCGGTGTCGCCGGGGATGGCGATGGGGAGTCGGACGCCGGCACCATTCTCGACCACCAGCTCGAACTCAACTGCGATCGCTATCTTCCGGTCGACGATGGCGGGATTCCCACCGGCGAACTCGCGCCGGTCAAGGGGAGTCCCATGGACTTCACCACGCCGCATACCATCGGCGAACGGATTGACGATGTCCCCGGCGGATACGATCATTGTTATGTGATCAACAATGCCAGGAACGGCGGATCGGCCAAGCCGCAGCGCGTGGGGCGGGTCGTGCATGCCGCATCGGGCCGCGTGATGGAAATCGAAACCACCGAACCGGGAGTCCAGTTATACACCGGCAATTACCTCGACGGCAGCGAAGCGACGGCGGGTTTCGTCAAGCAAGAAGGTTTCTGCCTCGAATGCCAGCACTTCCCCGATTCGCCGAACCAGCCCGAGTTTCCCTCAACCATCTTGCAGCCCGCCGAAGTTTATACCCAAACCACCGTTTATCGTTTTTCGGTACAGAAGTAATCGTTTTTCATCTGAGCGTTCGGACAAGATTCGACCGCGCCATTCACCTTTCCGTCGATCGTTGCGGAATGAAATCTCTCCGAAATAAATCGCGAGAAACGATTGACGAATCTAAAGTCCCCGGATCGGGAGTCACTGATGCCTCACCGTCAGATTTGTTTATTCACGCGAAGTGTCATGTGCTTCGTAATTGTCGCATCCCTCGCGGGTTGCCGGGAGTCGGTTGAAGAAATCGCGGTGACACCCGACGCAGCCGCGGCCGTTGCCGTGGCCGAACCGGAAACCGACGCCGCCGACTGGGCCGCATGGCGGGGGCCCAACGGCGACGGGACTGCTCCCGATCAGACGATTCCGCTCGCCTGGGACGATCCGAAGAATATCGTCTGGAAGGTGAAGGTTCCGGGGCGCGGACATGCTTCGCCGACGGTCGTCGAGAATCTCGTCGTTCTCGCCACCGCCGATGAAGAAGCCGAAGTGCAATCGGTCGTCGCGTTCAACCGCGAGCACGGGGAGCAGGTCTGGAAAACCGATCTGCACACAGGGGGCTTCGAACGGCGCATGCACGACAAAAACACTCAGGCCACGTCCACCGTCGCCTACGATGGCGAGAAACTGTTCGCGGCGTTCTTGAACGACAAGAAAATCTCGGTCACTGCGCTGGACCTCAACGGAAACGTGCTCTGGCAAAAGGATGTCGGCGGGTTTACCGCGAAGTTCGGTTACTCCGCCTCACCGACGATTTACAAAGGATTGCTGATCGTCGCCGCCGACAACCCCGGCGGCGGCTGGCTCGCGGCGCTCAACCGCGAAACGGGAGACGTCGTCTGGTTGAAGAAACGGCCCGCCGTGGCGACGTACGCTTCGCCCATCGTCTTCGACGTGGGAGGGAAAGATCAACTTGTGATCGCCGGCGCCGATCAGATCGTCAGTTACGATCCCAACACCGGAGAGCAGATTTGGGCGGTCGACGGCACCACCGAAGCGTGCGTGGGAACCGTCGTGCGACACGGCGAGTTGGTGTATGCCAGCGGCGGTTATCCCGGCAAAGAGACCATTTGTATTCACGCCGGAACGGGAGAGGTCGTCTGGCGAAACGATCAGAAATCGTACGTTCCTTCGCTGTTGCAATTCGACGGTTACTTATACGCCGTCGATGACGGCGGCGTCGCCACCTGCTGGAATGCCGAGACCGGCGAAGAGCAATGGAAACAACGGGTCGGCGGCAACTTCAGCGCCTCTCCCCTACTCGTGGGCGAGAACATCATCGTGATCGACGAAGCGGGCAAAGCGACGGTCTTCAAGGCCGACCCCGAGACGTTCGATCGCGTCGCCGAACACCAACTCGGCGACGAAGCGTTCGCCACCCCGTCGGTGAGCGTGAATCGGTTGTACCTTCGCGTGGCGCAACGCGAAGACGACATGCGTCAGGAATATCTATATTGCATCGGTTCGCCGGAAATCGCGGTCTCGCAAACGGAGTGAGAGGAACCGAGGATGAGTCAGAACGATGAAACGTATCGCACTGCCGCACCGCGCACGGCTTTCGTTGGGGTACAGTCATATGGATTAGTACCCCCTCGCATTAAGGCCGATCATCATCATCAGGATATGCAAGCTCGATGAACGCATTTAATTTTTCGAAGTAAAGGCGACCTTGTTCCGTCATGTGATAATGGCTCTTCTCACCCAGTTCTTCGAGACGGTTCAACTCTTCGGGGGATAAACTCTCATGACGATCTGCTTTTGCTCCTTAAGCCCGAGATCGCGTTTCAGCAGCCGAAATCGGAAATCTGTTTCGTCGATATTCACATTCCATGTAACGAATGACGATTCCTCAGGCGACGGCAGGTCTTTTGCGTATTTCAAATAGTCATCTAAAGCCGATTTGGCCGCGGGAGACAATTTATCTTTCGGGTGATCAACGGCTAACAAGTGCATCGAATAAAACAAGAAACCCTGGCTTATGGGAATGCGCTCGGTTTTCGACAGGGCATCGGCCATCAGCGGCAGAGCGTCGTAGCATTTCAGCTCCGCCAAGACGTATGCAGCCGCTGGCGAAAAATGCAGCCGATAATAGTGTTCGTCCAGCTCCGAAAGAATGACCGAACTTCCGGACGCGGCGGCTTCATCAAGTTGACGATGCTTGGCCCTAAAGACGTCGTCGAAGCCCTCCATAGCGGCAGCAAAACGATCTTTGAGATGCTGGATGACATCGTCCGAAGGTGCGCTGCGCAATTCGGCGATGATTTTGCGAACCCGCTTCAGTTGTAGTACGTAAAGACGGGAATACCGGTAGGAGACAAAGATCACCCCTCCCGCTTCGGCCACCATTGAGTCGGCCCAAACGGCGTCGTCAAAGTTCGCAAGGTTGTTGATGGAGGATTCGGTGTCTTCGTCGGCGATCGATTTGACCAATTCGACCCGTTTTTCCAACGGCTTCAGCGAATCGGCCTTTCGAGGCGGCAGTTCTTGTGAATGGACACGACGAATGAAAAGCCCATTGTGGATCGTTACGATTGCTACTCCAACGACTGCCAATAAAATTCGTCGACTTCGATGTGGGTTGTTCATTGAAAATCATCTCCGTATTTAGAGAGTCGCCGAATCCTATGACATTGTCGCCGTCGTTCTAATGCATTCGAAGAATTCTTCAAAAGACTTCTTGATGCGTGGGTCAATCGGGCCGGCTGCGCACCAACCCCAGTACGCCCAGGGCTTCCAAGGTCTTCGATTTCATCGTAACATGCTCCCCAACAAAAGGATGT
>JBBECD010000148.1:0-22260 GCA_040881995.1 Planctomycetaceae bacterium
TTTTCGCCTTGCGATTTTCAGACTGCTTGTTTCACGTGAAACGGGGGTCGGTTGTTGGGGGATGGGGGGCGGTTTCACGTGAAATGAAGCGCTCCGCGATGCGTCGCGGCTAACCGCAGAACCGGCTTCCCAACCCCGCAGGCTCACCTGACGCCGCTCGTTACCGGCGTGTCGCGTAGCATTCTCGCCTGGGCGACGGAGGTATCGATCGAGAGGACGATCGTCACATTCCAGCGGCCGTCTTCGGGAGCGGTGAACTGCCAATGCGGGATGACCGCGGCACTCTGATGGACGAGTTCGAAGCCTCCTTCGGACTGGCTGATCGACTGGATCGGCAGCGTCCAGATGCCGGCGCGTTGCGACAGTTCGATCGCCGCGTCGACGCCGAGCCATTCATCGGTGAGGCCCAGACGATCGACGTCGTTGAGCTGCAAGACCGACTGCAACTGGCCGAGTTGCTTGCCGCCGGCATCGTAGAAATAACGGTCGTCGGCGCCGGCGGCCATCGCGGCGAAGTTGAATTCGACGGCGAAGTGCAGCGGAATATCGCGGGGGAGATCGTCCAACTGGTAATGAATTTCCATTTGGCCGCCGGCGTTGACGTCAACCGCCACGGTTTTCGTCAACCGCACCTGATACGGCCCGACGAGACCGGTGCGCGACATGCGGACTTCGACGCGGTCGTCGCTGCGGCGGAGCACGGTTTCGTACACGCCGGTGACGAAGTCGCCGAGTTCGCCTTCCCCTTTGCGGAAGGCATCGATCGATAACTGCGGCTGCAGGAAGTGATCGACCAGACTCTTCCGCGGCCAGCGGTCGTAGTCGATCAGCTTATCGAGATTTGGCTGCTTGAATTGCACCATATCGTGAATGCTGGCGACTTTGCCGTCCTGTGCGTTCTGCTGATTGCCCGCGTTCCGTACTTTATCGTGATACGGTTCGGGCCGACGGTTAAGCGTCGCGAGCAGATTCACCGGCGGCTGCCGCAGATCGAGTTCGTAAAGATGTCCCCCACGGTTGGGAGCCAGATACGCCGCCATCCGGTCGGAACCAATACGAATTTCCTTGCGGCCGTCGAGATTGTAATCCTCCGCCGTCACTTCCACCCAGCGGTCGGTTCGGCCCGAAAGTTTTTCGAGCAGCGTATCGGCCTGAATGAGATGCTGATAAATCGCATTGCGGAGATGCGGCAAATACAAGCCGCCGAACGCCCCGTGCCAGTAGGGACAATTGCACTGCCCGCGGTATAACTCGGTCTGCGCCTGCTGCCAGAGATCCCGGTTTGATGTGTTGAGGCTCGACTCTTCGAGGTCGTGCAGTTTTTTGCTCACCTGCATCATGCGGGCGTACATCTCGTTGGCTTCAGAATACTTCACGCGAAAGTTCCGCCAAAAGCCCCCTTTGAGGAACGGCTTGAGTTGCGGCCAGTCGTGCTCGTGTTCCTTGGCGTGCACCAGATGCGCGTACAACAACTGCTGATCGGTTGGCAGCGCCCACTCGGTCATCTCGCGATAACTGCAATCGGACAGATAATAACGTCCCGTCGGCGGAACCTGATCGACAGCCTCGGCGAGCGTGGAGATCTTGAGCCAATCGCGGTTTTGCCTTAACGCCTCGAAGAAGTTCCGCAGCCAGCCGTCCTCATAGACGTGTTTTTTCGTCCCCGGCCACGTGCCGAACTTTTCGCCGTCATCGCCGAACGTCACCACCGCGCGGGGATTGTTGTGGGCCACGCCGCGCAGATAGTCGATCGTCTCCTGCGGCGAAGCGAAGGGGATGGTGTACCGTAGTTTTTCGCTTCCGGGGAAAATTTTCAGCAGCCGGCCTTCGTCTTCGCTGAGATAATAACCGTGCAGTTGATCTTCGCGAAGTCCCGAGCATTTGAAGTGGTAATCGTCGAGGATGGTGTACTCGATGCCCGCTTCGGCGACGTCGGAGGTGAAACCCTGCTCCCAGACTCGCTCGGGCATCCACATGCCGCGGACCGTCGTCGCGAACAGTTGCTCGAGATATTGGCTATACAACCGAATTTGCCCGATGCGGTCGCGGCGCGGAATGCTGGCGAGAATCGGCTCGTAGAACGGGCCGCCGACGATTTCGATTTGTCCGCGATCGATGAGCCGGCGGAGAAAATCGATGTATTCGGGATGCCGCTCCACAATCCATTCGAGCAGACTTCCCGAGAGGTGCAGCGAGACGGGAATCTCGGGGAAATCCTGCAGGACTTCGAGAAACGGCGCGTAGCTGTCCTGATAGGCGGCCTCGAATACTCCGTCGAAGTTGCCGACCGGCTGATGATTGTGGATGGCCAGAATAAGCCTGAGCTGGCTGGTCATGGACAAAATCCTTTCGTCCCAACAACTGAAGTCATTTCGCAACCCTCTGGACGACGTTTTTCCCACGTCACATTGGGAAATCGCATCATTCACATGCCCGAAAACCATCTCACGCTTTTTACAATCGTTTTCCAAGTCGCCCGCGTCGAATTTTATTCGATCTCTTTAAAAAATATGCCGGCCGTAACGATCACGCAAACACGGAAGGAATCGCATGACCGCGGTCGGTCGGCAGTTCGACGTCCCGCAGAAAGGCGGCGGCTTCTTCCGGCGGAACGGAGTTGATGTAAAACCCGCTTCCCCACTCGAAACCGGCCACCCGCGTCAGCCGGGGAAAAATCTCAATGTGCCATAAGTAATGCGGCAGTTCGCTGGTGTCGAACGGCGCCGTGTGAATCACGTAATTGTAGGGGGGGTCGTCAAGGGCTGCTTCGAGTTTACTCAGCACCGTCTTCAAGACCATGCCGAGTTCGTCGACTCCCTGCCTTTGTATATTCTCATAATGGCTGGAATGCGTCTTGGGCAAAATCCAGGTTTCGAATGGAAATCGGCTGGCATACGGGCAGAACACGACGAAGTTGGGCGTGTCGAGCACGATCCGCTTCCCCGCCGCGAGTTCCTGCTGAATCATGTCGTCGTAGATGCAGCGGCCGCGATAATTAAAGAATTCGAGCGACCCGGTCATCTCTTCCCAGACCGAAATCGGGACGACGGACGTGACGATCAACTGCGAATGGGTATGGGCGATGGTCGCACCGGCGGACATCCCCTTGTTCTTGAAGATCAGCCCGTGCACGAGCCGGCGGTCTTTTTTGAGGTCGACGAGCCGGTCGCGGTAGATCCACAAGACTTCGCGAATATTATCGACCGACAGTCGCGACATATTGGTTTCGAAGTGCGGGCATTCGATGATCACCTCGTGCGCCCCGATGCCGTTCATCAGGTCGTAGATGCCGTCCCCTCGCTTTTCGAGCGTCCCTTCGACCTGCAGCGCGGGGAATTTGTTGGGAACGACGCGCACGCGCCAGCCGGGGCCGTTCGCCTGGCTCCCCGGTTCGCGATAGGCGAGAATTTCGGAGGGGGTGGCACTTTCGTTTCCTACGGCGAAGGGATCGAAACGGGTCTCGAACTCCTCACTTTCGGTCTTATAAGATTGCGGACGTTTGGCCCGATCGGGGGCGATGATCACCCAGCGTCCGACAATCGGGTCTTTTCGAAGTTCCGACATAAATTTCACCGTGGTCCTGATTCGATCTGTTGCTGGCTCTGGTTGTCAAATCCCCAAAACTGCCGCGACTTTGTTAGGGAGAAGAGGTCGAGTCGCCGATCAATTATTCTGGATTTCTTTGCGCCTTCGCGTGAAAATGATCTTGTTGGTTGTCTGTAAAAATTTGGGTTGCGGGACGGATCCGCCTGCGCATCACGCCTGCCACATGATCAACTCAAAGTCGGGAGAGGGAACCGCCAACTCGATCGTCCCCTCGTGGGGAACCCGCTGCAGGCTCTGCTCTTCGGCGAGCAGATCGAGCGAAAAGTGGATCGAATCGCCGGGGTTCACGCCGAGATCGGACAGCAGGATGCCGAATTCGAAAATCTGATTGATGCTGACCTCGGTCGTGGCTTTGGCGGCCAGTTTATTGTTGCGAAAAAGTTTCGCGGTCGGGGTTCCGGTCTTCCAGTCGCCGATGCGGATTTCGGCCCCTTTCGGTTCGACGAAGTGAATCCGCATTTCGGTCGCCCGGGCGAGATCCTCAACCGCCCGCGAGACGGTGTCGACCCGCAGCAACAACCGCGTCGGATCGAATCCGAAGAATAATTCGCGGACCAATCCTTCGGTCACGAGCGTCATCGTCCCCCGCTCGCTGCGGCTGATGTACCGCCCGGCGCTGATCCATTCGAAGTACGTCTTGCGGCCGTTCACCTTCACCGGCAGAAAACCGGTCGGCTTGGTGTGCAGCGTCCGCCGTTCGGTGCTGGTGATCGGCTGATTCAGCACCGACGGGGCGCTTACGCCGAGCAGTTGGTAGACGTTCTGCAGATGCCGGCGGAACAACTGATCGAACAACGCATCCTGCGCCGACGAGTGATCGTCGCCGAACCACCAGAACCAGTCGCTCCCCTCGGCGATATACATTTCTTCCCAGGCCCGCTTGAGGATTTCAGGCGACGCCGTTTTCTTCTCGGTCTCCTGCTTCAAGAATTCGCGCGTCTGATGCAGCAGATCCCAGGCGGTGTTGTCTTCGTGATGGCCGATCCAGATGGCGAAATTATGCGAAATCCAACTGCCGGCGAACAGATTTTGAATGCGGTCGGTCGCCGGCCGCTTGTGCAGCGCTTCGCCGATTTTCACCGGTTCGATGCGCGGATGCGCCGCGGCCTGCCGATACAGCGTTCGCAGAAACGTCACGCCGCCATCGTAATAATATTCCCAGCAGTTCTCGCCGTCGAGGATGATCGGCACCAATGCCGGCTGGCCGGTGTGAGCGGCGTCGACGGCGCGGCCGATGGCTTCCACGCGGTTGAGCAAGTCCATCGCGCCATGCGTCGAATCGCCTCGCTGATAATGGAAACCGATCAGGTCGCTCATCGCGTGGTCGCGAAAGACGATCTGCACCTGCTTCCCCCCCGAATCGATTCGCCAGGGACGGAACAACATCTCGGGATGACGGAGATGTCCCTGTCCATCGCGCGAAACCCAGCCGTTCGTCGACGCCGCCAGGATTTCTTCATCGGTGGCGATCCATTCGATTCCCTGTTCGGCGATCGCGGGGATGATGTCGTGCGAGACCGAACCCTCCGACGGCCACATGCCGATCGGCGCTTGGCCGAACAATTTCTTATGGTATTCGACGCCGGTTTTCAGTTGATGGCAGGCGTCTTCCTTGTACGAATCGAGGGCTTTCGGCAACTGGCAGTGCGGCATCGCCTGCCGGGCCGAACGCTTGTCCCACAACAGCGGCAGGATCGGATGAAAAAACGGGGTGGTGGTGAGTTCGACCTGTCCCCCTTCGGACAGTTCGCGATGCAGCGGAATCACCTGCCGGAGGATCTCCATCTGCTTGTCGAGCAGCCAGTTTTTTTCGTCCTCGGTCCAGTACTGGCCTTTATCGCGGAAGGCTTTCAAGTCGGAGTCGACTTCAAACGCCAGCGGATGCATCCACGTGAGATTGCTCCAGACCTGCAAGTCGCGCAAGTCGCGGGCCGAAAACCGCGGGACCGCCCGCTCGACGGGATCGATGCCGAAGCCGCGGCGCATGTACAATTCGAAATACCGCGGGTAGGGGCGAATCATGCTGTCGACGTTCGCCATAAAGAAGTTGTCCAGCATGTAGCGGACGTCGTCCTTCGTCATCCCTTTCGATTCCATGCGCGAGACGTCGAGATGGCGATCGCTTTTCCCGTGCTCGGTGTAGCGTTCGATCTGCAGC
The DNA here is from genome assembly GCA_040881995.1 of Planctomycetaceae bacterium. GTDB lineage: Bacteria > Planctomycetota > Planctomycetia > Planctomycetales > Planctomycetaceae > JAQCEJ01. Next base: position 5,765 of record JBBECD010000148.1, read on the forward strand.
AGCAGGCTGGGGACGAGATTGATCGTGCAGCGGAATTCCGGAACCTCCTTGATATGCAAGGCCATTCCGTAGTAATCCTTCGTGCCGTGCAGACGGACCCACGGCATGGGATTTTCACCGCTGACATCGTCGGGATAATAAGGCTGATGCTGATGCCAAAAAAAAGCCAGCGAAACCGAAGTCATTTCAAGTCATCCCTGTTGTACGATCTGCGTCCGTTGCATCTCTCAAGAGCGAAGTTTAACGTCCCGCGGCCAATTCGCCAGTCGTCATCGGACCGGTGGTTTTTTCGGAAAGCGCAGGAACGGCGGCGTGCACCGGACGGGCCAGCGCTCGCTCGTAAGTTGCCAGATACCGTTTTGCGCTGTTGTTCCACGACCAATCCTGCCGCATGCCGTTTTGCACGATCTGAGTCCAGACGTCGGGCCGGCCGTACAGCTTAACCGCCTGCTGAACCAACTCGAGAAAGCGGGTCGAGAGGTATTCGGTGAACACGAACCCCGTCGCTTGACCGCCGGCCAATGTTTCGTGCGAGACCGCGGTCACGGTGTCGGCGAGCCCTCCTACCGCATGCACGATCGGCACGGTGCCGTACTGCAGGCTGTACATCTGATTGAGTCCGCACGGCTCGTAGCGGCTCGGCATCAGATACATGTCGGCCCCGGCTTCGATGCGATGGGCCAGCCTCTCGTCGAAACCGATTTTGACGGCGATCTGCTCGGGGTGTTTTTGTGCGGCGGCGATCAGCGCGGTCTCGTAACGGATTTCGCCCGAACCGAGAATCACCAACTGCATTCCCAAGCCGAGCAGCGCATCGAGATTTTCGACGATGAGGTCGATCCCTTTTTGATCGGTCAGCCGGGAAATCATTCCCGCGAGCGGTGCATCGGCTTTGACCGGCAATCCCAATTCCTGTTGCAGTTCTGCCTTGCAGCGGGCCTTTCCTTCGAGGGAATTGCCGTCGTAGGTCTCGGCGATGTATGCGTCGGTCGCCGGGTTCCAGATCGAGGTGTCGATCCCGTTGAGGATGCCGACGACATCGTCGTGCCGGGTCTGCAAGACCCCTTGGAGGCCGCAGCCGAATTCGGACGTCTGAATCTCCCGGGCGTAGGTCGGGCTGACCGTCGTGATCAGGTCGGAGAAGACGATTCCCGTTTTCAACAAGTTGAGCTGACCGAAAAATTCCATTTGATGCCAGTTGAAGTATTTCCAGTCGAGCCCGGTCAGCAGCATGTCCCAATGCCAGAAACTTCCTTGAAACGACAGGTTGTGAACCGTCATCACCGTGCGCGTTTCGGACAATTGCGGTTGCGCCCGGCCTTCGATCGCCAACAAAGCCGGGATCAATCCCGTCTGCCAGTCGTTGATGTGAATCACATGCGGCTGAAAACCCAACAGTCGCGTCGCGTCGAGCACGCTGCGGCTAAAAAAAATAAACCGCTCGCAATTGTCGACGTAATCGCGGCCCTGATCCTGATACAGACCGGGACGCTGAAAATAAACCGGTTGATCGACGAGAATCACCGGCACGCTCGTCCCCGGCAGAATCGTCACATACAATTGTCCCTCGACCAGTTTATTCCCCAGCCGAATGCGGAGCGTCGAACCGCAGCGAATCGGCGTAATCCCTTCGCGCTTGAAGTAATCGCTGACGCTGCGATACAACGGCATAATCATCCAGACTTCGGCCCCCTGGACCGACAACGCCTGCGACAAAGCCGACGAAACATCCGCCAGTCCGCCGGTCTTGGCGTAGGGAACCGCTTCGGAAGTGGCGAACAGGATTTTCATATCAATCACGGAGTGTAATAACGACAAGACAAAAGGGAAGCGGAATGATATCCCATCATCATCACTATCGGCAGAGTTGTTGTAATCCTTAAACTTTCCCCAAAATTCCAACTCCAAAAGATGATGCGACGGGTGAGTCCGCACGCCGCTTCACTCCTTCGGCCGGGTGGATTTTATCGTAAGTCATTTTTGATGAAAAGGATGCGTTCGAGCGAATCCGTCAAGCCCCGGCGAAAGTCATGTATGACAGCGGGTCCGAAACGTTGGCTTTTTTGGCATTCTGCCGTTTTGCGTCCAATCATCCGCCTTCGTTCAGCCCATTGCCTCATGTCCAAACGGCGGTTGATGTAACAGCAGAATCAAAGCGACAGCCTGAACCGAGTTGTTCGCGGGCTACCTGAATGAGTACCATAGAAGCTGATGGACCGATCCGTACGACAAGATGCATCGACTTTAATTCGCGACGTATTTTCCGTATCAATTTCATAAGTCTGCTGATGACCGATTCCTCATTGACCGCGTCCCGCAATCACGAGACTGACGAATACCCCCGCTCGGCGAACGACTTCCAATGGGAACTCGCCGCCGAGGGGATCACGCTGCGCATCCGCTGGATCGGCTTAGGCGTCGGTTACCTGCTCGTGAATATGCTGCACCGCGAGTCGAACGCGGCGATCCTCAATGCCATTCTCACCCTGGGCGCCGTCTACGCCGTGGTCGACACCTACTGGAGCGTTCGCGGCAAGGTTTTCTTGAGCGACTGGCCCGTTATCGTCTCGGTGATGGAAGCGATCTTCATCGGGCTGCTCTGTCACTTCGATCAGGGTTTGAACAGCCCCTTCCGCTATTATTATTTCTTGTCGCTCATCGTCTGCGCTCTGCGGCATACGCCCCTGGTGACGCTCGCCACGCTCGGGCTGCACGGCACCAGTTATGCCGCCCTGGTCTTCAGCCGGCAGAGGCCGACCGCCGAGGACTTTCAAACCTTTATTCTGATGCTGTTCTGGATGGGATGGGTCACGTGGGCCAGTACGGCGTTTTCGAAATTGATCCGCACGGCGAGCCGGAAGATGTCGCTGCTGAACGAGAAACTTCAGCAGGATCAAACGCTGCTCGAGGCCCGCATCACTCAGCGAACCAAAGAGCTGCAGGAATCGCAGGCGTTATTGGTGCACCAGGAGAAACAGGCCGCGTTCGGGCTGCTCGCCGCGGGAATCGCCCACGAGGTGGGCAATCCGCTCGCTGCCATCAGTTCGCTGGTGCAGATGCTCAATCGCCGCGATGCCGATCATTACACCCGCGAACGATTGCAGATGGTCGACGACCAGTTGATGCGCATTCAGCGGACGCTACGGGAACTCGTCGATTTCAGCCGGCCGGCCAATCGGCAGGAAAGTTTGTGCGACATCCACGAAGTTCTTGAAGTCGCGCTCAACATCGCCAAGTATTACAAACGCAAAAAAGGAAAGCGAATCGTTACGCGGTTCGCGCGGGGCTTGCCGCAGTTGCGCGTGGTCCGCGATCAGCTCGTGCAGGTCTTTCTCAACCTGATTCTCAATGCGATGGACGCCACCGAGGAGGGGGGGACGATCGAGATCACGACGTCGCTGTCGAACGGCTGGATTCGCGTCGCCATCACCGATGACGGTCACGGGATCTCGGAGACGTTGCAAAACCAGGTCTTTCAGCCGTATTTTACCACCAAGCCGACGGGAACCGGGCTGGGCCTGTTCGTCTGCCATACCATCATCGAACAGATGCATTGGGGTGAAATCGAACTCACCGACACCTCTCCCCGCGGCACGACCTTTACGGTTTCGGTGACGTGCGACCTCGTGCGTCAGCATCCCGACGTCGAAGCGGATGCCTCCGAACAAGCCGACAAGAACATTCAAGAATTGAACATCACGTGAAGCAAGAACGTTCGATTTTGATCGTCGAAGATGAAGACATCATCCGCATTACGCTGGGGGAGTTTCTCTCGAGCGAGGGATACAAAGTCTCGACGGCCGGCACCGCCGCCAATGCACTGGCGCTCGCCAAGACGCAGGATTTCGACGTCGCCATCTGCGACGTGCAACTTCCCGACGGCGACGGCATTCGCCTGTTGCGCCGGCTGCAGCAACTGACGTCGGACATCAGCGTGCTGATCATCACGGCGTACGCCACCGTCGAGAACGCGGTCGAAGCGTTTAAAGCGGGGGCGTTCGATTATCTCGTCAAGCCGGTGCGGTTCGAAGATCTCAGTCATAAGCTGGAACGCTTGCTGCAATACCGCGACTTGCACGTCGAGAATCAAACGCTGCGGCGGGAACTCGCGCGGCGGAACGATTTCGGTCAGATCGTCGGATCGAGCCGGGCGCTCGCCGATTTGCAGGTGACGATCCGCAAGGTGGCGCAGACGAATTCGAACGTGTTATTGGTCGGTGAATCGGGAACCGGAAAGGAACTGTTCGCCCGCGCGATTCACGCCGCCGGTCCGAAACACGCCGAGAAATTTCTCGCGATTAACTGCGGCACGCGGCCGATCGAATTGCTCGAAGGGCAACTCTTCGGCATCCGCGCGGGAACCGTCGCGGGAGTCGAATCGGACGTCCCCGGTTATCTCCGCCACGTGGGGCAGGGGACCGTGTTTCTCGACGAAATTTCGCAACTGCCGCTCGGGACGCAGGCAAAGTTGCTCCGCGCCGTCGAATACGGCGAGATCATTCCCATCGGCGGGTCGGAGGTCGTCCGCGTCTCGGCGAGATTAATCGCTTCAACGACGCGAGAACTTATTCGTGAAGTCGCCGAGGGGAAATTTCACGAAGACTTGTTCTACCGGCTCGACGGCGTGAAAATCCGCACGCCTCCTTTAAGAGAACGGCTCGACGACATCCCCGAACTGGTCGACCATTTCATTTCGCGGCACGCCCTCGCGATGGGCAAACATTTGCTCGGGGCGAGCAGCGAAACGATGCGATTGCTGATGTCGGCCGAATGGAAAGGAAACGTGCGGCAGCTCGACAACGCCGTCGAACGCGCCGTGATGATGTGCGACGGCACGCATATCGAACCGAAGGATCTTCCGCCCGATTTGCTGGGATTGGGCCAACCACTCCCCGACACCGACGATTTGCGATCGGCCCTGCGGCATTACGAACGACTGCACATCACCCGCGTCCTGCGCCAATGGGCCGACAAACGCGAAGCCGCCAAGCGATTGAAGCTGGGGTTGTCGAGTTTGTATCGGAAGATTGAGGAACTTGAAATCGATGTGTAATGGCGAATACAAATCGATGAAACGTTGAAAAGATCCAGCTATGCCCGAAATCTCAAGGTTTCTTGGCATCGTAATCGCGATGTACTATAACGATCATGATCCGCCGCACTTTCATGCCAAATATGGAAAGTTCGGAATAACCGTCGGCATTGCCGACGGGATTATTGAGGGACGTTTTCCAAAGCGGGCGTTGAAGCTCGTTCTCGAATGGTACAATATTCATCAAGATGAACTGATCGAAAATTGGGAATTGGCGCGTGACCGAAGACCTTTGCGCTCGATTGATCCGTTGGAGTAGCAGAAATGGTTCCCGAACTCATTGCCGCAACCTATATCACCGAGTACACAATTCAATTTTGCTTCGCTGACGGTGTTGTCGCCGATGTCGATCTAAAAGATGAATTGTGGGGCGAAGTGTTCGAACCCCTGAAGGATGTCGAGGTCTTCAAGAGTTTCACGTTCGATAAAGAACTCAACACGGTCACTTGGACGTCCGGTGCGGATTTTGCGCCGGAATTTCTTTACGAACGCGCGAGCGCAAAAGCCAGTGCCGCCGAAGATGGCGTCAGCCGACGTTGAACCCTAAACTGAGGAACCGCCGCTCGTTGTGCACTGCTCGGGTTGACGTCATTCAGGCAACGGCGGAACGACGAAAAATACACCTGCGGCTATCAAGCACATCACAGCAATGAGCACGACCGCGCACAATGTTTCCGAAAAACGCGAGCCGACAGCAACACGAATGAACGCCAAAGCTGGTATCGCGGGAGCAAAATAAAAAGGCTCCCCAAGATTGGCCAAACTCTTGCCCATCGCTAGCTCAGAAAACGACAACAGAGTCCAGACAGTGAAGGGAATAACCGATATGAGTAATTCCCACAAACGCCATTGTACTCGTTTTCTTCCGAAGAAGATGATTGGACTGGATAGCACCGCGGCGATGCCCGCGTGTACTACCCAAATCAGAATCATCGCTCCAATTTCTTCCATGCGCGAAGCATCATCCGAAGGCGGCGTCAGCGGTTAAACAAAAACGCCGAGCTGTTGATCAGCGCCCACATGATGTCCTGCGCCCCCTCGGCGGGGTTCCCGACTTCCTTGAGGTAATTGACGCTCTGCGCCATCTCTTCGGGGGTCGGCTTGCGGCAGATCACCGAAAGATAAACCTCGTTCACGAACTCCTCGGGAGTCGCATTCGCCGCCGTCAGGCGGGCGATGATCCCTTCGGGATGCACGATCGCCTCGGCGACGGTGGGGCCGTTCACCAGATTCAGCGTTTGTCCCAGGCTGACTTCGCTGCTCCGCTCGCATTCGCACGGCGACTCGCGCGGAGCCCGGCCGAACATGTCGAGGAAACTGACGTCAATCTGCGGATCGGGAAGTTGCGTCGCCCGATAACCCGGAGGAACGCCCGGCAAATTCGTCGGCGAACCGGTCGCCACCATGATCGCGTCGTACAACGATTCCGCTCCCAAGCGGCGGGGAATCGCGTGCGAATAATTCACGGTGTCTTCTTCGTTCCATTCGTTCGGGCGATAACTCCGCTGATAGGTATGCGACATCGCGATCGTGCGGATCAGGTATTTCAGATCGAAATTGTGAGCCACAAAATCCGCGGTGAGCGCATCGAGCAGTTCGGGATTGCTCGGCGGGTTGCTCGCGCGGATGTCGTCCACCGGTTCGATGATCCCCCGGCCGGTGAAGTAACTAAAGTAGCGATTCGTGATGCTCTTGGCGAAGTACGGGTTCTCCTTCGAGGTCAGCCAGGCGGCCAATTGTTCGCGCGGATCGGCGTCGGCGGAGATGACGTCGGCATGGGTGAACGGAAACGTCGCCGCGACGGGTTGACCGGTTCCGGGATGCGTGACCTGTTGCGGTGCACGCAGGTTGTAGACGATTTCTTCGCCGCTGATCGGTCCCGGCTTGCGTCCGACGTTCGCGAAGAACGCCGAGAGTTCGTAATACTGCGTCTGGGTCCAACGTTCGAACGGGTGATCGTGACACTGGTTGCAACTAAACCGCGTACCGAGAAACACCTGCGTCATGTTTTCCATGAGGATTTTCGGTTCGCGGGCGATGCGGAAATAATTCGCGGCGGGATTCTCGTAGGCACTCCCGGTCGCCGTCATGATCTCGCGAGCGAACTCGTCGTACGGCATATTGGTCGACAGCGCACTGCGAATCCAATTGCGGAACGTCCAGACGGCTTTTTCGTCGATGTGCTTGCGGCTGCTCAGCAGCAGGTCGCTCCATTTGAGCGTCCAATGTTCGACGAATTCATTGCTGGCGAGCAATTCATCGATTTTCGCCTCGCGTTTGGTCCGCGAATCGCGCGGGTCGGCAAGAAACGCCTTCGTCTGTTCGACGGATGGCGGAATGCCTTGCAAATCGAGCTTGATGCGCCGCAAGAATTCGTCGTCAGTGCACAGGTCGGATGCGAGCAACTTCATCCGCTGCAATTTCTGATTGACCAGCGTGTCGACGTAATTGAACTCGGGGCTCGAACGCCATTCGTACCCGGGACGTTCGCCGATGACGGTCACGGGAGCCGCCGCGTATTGACCTTCGTAGCGCACGAGAGCCGCCGCTTCACCGCGACGAACCCCTTTCACCAATCCCGTTTTCGAGACGGTTGCCGTTTCGAAGTTGCTGGTATCGAACACGGCGTCGCGGGTCACGTCGCGCACGCTGCCGTCGTCGTAATGGGCCTTGACGATCAACTGTTGCATGTCGGTTTCGCTCTGCAGCAACGGCTCGGCGGGGAAGACTTCGATCTTCGTCACGCGAGTCGTCTCGGCGTATTGGCAGCCTTCGCGAATCCAGTCGTAAATCATGCGGTACGTGCGGGAATTTTCGTCGAACAAAAAGCCCCCTTCGTGCGGCACCCCCTGCGTCGGCTTGAGCAGAATTAAACTCTGATCGGGCTGCGAGCGGTTGTAGCGCCGGCCCGAAACGTCGTCGATCAGCACCGTGTAATCGAACAGCGGATCGTATCCGCGGAGCGAGAGTTTCATGCCGCCGCGGCCTTTTTGCGCCCCGTGACACGTCCCCGCATTACAACCGACTTTCGCCAATAACGGCCCGATCTCGCGAACGAAGTTAATCGGCGCGGCCTCCACCGACTGCACCGTCACCGGAACCTTGATCTGCAATCCCGCCGCTTCGACCAGCAGTTCCGTCACACCGGCTTCGACGGGAACAACGTAACCATCGGCGTCGAGTTTCACCTGCGTTCCGGCGGGTGTGATCTTCGCGGTCGACGACAGATCGTAGACGAGCCCCTGTGCGTCCTTTCCCGAAACGAGCAAGCTCTGGCTGTCGCGGGCCGCGGTGATCGTCAGCGATGCCGGAAACGGCACGAGTTCGACAATCGCCGGTTTTTCCGCCGCCGGCAGGGACGTGACGGACAACATCGTCGTCAGCAGGAAAGCACTCCACATCGTCTTTCGAACGGTCATGTCTTGTCTCCGGACGGTTTGCTTATTCGTTTTTGTCGGAGTACAGGCTTCAGCCTGTCTTCGTGGGAGTACAGCCTTCAGGCTGAACGGCAGGCTAAAGCCTGTACTCCGACTTTCTCTTCAACATTTCTTCACTGTCCCGCGACGGTCGGGGTGATTGTAACGGGAATCTGTTCGCGCACGGCTTCACCCGTTTCGGCATTGAAGAATCGTACAATGCCGTCGAAGCCGGCGACGGCGACTTCTTTGCCGCCGGGCCGATAGGCGACGGCATACACGGGAGTTGAGATTCCCTTTAACTCATGCACGACGGTTCCCGCTTCGGTGTCGCAAATTCTCGCCGTCCCTTTCACCGCCGTGCTTGCCCCGACGACGAACCGCGTGCCGTCGGCGTTAAACTGTAAACTATAAATTCGGCCGGGGAGCACGGGGTAACCGCGAATGCGATTGAAGTCGTCGCCGATAACCCGTTTCTGCGTACGGAAAATCTGATACAACTTCGGTTCGCCGTCGGCGCCGCCGATTAAAACGTTTTCTTGCGTCGGATGCCGCTGCACCGCCGTCAGTCCCCCCTTAAGAGCCCCCGGCGTGATGCTGGTGATGTTATCGACGAACTGGCCGTTCTCGATGATCAGCAGCTTCATCGCCATGTCGCGGCTGACGGTAATCAGGTGATCGAGTTGCAGCGAAAACGTCGTGCCGAGCACATAGTCGGAATGGGCGTCCGACCGCATGATCTGCTTGCCGTCGGCGACGTTCAGCACGCGGGCGCTGTTGTCGCCGCCGCCGAAGGCGAACTTGGTTCCGTCATCGCTGAACGATCCGCCGAAGAGCGTCTCGTTGGCGAACGTTCCCGAGAAGGTCAGTTTTTTGGTTTCCACATCCCAGAATTGCACTTCCCCGAATAACGACGGTGTTCCGCCAACCGCCGCTAAGATTTTGCCGTCCGGTGAAAAGGCCAGCGATTCGATTCGCTGCGAACGGCCGATGAGCCTGGCCGCCATGCCGGAGCCGTCGGCTTTGTGAACGAGAATCTCACGGAAGCCGGAAACGGCCAACAACGTGCCATCGGGTGAATACGCAAGCGCCGAGACAACCGGGGCGCTTTGATAAATCGGCGGGTTTTCTTCGCTGATCGTATCGGTGATCGATTCCGGAGTGTCGTTGTGGGCTCCCTCGGCGATCCACTGGCGGATGAGTTCGATCTGCTCGGGACTCAGCGGGGCATCGTTTAAAGGCATCTGCGGCGGGTCGCCGGTGATGTAGTTCATCACCAGGCTTTCATCCGGTTTCCCGGCAACGAAGCCGGCCCCGTTCTCGCCTCCTTTAAGAAAACCTTCGAAACTGGTGAGGCGCAATTCACCACCCGCTTTGGCGGGCTGATGGCACCCCGAGCATCGGCGTTGCAGCACCGGACGGATCTTGCGGTAAAAGCTGATCCCCGACAACTCGCCCGCCGGTTTTTCTTCCTGCGCCGGGCTGTTCGCGGGAATTGAGAAGACAGCCACAGAGGCGAACAACGCCAAACGTAACCACAGCGATTTCATCTGCAACCTCACTGGTATTCAAAGCGCATAATGCGGCCAGTACACAAATCTAAAACCTTTGATCTCTTATAATAAGCGATCGACAGGGCTGGCGTAAAGAATCTTCGCCCGAAAATGCAGGATTCAATGGCCACAAAAAACGCAAAAATCACGAAAAAATCAGTAACGGAGGGATTCGCGGACGCATTTGTCCTTTTTGCATCATTTAGCGTTTTTTGCGGCGATTGATCGCCGTGTTCCGTCGGTCAGGAGGTCGCTCGACTTCTCCGCTCCACGAAGGTGAGCGCGGCGTTCTTCTCGGCGTCCCCGCCTCAAACCGCGTAGCGGCGATGCGGAAATCTCCCATCGGCGACGGTGAATCTTTACGGAAACGAATCAGCCCCAGAATTTTTCGCCGTATAAGTTGACGGAAGGTTGCGTTACGACTTCGATATCACCATTCACCTGCGTTTTGCAGGACAATCGCAGATCCTGTTCGTGACCGAGCCGGGCGAAATAGGTGACGGGACCGGCGACGAGACGCAGCTTTTCCAGTAACCCTTGCGAATTGACGTTTTCCACCCCTTGGCGAATCTGCACGCGGCAACTCGCACAATGTCCCAATCCGTGGCAGTTCGCCCACCAGTTTCTGTGAACGCCGGGATAGATCGGAATACCCGCCTTCAGCGCTTCTTTGCGGAGATTGGCCCCCTGGGGGACGTCGATCGTCTTCTTTTCGTTCACAAACGTCACTTTGGGCATGGAAAAGCGTCCTTCAACCATCGGAAATAATGAAGATGCACGACGACATCTGGTGCGACATCATAATTTTTCGCGGCGCGAAATTCCAGCATGACGGTCGCCGAACATGTCGCGAAAATTCGAATCATGTCCATCGCGTGCGAATTGACGCGCGGGTTGTTAATCTGTTGAAGTTTCTGTCCGTGATAAGAATGGAAAACATTTTTGAAAGGATTGTTCTGTGGAGAATCGAGTCGTACACGAGCGTTGGGCGAAAGTCGAAGCCGATTGGCTGGTCGTCGGCTGCGGGCAGGACTCCTCCTTCTCCGGGCCGCTCGCTGAACTGAACGAAGACCTCGGCGGCAAACTCGAGCGTCTCAAACAGCTCGGCGACTTCAGCGGCAAACCGGGCGAAACGCTCGCGATTCCCGACGTTAAAGGACTCGCGGCAAAACGCCTGCTGCTCGTCGGACTCGGCAAAACCGCCGAACTCTCGAAAGCCCGCGTCGAAAAAGCATTGATGACCGCCGTGCGGCAGATTAGCGCGCGCGACAAAATGACCGTCGCCATCGCTCATGCGAAACTTGGCAAATCGCTGACCAACGCCGACGTCGCACAAATCGCCGGAACGGTCGCCGTCGTCGGCAGCGTCGGTCAGGGGCTGTATCACAAGGAACAAAAGCGATTCCCGCTCGCCGGAGTCCTCTACGCGGCCTCCTCCGCGCGGGAAGCCAAGAGTCTTACGCCAACCTTGCAAAAAGGCATTCTGCTCGGCGAAGCGATGAATATCGCTCGCGAACTGGTCAACCGCCCGGCGAGTGAAATCTTCCCGTCGACGATGGCCACCTACGCCGAGAACGTTGCGCGGCAGACGGGACTTGAATGTAAAGTTCTCGACGAGCACGATCTCGTCCACGAGAAGATGGATTCGCTGCTCGCCGTCGCGCAGGGGAGCGATCAACCGCCGCGGATGGTCGTGCTGAAGCATCTGAAGGGGCCGAAAAACGGTCCGACGCTGGCTCTCGTCGGCAAGGGAGTCACGTTCGACAGCGGCGGGTTGTCGATCAAATCGAACGACAACATGCTGACAATGAAATGCGACATGGCCGGCGCGGCGACGGTGCTCGGGGCCATGTCGGCCATCGCCCGGCTCGATCTCCCCGTCAACGTCATCGGGCTGATGGGCTGCGTCGAAAACATGGTCAGCGGGAAATCGTACAAACTCGGCGATGTTCTCACCGCTCGCAACGGCGTGACGATCGAAGTGCAAAACACAGACGCCGAAGGGCGATTGGTTCTCGCCGACGTGCTCAGTTACACCGTCGATCAGGGAGCCGCGTATATCGTCGACATGGCCACGCTCACCGGGGCCTGCGTCGTCGCGCTCGGCGAAGAGGTCGCCGGCGCGTTCGCCAACAATCAGGAATGGTGCGATCAAGTTCTCGCGGCGGCGGAGGGAACCGGCGAACTCGTGTGGCAGATGCCGATGTTCGACCTGTTCGACGAATTGATACAAAGCGACGTCGCCGACATCCGCAACATCGGCGGCCGCTGGGGCGGCGCGATCACTGCCGCGAAGTTTCTCGAACGTTTCGTCGACGGCAAACCGTGGGTGCACCTCGACATCGCCGGCCCGAGTTTCGCATCCGGCAACAAGCCCGCAAGAGAAGGGGGAGCCACCGGCTGCATCGTGCGGACGCTGGTCAATCTTGCCGAGAATTTCAACGCTACAAACTAGACCTCATAAACATGATGTCTTCCCTGCGTCTCTGCGCCCTTGCGCCTCCGCGTTAAAATTCTTCTTCTTCGATTCGAAAGGCATTTTTTAACGCAGAGCCGCGGAGACGCAGGGTGTAGACAAATGAATTTTGGATTGAAATACAAATTGACGGCTTTAGTGAATGGAGAATCATAATGGCAGCGTTCGGTACCACTCTTCGATCTCGCGTCGGCTTTGCGTTTGGTTGTTCCCTGCTGATGGTCGTATTTGCCGATGTTCACTCGACTTTATACGCCGGCGAAGACCTGACGCTTCGCATTTCGGCGGGGGACCACGCCCGAGCCGCTTCGCCGGTTTCGACGATGATCGTGCTCCCCTCCGACTATGGCACCGATGTTATCGCCGAGGCCAAAACGGCTGATGGCAGGAAGATCCCCGCGCAAGTCACGGGTTTATCTCTGCTCGATAAACCGATCGAATCCGAAGAAGGATTCACGGCGTACCGGTTGTGGCTCGCCGCGCCGGCAATCGCCGCGGGGGAATCGCTCGACGTCATCGTCACCAAAGTCGAACCGGGCAAGATTGACGCCGTCGCCGATGGCTTCCATTGGCAGGACGAACCGGGACAGCACAACGATCTCCTCTTCGGCGATCGTCCCGTAATGCGTTACCAATACGCTGCCTATGTGAACGAAGAAGACAAACGCGATCTCAACAACAAGCCGTTTCATCATCTGTTCGATTCGACGGGTAAAATGCTGGTGACGAAAGGCTCCGGCGGGTTCTACACGCATCATCAGGGTTTGTTCTACGGTTTCACCCGCATCACCCGCGACGGGGTGACGAGCAACCTGTGGTATTGCCACGACGGCGAATTTCAATCGCACGAAGAAGTTCTCGAAGAAACCGCCGGGCCGGTCCTCGGCCGGCATCGCGTCCGCATCACTTGGCGGAATCAGGCCGGCGAACCGCTGTGCAGTGAAATCCGCGAGATGACGGCGTATCACGCCGAAGGGGGCACGCTGGTCCAATTCGCCTCGAAGTTGTCATCGGCGGGAGGAACGTTGGTTCTCGACGGCGATCCGCAGCACGCCGGTTTTCAGTTTCGCGCCGCCGATGAGGTCGCCGTCCGCGAGAAAGAGAAGCTGACGTATTATCTCCGCGTGGACGGCAAAGGTGAACCCGGCCAAGAGAGAAACTTCCCCGAAGACCCGAGTATGAAAGACCTGCCGTGGAACGCGATGTCGTTCGTACTCGGCGACAAACGCTTCACCGCGGTGTATGTCGATCATCCGCAGAATCCGAAGCCGTCGTTTTATTCCGAGCGAATCTACGGCCGCTTCGGTTCATGGTTCGGCACGCAGACGCTGAAAGAAGGGGGCGAACCGATCGCCATTACGTATCGCATCTGGCTGCAAGACGGCGAAATGTCGGTCGAGGACGCTCAAAACCTGTCGACCAATTTCGCGGCCCCGACGAAGGTTGAAATGGTCGAGGGTTTGTAGGGTGGCGTCAACCCCTGTCTTGATCTATTAGCCCCCGGCGAGTCGCCGGAGGTTCAGAAAGCGAAGCCCTTCCGGTCATTGACCACCGAGGGCTAAAAGACTCTACAAATTGCTTCAGTCGAGTTCTTTCGGTCGCCAGATGTGAAATGCTTCTGGAATTGATTCCGGCGAGAGATCGCTCCAACGGTCGAATTCGTAATCGATTCGAATGATGGCCGCCGTCGGTATCAATTCGCGGCGGCGCAGCAATGTCAGGACGAGCGATTCCAGATTCGGGTTATGCCCGACGACCAGCAGAATATCGACGTCGTCGGGCTGACGCTGAATCGTTGTGAGAACTGTGGCGACGGTCGCGTGATACAGATCGTCATCCGCGACGATCGGACCTGCTCCCGTGATTTCCTTCGCCAGCACCTCCGCCGTCATCCTCGCCCGCGTCGCCGAAGAGGTGAGAATACGTTGCGGAATCAGCTTTTCGGCCTTGAGGAGCCGCCCCATTCGCGGCGCGTCGCGGCGACCTCGGTCGTTCAGAGTGCGTTCGTGATCGCTAAGCGATTCATCAGCCCAACTCGACTTGGCATGTCGCATAAGGAGAAGAGTTTTCATATATTTCACTCCGCGATCGAAATCAAATGCGCATCGGTGCGGAAAATAATCTGCCCGTCCAACACCGCGGGAGTCGCATAGATCGTCTCGGCGAGATCGTTCTCGGCGACGGCTTCGAACTCATCGGCGACTTTGAAGACCGTCGACAGTCCCTCTTCGCTGCTGATCAGAATCTTGTCGCCAATCACCAGAGGGGACATCGAGAACTTGCCGCGGAGGCGGGTCTGCCACAACGTCTGGCCCGTCGCGGCGTCGAAGCAGGTGAGAATTCCCATATCGTTGGCTTGAAACAGCATCCCCTCCGCGTACGCGGGGGAAGGAACGTGCGCGGCGATGCGCTGTTTGTTCCAGAACAGATGCGTCGCGGTCACGTCGCCCGTTCCGCCCGGTCGAATCGCCAGGAGCGGACCGACGCGGCCCGACGCCGAGAAGATCAAACCGTGACCGACGACGATGGTCGGCACCGCTTCGATCGATGAACCATTAACTCGCCAGATTTCGTCACCGGTCGCCGGGTCGTAACCGATGACCGTGCTCGAGCCGTTGTAGAGCAGTTCGTCGTGATCGTCGACTCGCACCACCACCGGCGTCGACCAGCAAACCGACCGCGGCCGCTGCTGTCGCCAGACGATTTCGCCGGTCGTTTTATCGCACGCGACCATCAGCGAATCTTGCTGGTTTTGATCCTGCACGACGATCACCAGATCGCGGTACAACACGGGGCTCGTCCCCGGACCGTGCGCCATCTGAAAGACGCCGAGATTTTTTTGCCAGACGAAATTGCCGTCGAAATCGCAACAGACGAGTCCGGCGTTGCCGAACATCGCGTACACCCGCGCGCCGTCGGTGACCGGCGTCGAAGAAGCATACGTATTTTTCCAGTAGAGTTGCTCGGTCGATTCCGGCCGCGGAGCGACAGACTCCCAGAGTAATTGGCCGTCGGTCCGCGAGTAACAGAGCAGCACGCGGTCTTGCCGATCGTTTTTCTCGGCGGTGACGAAGATCTTGTCGTCCCAGACAATGGGCGAACTATTCCCTCGGCCGGGGAGTTCGATCTTCCAGCCGATGTTCTGCGTCGTCGACCATGTCAGCGGGACGTTTTCGGCGTAGACGGTTCCCTGACCGCTCGGTCCACGGAACCGCGGCCACTGTTTTTCCGAACCCGGAGCCGGCAACAGCACCCGGACGGATGTCTCCGGCAGCGACGTCTCGGCAGCCGCCGCGTCCCCTTCGAGCAGCGGTTCGAGCACGGCGTCTAAATCTTCGAGATCGAACGGCGGTTTGACGTTTCGTTTCTCGTATTCCGCCTGCATGATTTCGAGAAATTTCCGAGCGACGTCGCGGCGGTGTTGATAGGCCCGCTTGAGCGCCGGATCGGCGTCGATCTTTGCAGGTCCGCCGTGCTCCCGCGCGAACGCCAAAAAATTATCGGGAGCCGCCACCCGCTGCCATTCGGCGGCGAGATCGGTCGGGATCATTGTTTCGAGAACTTTTTGATAATCGTCGCTGTTGAGATCCCGTTCAAGCACAGCCTGTTCGCGCTGCAAGGGATATTTTTCGTCCACCTTGTCATCAGCCGTCACATATGAGGCAACGAACAGCGCCAGCAGGCCGGAAACAACAAGTCCGCAGAGAAAAGAATAAGACCGCCCGACACCACGACCTGATTGAATCATCATAGAAATCTCTGAGAGAAAAATGGTTTTGTGTAATACGTTAGCCGATTGGCACGCGCGGCTGACGAGCTGATGAAAAAAGTCATATTTCGCGCGAAGGCGCAAAGCTCGCAAAGGATGAAGAAGAGAGTTCAAGCATTGATTTGATAGTTTTCACTTTGCGCCTTCGCGCCTGTTATGTAGAGCCTTGTCAAGCCGGAATCCAGTTTCG
>JBBECD010000149.1:0-14633 GCA_040881995.1 Planctomycetaceae bacterium
GACAACAGCTTACCTATTCCCCGCAGATCGCGCCAGTGAAAATTGCCACACCCGGATGAGGGATAAGGGATGAGTCAGAAAAATGGCGATCCGTTCTCGTTCCCAAGCTCCGCTTGGGAACGCAAGGTCTTCGCAGCTCCGCTTCGTCTTTTAGCCCCCGGTCAATGACCGGGGGGGATACCGTGCATCGTACCCCCGGCGACTCGCCGGGGGCTAAAAAGAAAGCGCTCCGCTGCGGAAGCCCTTCGCGTCGCGGCTAACCGAAAGGCACCCTCATCCGGTCATTGATCCTTCTCCCCGAGGGAGAAGAATCAATGGGGCAGGTCGATGAAAATCCGGTTAAGAACCCGGCGTTTTGCTCAAAGATCGCGTTGTTCACACTTGCGGAGATCCCTGCAATTCGTGCAAAATGTGCCGTCATAGAAAAAGGGCCGACGGAGTTTGACCGGACGATTCATCATCTTTGAATCCGTTCGGAGCAAGAGACTCTAACATAACCGGTTGTGCTTCTCGAAAACTCCTGAGCGTTTGCAATAAATCGCGCGGCACAGAGGTTATGTGAGGATGTCAAAGTCAGAACGTAATTTGTTCGCAATTTCTATTTCTAACAGTCCATGTGATGAGTCATCTGAGAGATTGAAGGGGATGTCGTCCCTCGGCAGATAATCAGGGCCGCGTTCATCACCCCGATCTGGCTTTATCCGTGTACGCGGTTGTAAACGGTCGCTGCATGATCACGAAGTCGATCCATCATCGTAACGGTCACAGCCTTCTCCATCGTCAAAATGGGAACGGCCACGGTGCTGAGACTCCCGGAAACAATGGCCACGGCCACAACGGGCATGGCCAGGATTCCGAGAAGACGAACGGGCACGGCCCCAACGGTCATTCGCTGCATTGCAGCGTGCTGGCGCTCAATCGCTCGTTCGAGGCGGTGCACGTGATTTCCGCGAAGCGGGCTTTCTGCCTGTTGTACAAGAACCTCGCCGAGGTGATCAGCGTCGACGAGGGGATGTACATGGCGTACGATTTTTCGAGTTGGCTGGAGATCAGCGAGCTGAAGGCGTCGCTCGACGAAATCAGCCCTCACGACGATTGGCTGCAAGCGGTCAATTTCGCGATTCAGGTGCCGCGCGTCGTCCGGCTGGTGAAGTACGACCGCTTCCCGCGTAACGCCGTCAAATTTAATCGGCGGAACGTTTTTTTGCGCGACGAGAACTGCTGCCAGTACTGCGGCAATCATTATGGGACGCAGAATTTGAGCCTCGATCATGTCGTGCCCCGGACTCAGGGAGGGATGACGACCTGGGAAAACGTGGTGTGCGCCTGCCTGAGATGCAATGTCCGCAAGGGCGGCCGCACCCCGCAAGAAGCGGGAATGCTGCTGAAGACCGTTCCGGTCAAGCCGAAGCGAAATCCGGTGCTGGCTTATCAGTTGAGCACGCCGAAATACGCCTGCTGGCGGAAGTTTGTCGACTGAGAGGTGCCAATCCGTTGATGCCGTCGATAGGCAGCCCCGTTTGCGTGGCGGCGGTTACAAGAAATCTCCTTCTTTTTGCCAGACAGGTGTGGTATATTTATCGCATGTCTACCGTCAGTTATCTCGACCGCTTACTGGAACCGTTGACCGACGCCTTCACTCCCGAGTTGGCGCGCGCCTTTGCCGATCTGCGCACCGATCCTCAGTTACAGGAATATGTAGACGTTCTCGCACAGAAGGCGAACGCGGGAACGATCACGTCCGACGAAGATGCCGAGTATAAGGCGATCATCGACGCGGCCGACCTCGTGGCCATTTTGCAATTGAAGGCCCGTCGATTTCTGAAAGAACAATCGGCGTAGCATGGACGATGCCACCCGCGAATTTGTTCGCCGACGCGCCGGTAACCATTGTGAATACTGTTTGCTGCCGCAAGCAGCCATACCGCTCTTGGCGTTTCACGTCGAACACATTATCGCGAAGCAACACCTCGACGGGCCCACTGATGATCCCGATTTGCTGGCCCTTGCATGCGATCGTTGCAACGCCTACAAGGGGACGAATCTGACCAGCATTGATCCGGAGACGAAGGTGATAACGCCCATTTTTCATCCGCGGCGTGATATCTGGCCAGATCACTTTGCACGACAGGGGGGAGAGATCATCGGCCTGACTCCGACGGGGAGAGCCACTGCGCGGCTATTGAACATGAACGCTCCACAGCGAGTTGAATTGCGGGAAGAGTGGTTGTCAGGCGATGGGCGATTCGCCTAGCGGCGCCGAGGGGCAGCTCGACCAGGCATTCAGCAGCGTAAGAAGTGGTGTGCCTTCACGTGGCGACAAGCAATGATTATGCCACGCAAAACGGTCGTGCTCTGGCTCGTGATATTTTGCGTCCGGTTCCAATTCAGATTTGCCTTTCCCCAGTGAACATGTTATCGTGTGTTTGGGTTCGATGCCAACCGGGAATCGGTATTCACCAGACGGGCTCCGAGGGTCAATACAGGCTGAACCACCTCGCGGGTGAAGTCCATTCTCATCAAATCGTTGAATGCCTCCAGAGGAGTGACTCATGACTCGTGACCGCAAACGTCCGGCGAGCAAGAATTCTCGTCGTGGTTTTACGTTGATCGAACTGTTGGTCGTGATGGCGATTATCGCATTGCTGATTTCGCTGTTGCTTCCCGCCGTGCAAGCGGCGCGTGAGGCCGCCCGGCGAACGGAGTGCCTGAACAATCTGAAGCAAATCGCCTTGGCCTGCCACAATTATGAGGGGAGCCATCGCACATTTCCGTCAGGCTGGATCGACGGGCCTGCCATGGCCGGCGTTTCTGCGTATTCCCTCACATTGCCCGAACCCGTCATATTTCCTCCCGACATTGAGGTGAGAGCCGGCGCTGCCTCACTGGCCACCCCCGGCGCCACTTGGGTCTCGCCACCGCAATGGGGATGGCATGCCTTGATTCTGTCGCAAATGGGACAATTGACGGCCAACATCGACTTCTCGCGGCCGAAAGATTACACAGATTCCTCCGGTTTCCAGCCCAATGTCGCCGCGATGCAGATGGCGATCTCGAGCTATGTTTGCCCGACGGCGTCGCTTCCGACGAACCGCCCGAATGGATACGGTTACTCGAACTATCGGGCATCGCTGGGCACCCGCGTCGTCAGCACCGGTGCCACGACCACAACAGGTTCGGGAACCGGATTCATCGATTACCCGGGCATGTTTGAACGGAACAGTGCCGTGAAATTTGCGGATATCGGCGACGGCGACTCGAACACCATCCTCATTGGGGAATCGCTCTACGGATTATGGGCCGATGCTTACAGTTGCTGTGCGCGCGTGCGAGAAGATTTGTATTTAAGCAATCCCGACGTCTATAAGTACGTTGACGGCATCTGGACCGATGCGACCTCCATTCGCTATTTCAGCTTCGGTAGCTGGCATCCGGACGTGTTCAACGTCGCCCTCGCCGACGGTTCGTCCCGCTCGCTGTCGAAAACGATCGACCTGCAGGTCTTGAAGGCCCTGTGCACCCGCAGCGGCGGCGAACGCGTCGAGGTTCCTTAAACGCGGACGCAATACAATTCAATGTCTTCGAAAAAACCTTTCGTTCGCGGGAGGTTTTTTGATTCGCAACGATGCGAATTCCTCCGTGGCCGCGGCGCGGGTGTATCGCTCAATGGTGGTTGAATCGCAGCGAGCGGCGGGGTTTATCCCCGCCGTTCTTCGTCAGACGGCGGGGATAAACCCCGCCGCTCATTTGACCTGAGTTTCAAGATTGACGCTTCGCCGGCAACACCGGTTCAACAAGGATTTTGCCGTGAACAACTCCGCTCCGTCGCGCGACACCGCCTTTCAGATGTCGGCTTCGAATATCCGTTTCGGCAAGGGAATCACACGCGAGATCGGCATGGACCTCGCCGACTGGCCCTGCCGGCGGACGATGGTTCTCATCGATCCCGCGCTGGCCGGCCTGCCGGTCGCCGGGATCGTGCAGGAATCGCTTAAAGCGTCGCGCATCGATTTCGCACTGTACGACAAGATCGCCGTCGAGCCGACGACTCATAGTTTTCGAGCCGCGATCGAGTTCGCGCGCGAGGGAGAGTTCGATTCGTACGTCGCCGTCGGCGGCGGCAGCACGATCGACACCGCCAAGGCGGCGAACTTGTACGCGACGTATCCGGCGGAGTTCTTCGATTACGTCAACGCTCCGATCGGCAAAGGAAAACCGGTTCCCGGACCGCTCAAACCGCTGATCGCCGTCCCGACGACGGCGGGGACCGGCAGCGAAACAACGGGCGTGTCGATTTTCGACGACCCCGACAAGAAAGCGAAAACGGGCATCGCTCACCGTTATCTCAAACCGGCACTCGGCATCGTCGATTGCGATAATACGCTCACCATGCCCGCCGCCGTCGCCGCCTGCACGGGGCTCGACGTTTTGTCTCACGCCCTCGAGTCGTACACGGCGATTCCGTACGATCGGCGTCCGCGTCCCGCGCGGCCGATCGAACGACCCGCCTATCAGGGGACGAATCCGATCAGCGACGTCTGGGCAATACGGGCTCTCGAGCTTGTCGCGGAGTTTCTGCCGCGTGCGGTTGCCGACACCTCCGATGAGGAAGCCCGCGCGAACATGCTGTTGGCATCGTCGATCGCCGGGATCGGTTTCGGCAACGCGGGGGTGCATCTGCCGCACGGCATGTCGTACCCCGTCGCCGGGATGGTTCGCGATTTTATGCCGAGCGGTTACCGCATCGATCATCCGATGGTGCCGCACGGCATGTCGGTGATTTTGCACACCCCCGCCGTCGTGCGGTTCACCGCTGAGACGAACCCCAGCAGGCATCTTCGCGCCGCACAGGCGCTGGGAGCCGACGTTAAAGACGTCCCGCCCGCATCCGCCGGCGAGCTGCTGGCCGAGACGGTCGTCCGCTATATGAAAACATTGAACATGCCCAACGGCTTGAACGCGGTCGGTTACACCGAAGCCGACATCCCGGCTCTGGTGCAGGGGACGCTGCCGCAACACCGCGTGACGAAACTTTCTCCGAAACCGGCCGGCGAAGCCGAACTCGCCGAGTTGTTCCGCCAGTCGATGCGAATCTGGTGAAGTCAAGGGATGAGGGATGAGGGATGAGGGATGAGGGATGAGGGATGAGGGATGAGGGATGAAGGATGAAGGATGAAGGATGAGTCAGAATGGGAGCGGCTAGCGTGTCTCCTCGTTCCCATGCTCCGCTTGGGAACGCAAGGTCTTCGAAGCTCCCGCTTCGCCTTTTAGCCCCCGGTCAATGACCGGGGGAATCTTCCGTGCAATACACCCCCGGCGAGTCGCCGGGGGCTAAAAGAAAAAACGAATGCTCATTTTTTGCCGAGCAACCCCTGCGCTTCGAGAAATTCTTTCGCGACAGCTTTCGGCAATCGGCCATGTTCGTCGACTTCGAAGTTCAAGCGTTGCATCGTCTCATTATCCAAAACGCCGGCGAGGCGATTGAGCACCTCGCGCACCTCGTGATTTTCGTCGAGAAAGCTCTCGCGCGCGACCGGCGCGGCGTAGTACGGCGGGAAGAAACCGAGGTCGTCCACCAGCGGCTGCAAGTCAAACGCGGCGATGCGGCCGTCGGTGGTGAAGGCGCAAATCACATCGACTTCGCCCTGAGCGATCGCCCGATACATCAGCGACGGCTCGAGATCGTGCACCTCGGCGAACGAAAAACCGTACTCCTCACGCAGCCCCGGATAACCATCCGGGCGGGCGGAAAACTCCGCCGTGAAACCGGCGCGCAGCGAATCGGCGGATGATTTCAAATCGGAAATACTCCGCCAACGATTCTGCTCGGCATCCGCCTCACGCACCGTCAGCGCGAACGTATTGTTGAAGCCGAACGGTTCCAGCCAGACGAGTCCGAATGCGTCGTGATATTCTTTGCGAACAGTGTCAAGCACCGCGCCGGCATCCAATGTCACGGGCAACTTGAGTACCGTCACCAGTCCCGTCCCGGTGTACTCGGCGTAGAGATCGATCTCTCCCGAGGCCAGCGCTTCGTGACAGATCATCGTCCCGCCGAGATTGAAACGGCGGTCGACGTTCAGATCGGTGTGCGTTTCGATCATCTGCGCCATCATCTCGCCGAGAATGAGTTGCTCGCTGAAATTCTTGCTGCCGATGCGAATCGTCTCACCCACTCGATGAGCCATGTTCGATCGATTTCGCATCGCCGTGAAGAGCACGACCGCGACCAGCAACAACGGCAGCGCCAGCGCCACCGGCTTGAGTTTTGCCTTCAGGCTGCGCTTTTCGCTCTGCCGCGTCGGCTGCATGCCCCACGCCGTGGCAGCGATCACAGCATCGACGAGAATCGCCAGCACGGCCGCGGGAATGGCCCCGAGCAGAATCAATTTTGTATTGGAAAGGGCGAGTCCGCGATTGATGAACTGTCCCAACCCGCCCGCGCCGATGAATGCCGAGAGCGTGGCGATGCCCACGCCGACGACCGCCGCCGTCCGAACCCCGGCGATGAGCACCGGCATTGCGAGCGGCAGTTGCACCATCCGCAACTGCTGCATCCGCGTCATGCCGATGCCGCGCGCCGCTTCGACCACTTCGGGAGGGACACCTTCGATCCCCGTGACGGTGTTCCGCACGATCGGCAACAGGGCGTAAACGGTGAGTGCGATGGCCGCCGGGACGAAGCCGATCTTTCCAACCAGCGTCAACAAGATCGCCAGCATCGCCAGACTGGGAACCGTCTGAAAAACGCCGATTGCACCGAGAAGTGATGTTTTGAGCCAGTGTTTTTGCGAAGCCAGCAGGCCGAGCGGCAGTCCGATGGCAATCGCGAGACCCGTCGACAAACCGGTGAGAACCAGATGCTGCCCCGTCCGCAGCCAGAGTTCCGGCAGACGCTGACCGGCGAATTCCAGCCACGCCCAGATCGATCCCCACCAGCCGACGTCCATCAGTCAGTCCCCCGCCTGATAGGCCGCCAGTTGTCGCGCCGGCTTCTCGAAGAGTTCGCGCACGAACGGCGTCGCCGGGTCGGAGAGGACTTTCTGCGGCGTGTCGATTTGCTGCATTTTGCCCTCGTGAAAAACCGCGATCCGGTCGGCGAGCGTCAGGGCTTCGAAGATGTCGTGCGTCACGAAGACGGTCGTTTTTCCCAGCCGCTTCGTCAGCGATTTTAATTCCTGTTGCAGCGAGTCTCTGGAAATGGCATCGAGCGCGCCGAACGGCTCGTCCATCAGCAGGTACTTGGGATCGGCGGCGAGCGCCCGCGCGACGCCGATTCGCTGTTTTTGGCCTCCGGAAAGTTCATCGGGAAAACGCTCTGCATATTCATCGGCGGGCAGACCGACCATATCGAGAACTTCCCGCACCCGCTTCTGGCGGACATTCGCCGGCCAGCCGAGCAGGCGCGGGACGATCTCGACATTCTGCACCACGCGGTAATGCGGAAACAGGCCGATTCCTTGAAAGACGTACCCGATCGTCCGCCGCAGTTGCACGCGGTCCTGCTGAGTGACATCTTTACCGTCGACTTCGATTGTGCCCGACGTTGGTTCGATCAACCGATTGATCATTTTCAGCGTCGTGGTTTTTCCGCAGCCGGACGAACCGAGCAGCACGAGCGTTTCGCCATCCTGCACGTGCAGCGACAGCTCGCGCACCGCATACGTCCGGCCGCCGTCGAACGATTTACTGACGCCGTCGAGGACGATCATCAAGCAGTCCTTCCGCTTGAGCCGGTGGGAAAGTGCAGACGTCTCAACGCATCAATCATTCCGCAGCGATTCCAGCAGGTCGTTCCCCAGATGTCGCAGCTTGCGGGCGATGACGGCGACGTAATACAAGGGCTGACCGGTCATCGAGACGCGATGCTGATAGCGGCGGTAACACAGCGTTTGAATGTAGCCTTCGCGATTGAGCCGGCGAATGAGACGGCTGAAACCGCTTTCATCCTGCTCGCGCAAGAAACTCTCTTTGAGATTGAACGCCAGCCAGCCGGGGGTCGCAATCAAATCGAGTGCCTTGGCGAACGCCAGCGGCGGAATATCGCCGAAACCGAGCGCGGCGACGGTCGTCAGACAGTTGACGTTGCTCCGCCGGAAACTTTCCTCGTCGGTTTCCGACAAGTCGGTGAGATCGGTGACGCGGTACGAATCGTACACGTCGGGGCGATCGCGGAATGTGGCTTCTTTGGCCGCGGGAATAATATCCACGCCCACGATCGATTGCACGCCGAGCTGCTGCAACTCGTCTCCCACCATGCCGTTGCCGGCGCCGACGTCGAGCACGCGGAATTCTTCGGGGCTCTCGCCGTATTCGTGGACGACGCTCTCGAGTAGATTGGTGATATAACTGGGAGAACAGCATTTCAACTGTTCGTAAAACAGCTCTTCGTAGAGGCCGGGGACTCGAAAGACTTCGGCGTAATTGTGAAAGCGGATGCGTCGACGTTTTCCTTTGACGACGACTTCGCACCACTCTTCATCCTGATCGACGCCGTCGGACGTGTCGGGGAAGTGAATGTCTTCGACTTCGCTGTCGATTTGTTCCAGCCGGTTTTTCCAGATGAAATCGGTGGCTAACTCTTGCATACGCGTGGGGCCTTTCGCTGAAGACGAAATGTCCGGAATGAGATCCGCCCCGAAACAAGGTTGCCGTGTGGAGGACACCCCGATTTTTCTGTTGCACAGGATTGAGTGCGGTCGTTTAGGGACGAATCAGAAAAGAGAACTGACCTTTCCGGCCAACGCTACGTTCACCATAACCCCTCGGGCGAAAGAGGTCAACGACTTTGCCCACTTTTCCCGCGATTTTATCGCGATTATAACTATATCATTAATAATATGGTAAAGTTTTTAGACGAATAACATATCTCGATAAGCGTCAAGCGGTCTTTTGTTTTTAAGAGCAGGCTGAAGCCTGTACTCCTACACTCGCTCGGTCTGCTGCCGATAAACCACTCACACCGTTTCCCGGTCGACGAGCACCAGACCTTCGAGCGCGAGGTACGGTTTGCTAATCGCGTGTTGCATCGCGAACGACTCTCGCAATAACGGTGCGCCGCCTCCGGTCAGGACGAGCATCACGTCCGAGGCGGGTCGGCCCCCCGCCGCTTCTTCTGCAATCAGTTGACGGACCAGTTCGCGGACCGCTCCGATTTGTCCCCAGTACAATCCGCCGTGCAGCGCGGCGCGGGTCTGCCGTCCGCGCGCGGCGGGAATGTGATCGCTCAACTCATCGAGCGAAATCAACGGCAACAGCGCCGTGTATTGATGCAGCGCGCGGGCGCAAAGTTCAAAGCCCGGCAGAATCGCCCCCCCGCAAAAGGCGCCGTCGGCGGAAACGAGGTCGACCGTCGTCGCCGTCCCGCTGTCGACGATGATCGCCGGTTGATTCGCCCTGCGAAACCGATTGACGGCGACCGCGTTGAGCAGCCGATCGATGCCGACCTTCCGCGGAGCATCGACGTCGATCGTCAGCGGAAAATCCGCGGTCTGAGAAATGACCCGCGGCGCGCCCCATTTTGCTTCCGGCCAGCCGTCCATGACTTTGTCGATGCCGACGGGATTGGCGCCGGCGATCACGCCGCGTACCGAATCGCCCGCGTGAACTTCGTCCCACGGGAGATCGTCGCCGCGCCAAGGGTCGCCCAGAGCGAAGCCGGACTGCTTCAGACACGCCGGCTCTCCTTGCGGATCATCGGCGAACAATCCGACTTTGATCCGGCTGTTGCCGACGTCCACCGCTAAAACCCAACCCGGCATCTTCGCGCTCCACTCGAAAAACTCCGACCATGCCATCTCAATCTCTGGAAAAGAACGCTATCATGGCGGAAGGTTCGCGACAATATCGGCGACCGCGAAAAAACGCCTTCGCGTCAACGCGACCGCCGGCAACCGAATCTTCGCCGCGTTTAATTTGAGTAATTGTTCATTTTTTGCATTGTTCAAACGGTGCCGACCGGCTATGTTCATCTGTATTAAGAGGCTATCCGGAAAGTTGGCTCGGACACAATTCGTGGTATCGAGGCGGTGCGATGGGCACAGCATCTCGTAGGACTGCCAACATTTCCGGATAGATTCTGAGATGGCTGATCCCTGCATGATTCAGGAGAAAACGAGGCTACTATGAATCGGTCGATACCACGAATCTGGCGGAGCAGCATCGCGCTTCTGACGGGAATCATGTTGCTGGGAGTTGCGAAGACGGGAACCTCAGAGTCGCCCGACGTTCTTCAGTCGGACGGGACGGACAACGCAAAAACGCCCTCCGTTCGATTGTCGGCGAACACGAATGCCGATGCCGTCGCTTACAACTTTCAATTTCAAATCAAGAAAGAACGGCCCGCCGCGGACGGTGCGAAAGATGGAGGCGAGCCGGCGACCGACGAACCGGCTCCGCCGAAGAGTTCGGCTCCCGACCGCACGCAATTCGGCATGGAATGGCCCGCGCTGAAGGAATGCTTGCAGTTCTCCGATGAAGGGGGCGAGTGGATCGGCGGCGGCGTCACCTACCGCTTCGAACCCGACGGAGGCTTTCGCGCCAGTTACACCACGGCATTCTTCAACCGCCTTTATCGTCAGCGTCAGCGATCGATTCAATTCACCGGCCGCTGGAAATTGGCGCTGCGGGAGATCACGACCGCGGACCAGAAAGAATTGAACATCCAGACCAAAGATAAGACGAAAGGGCACTTCCTTGTCGTCACGCTAACCGAAGTGACCGTCGATCCGCCGTTTGGAGAAAAGGAAGAGATTTCCAAAATCTTTCCCTCGCCGAAGGGGGGACGTTTTTCCAAGGAAGCGAAACTTTTTCTCGATGAAGTGAACGAGTATTTGATTCCCGGAACGCGGTACATCGGGAAAACCGACCCGCGTTTCCTGCACTGGATTGTGCTCGATGACGAACTCGGTTTCTTTCCTGAAGAGACCGCGATCGGAGAAAAAGCGTGGACTCTCGTCCACAAAATTAACCCCAAGGAACCCGCCGACAACGAGAAAAAGAAATGAAGGCTCGCCGATAAAGACCAAGCGGGGCAGCAGTTACGAATCGATCGAGACGGCGATCGCCTGCCTCGACGGCCTGCCGCAATTCTCCGGTTGGAGCGAACATTCGACCGATTTTTGTCGAATTTGTATGGATCTTCTCTCCGATACTTGAAATAATATCACTGCTGTGCAGTTCACAAAGTGAAAACAACGTCTTCCCCGTCGGACTCGACGGGGAGCGTTGATGAACCTTGAGTATTTTACCCACGAGGTGTAGCGATGCGGCTAGTTTCCGGAATCGTCGCGAATGCGGTTGTATTGGTCGTTCTCACCGGCGGTTGCTCGAAATCGCCCCCTCCGAAGGAATCGGCGGCTAAACCGATCACCGAACCAGTCGCCATCGATTCGGCGTCGATCCGGCCGCAGGATCAAGCGGTCGCACCGATCGTCAATCAGCCGCAGCCCGTGTTTCCGGCACCGCTGGCGAGCCAGCCCGCGCCGCTTCCCGCGTCTCAGCCGATCGTGGAGAATCCTCCCGCGCCCGCGGTGGGCTTGCCGTTCAGTTCACCGATCGAAACGGCTCCGGTCCCAATCGCTCCGCCGGTCGAGGAAACGCAAACGGCGTCGAACGATGAGAACGACGACGAAGCCGAAGATCGTAAAAAACCGCGGCGCAGCCGCTTGAATGAGCTTCTCAATATCGGAGCGAAAGAAGAAGAATCGGCCGAAAACGACGAAGATGAAGACTCTGAAAAAGACAGCAAGAAAGGCAAGAAAAAGAAACGCGATAGCGACCCCTCGAACTATCAATACGGCCAGACCGGCTCGGGATATAATGGCGGGTTCTCGGGCGGATACAACGGTGGAAATTTTGGCGGAACCGGCGGCTACAATCCCGGTTTCGGTAACGGCTTCAACGGCGGAGTGAACCAGGGAGCCGGCTCGGGATCCAGGAGCGGCGGAAGTCAAATTTCCGGCGGCGGACCGGTTCGTGGTGTCGATGTCGCGAAAACTCCCCAGGCTGATCCCGGCGTGACTCCGTCGACCAGTCCAAGAACAATCGGTCCGGCGCTCGATCCTTTGGCATTTCGACCACCGGGTGCCGACGTCCCGCTCATCAACGATCGGCCCGTCGCGGATGGGCTCACACCGTTCGCACCCCTGCCGGGAAATCGATCGGGGCTTCCCCCCCACGATATAATTTCGAATCCCGTTGACGGTCGGACCGGAACCCCGCAGACAGATCTCGCCGACGCGACCCCTACCACCCGCCCGACTGGCGGACCCGCGACCGATCCCGGAACCACAACCCCCAGCGATGGAACCCCTCCGCATAATCCCGGCGAAGACGGTGTGCCCGGCGGCGGCAGCGGCGGCGCCCCCACGGCGATTCCCGGTGAAGATGACGGCGGCCTTATTCCCGCGCCGCCGTCAACAGGCCCATCGAATGGCGGTCCCGGCGCTCCTCCCGTTGCTCCGATTCCAACGCTCCCGCCTCCCAACTTCTAACGGACGCTGCGGCTTCCCGTACCGTATTTGCCGGCAACATGCATCTGCCATCTGCCACGCTTACGGTCTGCGCGCGTCGACTCGCTTGTCGGCTGCGCGGCGTTCGGCTACTCTCGATGATTCGACGACCTTCGTTTCACGCCCCTTTCGCAACGCGGTCTCATCACCATGGCGGATCATCGCACCTCGAACAATTCTGGCTTTCCAGATCGCGGTGAGGGTCCGCTGTTCTCGTCTCCCGATTGCGATGCGGCTCGCAGCGCCTTTCGCGACAAACCCAAAGGTTTATTCGAAAAAGTGATGCCGGTCGGCGAAGCGGTCGAACGCTTCGTTCACGACGGCGATTATCTCGCGTCGGGCGGCTTCGGCGGCGACCGCATCGCCACCGCGCTCTTGCACGAAATCGTTCGCCAGAAAAAGCAGAACCTCAGCCTCGCCGGTCACACCGCCACGCACGATTTTCAAATCCTCGCGGCGGGCAACAACACCGATCGGGGACAGCTTCTGAAGCGCGTCGACGTCGCCTACATCATCGGTCTCGAAGCGCGCGGTCTTTCGCCGCACGCCCGCCGCGTCGCCGAGAGCGGCGAGGTCGAACTCTGCGAATGGTCGAATTACGCGCTCGCCGTTCGCTTTCAGGCCGCCGCGATGGGAGTCCCCTTTCTGCCGATGCGAAGCATGGCGGGGACCGACACGTACAAACACAGCGCGGCTCGAAAAATCGTCTGCCCGTTCACGGGCATCGAGATGGTCGCCGTCCCGGCGCTCTGGCCCGACGTCGCGATCATTCACGTGCACGAAGCCGATGCGTTCGGCAACTGCCGCATTCGCGGCACGTCGGTCGCCGATCTTCATCTCGCGCGGGCCGCGAAGCGGGTCATCGTCAGTTGCGAACGGCTGATCGCCAACGATGAAATCCGCCGCGACCCGACGGCGACGGTCATCCCCTACTTCTGCGTCGACGCCGTCTGCGAAGTCCCGTACGGCAGTTATCCGGGCAACATGCCGTACGAATATTTTTCGGACGAAGAGCATCTGCAGCTCTGGCTCAAGAGCGAAGTTGAAGAGGCCGGTTACCGCGCCTTCCTCGAACATTACCTCTTCGGCGTCGCCGATTTCACCGAGTATTTAGAGCGCAGCGGCGGCCTCCGCCGCCTGAGCGAATTACGCCGCGAGGAGAACTTTCCGAACGGCTTCGCTCAAGATGGATAGGGGGATCGGGAGATGGGGTGATGGGGAGAGAAGAATTTGCCTTTATACTCCCCATCACCCGATCACCCCATCCCCCTATCTCGTTGAACTGAGAAAACGGGTATAACGAGAACAAGATGGCAGATTATACGCGGATGGAATTGATGATCTGCGCCGCCGCCGGGCTGCTCGAAGACGGGGCTGTCGTCGTCGTCGGCACGGGGGCTCCCTGCGCGGCGGCGATGCTCGCTCAGAAAACGTCGGCTCCGAATCTGGCGCTGCTCTTCGAAGCCGGCGGCGTCGGGCCGCAGCTTCCGCGCATGCCAATCAGCGTCGGCGATTCTCGCACCTTCTACAAAGGACTGATGGCGACCAGCATGGCCGACATCATGGAGACCTGCCAGCGCGGCCTCGTCGACTACACGTTCCTCGGCGGCGCGCAGATCGATCGATACGGCAATCTCAATTCCACGATCATCGGCAGCGATTATCACAAGCCGCGCGTCCGTCTTCCCGGCAGCGGCGGCGCGAACGATCTCGGTTCGCTCTGCTGGAAGGTGCTGGTCATCACGCCGCACGACCGCCGGCGGTTTGTCGAAAAAGTCGATTTCATCACCACCCCCGGTTATCTCACCGGCCCCGGCGCCCGCGAAGCCAACGGCCTCCCCCCGGGGACGGGCCCCTACCGCGTGATCACCGACCTCGCCATCATGGGCTATTGCGACGAGACGAAACGCATGCAAGTCGTCTCACTGCACCCCGGCGTGAGTTGGGATCAGGTGCAAGAGCAAACGGGCTTCGAACTGCTCAAGCCAAAATCGATCGCCACGACCGCCGCGCCGACGGAGGAGCAATTGCGCGTTCTCCGCGACGAAGTCGACCCGCGACGGTATATTATCGGCCGCGGGTGAAGCGGCTCTCCCACCTCTCCCTGTGGGAGAGGTGGGG
>JBBECD010000149.1:14643-21710 GCA_040881995.1 Planctomycetaceae bacterium
CGGCATCGCCGGCCGGGTGAGGGGCGCGGTGGACAACCAGTGCTGGTTGCTCACGTTCGAACGTCAGCCGCTCCCCTCACCCCGCCGCTGCGCGGCGACCCTCTCCCGCCGGGAGAGGGCTGATCATACACGGGTTATGTTCCCCATCGCGCCTTCGATTCATTGAGGTATTCGAGATACTGGTCGGGGGCTTCGTCGCCTAATGCCGCAATGATCGCGGGATAGGTCTCGGGCACATCGGAAGCGTTCGTCAGCCTGTCGTAGACGTCGGCTCGAATCAACACGAACTCGACGCCGGCGTGAACGCGGATCGTTTGCCCTTGCTCGGCTGCCTTGATTTGCTGCTCGGTGATCATTTTCACCTCTTGATCCATTATTTCGATCTCGCGGGGTCTTAGCAAGATCAGTTGCGCGTCCTCCGCGAGGAAGTCGACCCGCGGCGTTACATTAACAGGGTGAAGCGATATGCCATCAATCAGAAGCTTGATCATTGGCAATGGCGCGGATAACAGGCTCAAAAGGCGGTTTTAGTTTGAGCGCCCCGTGGGTACTGAGGTGTGAATTGTCGGTGTATATCGACCCCTGTTCGTCAAACGGCAGGAGTCGCCCAGGATATTTGTTGTCCATCAGAAAGTCGAGTGAATCAAGAATAATCACATTCCGTTTGGTTAGTTGCACGAGGAGTGCATTTTCAGCTTGATTCAGTGTCTCATAATCTGAGACCTTTAATCCAAGCTGAAGTAAGTCCTTATTCGACGAACTGAAAAACGCGAGTGCTTTGGGTATATCAAAATCGAATTGTGGCACAGTCGTCATGAAATAAACTGTGACACCAGCGACCTGAAGTTGGTCAATAGTGTTTAGTAACGATTGTTGAAAGCCATCGTGACGAAAGTAGCCATTCCAATTACCCACTAAAATGATTGAACGAAAGGCTCTCGCTCTAATATAGCTCATGACACTGTCATTAAAGGGGCCAGCACCTCTTTCAGCGCCAACGTCGGGCCGCACCCAGCCAATCACCGGGGGGGTTCCAAATTTCGTGGCGGCGTGGGCGGAGATTCCGGCCTCTCTACAAATACAATCGATTGTGGGCAATACGGCCATTGCATGACTGTCACCCCACACCAAGAATTTGACGGTGCGATCAGGTACTCCCAGATAAGTGAGGCGGTCCGGAATATCATCAACATCATGAGCTCGATTGAATCTTTCCTCTTGACGAGCCGTGTTGAGGAAGGTTCGTGACATGGCAGGAATTCGTGACGCAACACCCTCATTATGCCAGATCCAAAGACCGCTTCCGAATATAAAACAAAACGTGCACGCGGTGACGGCGAAGAGGGGAATTCGGGACGCTATAAATCGGCGATGTCTAAACGGCAGTTCCACATATTTCCATGAGATCACAGCAAGAAGAAAGCTCAGTAGTAACAGCAACAGTCGATCCGACGGCGCTAACGGCGTCAAGGATCGATACCTTGAAAATGCAAACAACGGCCAGTGCCACAAATAGAGTGAATAGGAAATGAGCCCGATGAATACCAACGGTTGCCACGCAAGAATCTGATTTACAATTGGTAACCGAGGACACGAACGCCCGGTCCAGATTAACATGGCTGTTCCGAGCACGGGTGGTAGGGCTGTCAAACCCGGAAATGGTGTTTCTCGACTATAGATAAGACATGGAACGAGTATCGAAGCCAATCCCACAAATGCCGTGATCTCATTTGTCCCTTCCGACCTATTTGTTTGCCTGGTAAAATTGACCGCGAGTAATGAACCGACACATAATTCCCAGGCGCGTGTAGGAAGCAGATAGAAATTTCCCGAGCCGCCGGTTTCACGAATGCTCAGCCCTAAGCTTAATATGGCTGAACCTACAAAAATGAACGACGCCCAGCCAATTCGTTTAATTCTTGCGAGTAAAAAAAGAAATAACGGGACGGCGAGATAAAATTGCTCTTCCACGGCCAACGACCATGTATGAAGTAGTGGTTTTTCTTCCGCTGCTGCCTGAAAATATCCTGTTTCAAGCCAAAATTGAACGTTCGACACCAATAATGCCAGTCCAACGACTGACTTGCCGAGTGATGCGTAGGCATTTGGCATCATCAGAAACCATCCGGCAATCATCGTTATCAACGTTACGACGAGCAGTGCGGGAAGAATTCTTCGGATCCTTCGTTCCCAAAAATCCACAAGAGAAAAAGTTCCCTGTGCAAGATCTTTTAAAATCAAACTCGTAATCAAGTATCCCGAAATGACAAAGAACACGTCGACGCCAACAAAACCCCCTTGGAATCCGAAATCGGCGTGACAAAATACCACACTCAAAACGGCAACTGCGCGAAGTCCATCAATGTCAGGTCGGTAAGCGAGTTTGCTGTTCTGCATGTGTCGGTCGGCCCAGTGATGAATTCGTCAAAAACGCACCAAAACCCGATACGTCGTAAATGTCGTGTGTCTCGAATTGAGGTACGAAACCTCGCCATCGAAGAAAGAGGCGTGAAGATCTGATTATCTCGCCGTGCTATGATTAATGTCAAGCAGCGAAAGTTCGATCTCCTTCCATATCTTGAAACGCTCACCGGTTATCCGGCAATCACATCGCGTTTCCCGTAATAGATAGCCGCATTCAACGATTTATGCTACAAATGATTTTCACCTCGACGTCGAGTTTCGCGCACTTTCAGTCTCTTTTCCAAGCGGCAGAAGCACATTCATGAGCGAACAGCAAACATCCCCCGCACCGGCTGATTCCTCTCACCTCAAAAAAGCGCTCGGTCCCGTGACGCTCTGGGGGCTGGGCGTCGGCTACGTCATCGCCGGTGAATACATGGGCTGGAACCTGGGCATGCCCGTCGGCGGAACCTACGGCTTCTTGCTCGCCGCGTTCTTCATCACGCTGATGTACGTCACCTTCGTCTTCAGTTACACCGAAATGGCATGTGCGATTCCCCGCGCGGGAGGCGTCTTCGTCTACGGCGTCCGCGGGCTCGGGCTGCTCGGCGGATACGTCGGCGGCGTGGCGCAAGTCATCGAATTCGTCTTCGCTCCCCCCGCCATCGCCATGACCATCGGGGCATATGCACAAAACTGGTTTCCCGACGTCGACGCCAAGATGGTCGCCATCCCCGCTTATTTCGTGTTCACGACCCTCAACATCATCGGCGTCAAGCAGACGGCGGTGTTCGAACTGCTGGTCGCCGGCATCGCCGTCCTGGGAATCATCATGTTCGCGGTCGTCGCCGCGCCCCATTTTCAATGGGAGAACATCACGCGCAACGGCTGGGCGGGAGGAACCTGGGCGAGTGCGTGGTCGGGCTCGGTCGCGGCGATACCGTTCGCCATCTGGTTGTATCTCGCGATCGAAGGAGTCGCCAACGCCGCCGAAGAAGCGAAGAATCCGCAGCGCGACGTGCCGCTCGGTTTTGGCTCGGCGATTCTGACGCTGGTGATTCTCGCCGCGCTCGTCGTCTTCTTCAGCGTCGGCATCGGCGGCTGGGAGAAGGTCGTCTATCATCCCGGTTCGATCAGCGAAACGAACGACGGCACGCTGACGATTGCCCCCGACGCCGTGCTGATGGACAGCCCGCTCGCGCTCGGGTTCAAGCAGATTCTCCCCACGGGACATCTGCTGCATCACATCCTCGCGATCATCGGCGTCGTCGCGGGGATCGCCGGTCTCAACGGCATCATCATGGCGGCGAGCCGCTCGCTGTTCGAGATGGGCCGCGTCGGTTTTCTGCCGCATTTCATCGGCAAGACGTTCCCGCGCACGCAGACCCCGGCGAACGCGCTGCTGCTCAATCTGGTCGTCGGCGTGACGTCGATTCTGCTGTTCG
This sequence comes from Planctomycetaceae bacterium, assembly GCA_040881995.1. Taxonomy (GTDB): domain Bacteria; phylum Planctomycetota; class Planctomycetia; order Planctomycetales; family Planctomycetaceae; genus JAQCEJ01. The sequence goes on from JBBECD010000149.1 coordinate 18,492, forward strand.
ACACCGGCCGGCTGGTGACGATGTCGGCATTGGGGGCCGTGATGTTATACATCGTTTCGATGCTGGCACTCGTGAAGTTGCGCCAGAAAGAACCGAATCTGCATCGTCCCTACAAGACGCCGTTTTACCCGATTTTCCCGCTGATCGCCGGCAGCATCGCCACGTTTTCGTTCGCCACGATGATGTATTTCAATTTCGATCCCAACGACATGCGCAATTCGCCGGGCGTGTGGTTCGTCGGTTTCGTGATCGTCGCCGTGCTGTACTACGGATTGGTCGTGCGTCACCTGTTATCGTCGGTCGACATTCAACATTTCCATCGCATCGATTAGCGTTATGCATCCGTATCGCGTTACCCTCGGCCGGACACATTACACGTTCCCCGATCTCAAAACCGTGCTCGCGAAGGCGAGTCCGCTGCGATCGGGGGACGAACTCGCCGGCATCGCCGCGGCTTCCGCCGAAGAACGCATGGCCGCGAAGATCGCGCTCGCCGAGATTCCGCTGCGCGATTTTCTCGCCGAGCCGATTATTCCGTACGAAACCGACGAAGTCACCCGGCTGATCTGCGACCGGCACGACGCCGCGGCGTTTGCACCGGTCAGCAGCCTCACCGTTGGCGAGTTTCGCAACTGGCTGCTGCGTTACGAGACCGACGCCGACGTGCTGACCGCGCTCGCCCCCGGTCTGACCCCCGAGATGGCCGCCGGCGTCAGCAAGCTGATGCGAAATCAGGATCTGATTCTCGTCGCCGGCAAATGCCGAGTCACCGCAGCGTTTCGCGATACACTCGGCCTTGAAGGACGATTATCCGTGCGGATTCAGCCGAATCATCCGACCGACGACGCCCGCGGCATCGCGGCGTCGATTGTCGATGGACTCTGCTACGCCTGCGGCGACGCCGTCATCGGCATCAACCCGGCGACCGACAACGTCAGCAACACCATCGAGCTGCTGCATCTGATCGATGAACTCATTCGCACGTTCGACATCCCGACGCAATCGTGCGTACTGGCGCATGTGACGACGCAGATGGAAGCGATCCGCCGTGGGGCACCTGTCGATCTCGTCTTCCAATCGATCGCCGGGACAGAAGCGGCCAACACGTCGTTCGGCATCAATCTATCGATGCTCAACGAAGCCCGCGCGATGGCCCTCGAACTCAATCGCGGCACGGTGGGCAACAACGTGATGTACTTCGAAACCGGACAGGGGTCGTGTCTGTCGGCGCAGGCGCATCACGGCGTCGATCAGCAGACGTGCGAAGCGCGGGCTTACGCCGTCGCGCGGCAGTTTCAGCCGTTGCTCGTGAACACCGTCGTCGGGTTCATCGGTCCCGAGTATTTGTACGACGGCAAGCAGATCATCCGCGCGGGGCTGGAAGATCATTTCTGCGGCAAGCTGCTCGGCGTGCCAATGGGTTGCGACGTCTGTTACACCAATCACGCCGAGGCCGATCAGGACGACATGGACACGCTGCTGACGCTGCTGGGCACGGCGGGGGTCAACTACATCATGGGCGTCCCCGGGGCCGACGACATCATGCTCAACTATCAATCGACGTCGTACCACGACAGCCATTACCTCAGACAAACCCTCGGCCTGCGCCCGGCCCCCGAATTCGAAGACTGGCTGAAACGCTTTGGCGTGATCGATGAGAAGAATCGCTTGCTGCCGATCGATGGGAAGCACCGGCTGTTGACGGCAGCAAACCCTCTCCCGTCGGGAGAGGGTGGCGGCGCAGCCGCCGGGTGAGGGGTGAGAATGCCTAATGTCTAAATCCTAATGCCTAAGGAAATCCCAATGACCAAACGAACGCTCGCAGCAAAACCATTGGCATTTCGTTAGGCATTCGACATTTGGCATCCGTCGTTCGCCGCCCGTCGTCTTCCGATCCCTCGGGGATCGACAATCGTGATCAAGATATCGTTCGGGAAGCGGAGCTTCCAAGACTTGCATTCCCAGGCGGGAGCTTGGGAACGAGGAGAATCGGCGCGGTCGTCGCTCCCTCGAATTCGGGGTTACTAATGCACTACCTCGACGCTATCGATGAGATTATCGCGAAAGCAACTCGCATCAAGCTGCCCGGCGACCGGGCGAACATCGTCGCAATGGCGCGGCGTGCGTTCAAGAAAGGCGGCACGTGCGGTGCTCAGTACATTGACCCGATGGAACGGATTCTTCGCGAGTGCATCCGCGAATGGAGTATGGAGCAAAAGCGCGAGATTTGGGAGAGCACTGAAACGGGAATAGAAAATTCAGCAGACTTCGACAACTATATGCCCGAAAGCATCGACCTCGACTTGGACGGGGAGTTGATGTACCACCTGATCCAGCATCTCGCGGAGCAATGAAGCGATGAACCGCTCGCAATATTCCACCTCCGATGCCTGGCATCAATTGCGCTCGCTCACCGCCGCGCGGATTGCCCTCGGGCGCTCGGGCGGGAGTTTGACGACGTCCGAACTGCTCGACTTCGGGCTGGCGCATGCCCGCGCGCGTGATGCCGTACATGCCGTGTTTGATCCCGAAGCGTTAACTCGCGAACTTTCGGAACTCGGCATCCCCTGCCTGACGATCGACAGTTGTGCCCGCGACCGCTGGGAGTATCTTCGTCGCCCCGATCTCGGCCGGCGCTTGAACGAAGCGAGTCGGAAAACGTTGAGCGACTTAACGACACCGTCGTGCGATCTGTCGATCGTCATCTCCGACGGACTCTCGGCGACGGCGGCGCATCAGCAGGCCGTGCCGGTGTTGAAATCGCTCTGGCCGCGGCTGCTTAACGATCGATGGAGTCTCGCGCCGGTTCAACTCGTGCGCTTCGGCCGCGTGGCGATTCAAGATGAAATCGGTGAATTGCTGGGTGCGCAGTTATCGCTGATGCTCATCGGCGAACGCCCGGGACTCGGCTCGCCGAACAGTTTGGGGGCGTATTTCGTCTATCGGCCGCAGCCCGGCAAGACCGACGCCGAACGCAACTGCGTCTCGAACATCCGCGCGGAAGGGTTATCGCCCGAAGCCGCCGCCGAGTCGCTGTATTATTTGTTGAGCGAATCCCGCCGCCGGCGCATCAGCGGCGTGATGTTGAAGGATGACCGCCAGCGCGTCGTTTCGAAAGACTCATTGCGCCTTCTGACGAATGGAGGAGGCTCTTTAGGTTAGCCGCGACGCAACGCGGAGCGCTGGCCGATGCTAGTCGACGAGCGATAACTTCATGAG
>JBBECD010000150.1:0-21413 GCA_040881995.1 Planctomycetaceae bacterium
CCCCAAACTCGCCAGCTTAAAACCAGAAGAAAACAAAAGCTGACATGCACCCGGACAATTTCTTCGTCGAATTACAGGTTTTAGCCGACCGCGCTTCGCGCGCCCCTCTTCCATTGTCAATTATCAATTATCAATTATCCATTCACTTCCCCCACTTCCACCCCGTCACCCCCTGCATGTTGCGAATCGCTTCTTTCGGCCAGCCGCCTCGATAGAGCTCCATCGTCGTACGGTGAATCATGCGGAACGTGTCGGCGAACGACTCGTTGTCGATCCCGGCGACGTGGCCGCTCAGGAGCACGTTGTCCATCTCGATCAGTGGGCTGCTGAGCGGCAGCGGTTCCTGCTCGAAGACGTCGAGACCGGCGCCGCGCAACTTGCCGCTCTTGAGCGCCGCGATCAATGCGTTCTCATCGACGAGCGGGCCGCGAGCCGTGTTGATCACCACCGCGCCATCCTTCATCCTGGCGATGGTCTGCTCGTTGATGAGGTGATAATTCTCCGGCGACATGAAGCAGTGCAGCGACACGTAATCGGACTGCGCGAGCAATTCATCGAACCCGACGTACTTGATGTTCCACTGTTTGGCGAAATCCTCGCGCGGGAACGGATCGTAAACCAGCACATTCATCCCCAATCCCACCGCGCGCGTCGCCACGGCTTGGCCGATCCAGCCGAGACCGATCAGTCCGAGCGTGCTGCCGGCGATCCGCGGCGTGTGCAGGCGCAGCCATTGCCCACGGCGGACCTCCTGATCGCGCGAGGGAAACAGCCGGCCGACCGCCATCAGCATCGCGATCGTATGCTCGGCGACGGCGTGATGCAGCACGCCGGGGGTCGTCGTCACCACTACGCCGCATTCGTCGCACGCCTTCAAGTCGACGGCGTCGAACCCGACGCCGAAGCGGGCGATGACGCGGAGTTTCGGCAACTGTACGAGCACGTCCTTCGTCCACGGTTCCGACCCGGCGATCACCACCTCGGCATCTTTCAGCGTATTCATTATCGCGGGGTTGAATTCAAATTGCCGCTGCCGCGGAATGACTTCGACGTCGAAGCCTTCCGCTTTGAACAATTCGAAATGAGGTCCGGTCTCGGCTCCCAATGACGTGCAGACGACTTTGTGCATGGTGTGACCTTGTGGGGTAAAAGTGAAGTCCTAGCGGTAAACGAAACGGCGTCGAACTCCCGGAGTTTAAGGTCTAAACCGTCTCGCTGGCAACTCGGCGGGGTGATCGACTAAGATGCGCGGCGTCGAAAGAAAGGATGAAGGATCAGTCCATGATGAAAATTTGAGTTGCCCATCCTTTCTGACTCATCCCTCATCCTTCATCCCTCATCCTTCGATTTAAGTTCACGCGACGGGTTACCAGATTTCGAACAACCTTAGGAAACTTGACCATGCACGCTTGGCACGATGTGACGCCGGGTGAAGACCTCCCCTTGGAATTTACATCGGTCATCGAAATTCCCACCGGTTCGAGCGTGAAATACGAACTCGATAAACAGACCGGGCTGTTGAAGCTCGATCGCATCTTGTACTCGGCGGTGTTCTATCCGGCGAATTACGGATTCATTCCGCAGACGTTCGCCGAGGACGACGATCCGCTCGACGTGCTCGTGCTCTGTCAGGAGCCGGTCGCTCCGCTGACGCTCGTCAAGTCGCGAGCCATCGGTTTGATGACCATGATCGACGGCGGCAAGAAGGACCACAAAATTCTGGCCGTGGCGATCAACGATCCGGAATACGCCAGTTTTCACGAAGCCGACGAACTCCCCGCGCATCGCCTGATGATGCTGCGGCGTTTCTTTCAGGATTACAAGCAGCTCGAAGGAAAGAGCGTCGAAGTCGATCACTTCCTGCCGGCGAGCGCCGCCATCCCCGTCATCGAAGACGCCCTGCAACGCTACAGCACATTAAGACGCCGAGGCTTTATGACGAAGTGACTCTAACACAACCGGTTGAGCTTGTTAAAAATGCCTCAAATTCAGCGGAAAATCGCTACGCACAGAGGTTGTGTTAGGATCATTAAGTGAAATGCGGCTGACGCGATTCTTTTTCCCCGCTCACTCCTCGAAATGGCTCTCCTTGCGCGGATGCGTCAATTTCGCCCCGTGGCCGGAATTATTTTGACCGTCGCGAAACATTCTGGTATACTTAGGCTGCACCTCATCAGCACAGACACATCACCTCAGTCCCTGTCTCGTCAGCGCATGAAACAACCGGGGCGTGGAAATTCCGCTCCACGAGGATCTCCTTTTAAACTCTCAGGACTTCGTCCTGCGAAAGTATGTTCGTTGTTTTTTTGATGCCCATCGTGTCGTTCAATTTAAAAATTCCGTGGCGAAAGGCCTGGTTTTTGCTATTTCATTCTTAACACAACCTCTGTGCGTAACCGTTGTCCCTGGAATGCGAGCCATTTAGCAAGCACAACCGGTTGTGTTAGATCTTTAAAGATTTCTCGTCAACCCGTCGACCGAATTTTTAGCCGTCATTGAAGACGCGACAGCAGCCGGAAGGGAGCACGTTATGAAATATCCCGTCAGCCCCGATCAATTTGCGGCCCTGAATTTACGCAGTTGCCACGAGATGGAATACCTTCTGCTGGGGGATTTGCGCGACCTGCTCGAAGATATTCCCAATGAGATCACCCGCCGCTGGATGCTCGTGGTGCTCGACGCCCTGCTGGAAACACTCCCCCGCGGCATCCAGCTCAAAGACGAAGACGGCTATCTCAACGAAGTGATCAAGGCTTTTCCGAATTGGAGCGATCAGGTCGACGCCCTGCGGCGCGAACATGACATTCTGTTCGGGAAACTGCGCAGGCTTCGCGAACGAATCGTGCATCGCGCCCACTTCACCGATATCGCCAACGAGACGCGCAACGACCTCAAAGAGTGGATCCAGACGCTGGTGGCGCATCACCGGCACGAAACCCGCTTGCTGCAAACCGCCGTCAATCTCGAAGTCGGAATCGGGGACTGAATTAAAGGATGAAGGATGAAGGATGAGGGATGAATCAGACGCAAGCGGGGTTTATGCCGTTCCCTATCTCCCTATCTTCTTGTCTCCCCTCGCCGGCCTCGCCGTGAAAACCTGCATTCGATATCATGCACGAACCTCAAAAGACGTACGTCGTACGCAAATGACGTTCAGCCCATGATCATCATCACGGCAGATACTGAAATATGGCGAGTCTTGAACCGTTTTTAAAACTGCCGGAAAACCGGCTGGCATACGACGCCGTTCATAAGCTGCTGGCGGCTGACCGCGATTCCGTGGAGCGAAATTCCGCTCCACCGCTGATGTACCTGCATGGCCCCTCGGGTGCCGGCAAGTCGTTGTTGTTGCTGCATCTGCTCAAAGAGTGGCGCAAAATGCATCGGGGACGCTCGGTTGAAGTCGTCTCCGCGAGCGATTTTGCCGCGCGTTTCGCCGAGGCCTGCGACAACAAACAGGCCGACCTATTCGAGCAATCGTTTCTCCGATACGAATTATGGATCTGCGAAGATCTGCAAGGACTGGAAGCGAGAGGACCGGCTCAGCGCGCTCTCACGCTGCTGCTCGATGAGCTCTCGCGCCGCGGTGCAAAAGTGATTCTCACCGCCGACCGCTCCCCCGGCCAATTCTCGGCGCTGCAGCCTCGTCTGCTCAATCGGATCCGCGGCGGCCTCGTCGTTCCGATGCGGCTTCCCTCCAAATTAAGCCGGGTGCAACTGCTCGAATCGTTTGCTCAATCGCGGCAGTTGTCGCTCTCGGCGGATTCGATCGAACTGCTTGCGAAAGCGTTGCCGGTCTCGCCCAGCGAACTCAAGTCGATCGTCAATCAACTCGAACATCACGTGCGGACGCGAAAGGTCACGCTCGACAAAACATTCATCAAGCGGTTCCTCAAGGACGAAACGGCGAGCGTGCAGGTCTCGCCGAAACAGATCGTCAACGTCGCCGCCGTTCACTTCGGCGTCAGCGCGGCCCAGCTTCTCTCGACGTCGCGGCGGCAGGTGATCGTCGAGGCCCGCCGGTGTGTGATGGCGTTGTCGGCGGAACTCTCGGGCTTGTCGCACACGGCGATTGCGAAATTTTTCGGACGCGACAACCACAGTTGCGTCTCGCAAGCCTGTAAAGACATCAAACACCGTCTGACCGAAGACGCCGCCTGGCGGCAGCACTGGGCGACGTTGCACCGGCTGCTGAGGATATCCGATCACCGGGCGGTGGATTGAGTTGAGAGGGGGAGAGGGGGAGACAAGGAGACAAGGAGACCAGACAAAACCACCACGCGGCGTTCTTCCTTGTCTCCATGTCTCCTTGAATGCTGTACTCCTACTTTGGATCACGTGAGGAAATTGATGTCCGACACCACCGTCAGCGCCGCGATCCGCCAACTGTTGAACGACGCCGGGATCACGTTTCGAGAACTGCATCACCAGCCGACGCGGACTTCGGAAGAGTCGGCCCGCGTGCGGGGCGAACCGTTGCACATCGGCGGCAAAGCCCTCGTGATGAAGGGAGACGACGGTTACGCCCTGTTCGTCCTCCCCGCCGATCGCAAGTCGAACTCGTCGGCGATCCGCAAAGAACTCGGTTATCGCAAAATGCGGTTTGCGACCCCCGATGAACTGAAAGAGCTGACCGGACTGGTCCCCGGTTCGGTCCCGCCGTTCGGCCGGCCGATCTTGCCGTTCGAGCTGTATCTCGACACGGCTCTCACGCAGAACGAGCGCATCGCCTTCAACGCCGGTTCGCTGACGGATTCGATCATCCTCGGCATGTCCGACTACCTGCGTGTTGCCTGCCCGGTTAAGGTTTTTTCGTTTTCGGACGTGTCGCCGGAATAAACCATCGGCGCTTGGCAGGGGTAAAACCTTCAGGCTGAGTTGGGGCGCAGGCAAAAGCCGGTACTCCTGCAAAAAACATTCGAACTTGGTTGCCGCGAGTCTTTCTGATATCTTTCGCGCGGAATGATTGTCGTCGAATATCGTCCGCGGAAGGCAGCCGAACATGTCTCGAGGATTTCTGGGATACCAAACGTCGCTGATGCTCGACGTGGTCGTGTGCGCGCTGCTGCTCGTGGTTCCTTTGGTCGTTCTCAGCCTGTATCTGGTGAAGGTCCGGCGGAATTATCTCTGGCATCGCAATCTGCAAATCGTGCTGGGCATCGCCCTGCTGATCGCCGTCGGGGCTTTTGAAATCGACATGCAACTCGTGCACGGCGGGTGGGAGAACATCGTCAGCCGCCGCGAGCCGAGCCGCTCGCCGGATGAAATGCAAACCATCCGCCAGTTGTTGTGGTTTCACCTCTGCTTCGCCGTGACCACGCCGTTTTTGTGGGTCATCACCCTGTGGAAGGCGCTGAAGCTGTTCCCGAACCCGCCGACGCCTTCGGCTCATAGCCACTCGCACAAACGCCTCGGCTGGTTGTCGACGATCGACCTGGTGATGACGTCGCTGACCGGATTGTGGTGGTACTATATCGCCTTCGTCCGCTGACGGACGAAGGCCAATGTCGAATGTCGAAATCCGAATGTCGAATGAATGACGAAGCCCGAATGTCCGAATGACGAAACTGTGCGCGTGCAGTCTTCATAATATCCTGCCCATTGAAAACGACATGCGCTCATAAACCCATTTGGCGTTCGGATTTCGACATTCGGATTTGATTCGACATTCGGATTTCGACATTTGACATTCCCATCGTTCAAGTCCGCGATTCCGACGAATGCGATGTCTCCGAGAGTGAACGCGAATCCTGGAATGCGTCGATCGGAATGTGCGGGCCCTGTCCCATAGCTTGCGCGGCGGGGGGATCGGCTCGGTAGGTGTGGCCGTTGAACTCCATCCATTTGCGCTCCCAATGGTCAAGCCGCGCATTGACGAGCGTGTTGGTCTGCTCCAATCCGCCGGCGATGAGCGTGACCACGCCGAGGAACAACAACATCTGCCCCGCGGTGGTAATCAACCAACCGGTGGGAGCCAGATGCGCATAGTGAGCCGCTCCGAAATATCCCCAGAGGACGCATCCCGCACCGAGCGTGAGCACGCCCACGCCGAGATAAGCGAGAATCTGGCCGAAAATCGACTGCGTACTTTGCTGCAGTTTTTCTTCGTTATTCGCCCGAATCATCGCTTGCACGTCGAAATGCGCACCGGCCAAGTGAGGATGCGGCGCATGCACCTGCCGGGTGGCGTTCGAGCGATCTTTCGGCAGGAAGAAATCGCCACGAGGTTGCGGTCCCTGTGGTGTTTCCAGTTCGTCGTGTACCTGCGTGCTGAACGCCATATCGAGCAGCGACTGATCGCCGGGGCTCGGATGCGAAGCATCGATCCGGTATTTCGGCTTTTTCGAGAATGCAGCGGCGGCCACAGTCTTCGCCGCCTCATTCACCGTCGCAGACGTTTCGATATCCGCCGCTTGATCTTCGATTTCGACGCCGTGCGGCTCCTTCGCGGCCAATGTTTCGTCCTTCACGGCCGCTGCCGTTTCAGGTTGTGACGGCACATCGGAGGTCGGTCGTTTGTTGTCGCCGTCGGGAGCGGAGGAGGTTTCCTTCAGCGCCTTCAGACGTTGCCGATCGGCGAACTTCGGCGCGGGGATCGCGCCGGGGAGGTTGTCCTCGTGCTTGCTCGCCTCGGTGTCGGTCGCCACAGGTTTGGTTTTATCGCTCTTCGGCTTGTCCACGCGGGGAGCTGGCGGAGGCAATTCGATGCGCGGCGGGCTGGGGCGTTCGGACTTGGTGGCGTCGGTGACGATTCTCGTAATGACGTCGGGCTGGGCTTGATCGGGAATGAATGCCGACCGGGGCTTCTCACTTTTTGTGAAGGGCGATTTCACAGCAACGGTTGCCGAGAATTCGGGCAATGCGTTGCCGAGCGGTGCCTTCGTTGTCTCGACAGATGCAGCGTCCGCATTCCTGGAGGGTATCGCCGGTGTGGATGCCGCGTTGTCATCCGCGGGATGCGATCGTTTGATTCCCTGCGGATCGAGGATGTTCTCCCGGGTCCAGCGTTCGAGCAACTGACGGGCGTCGGTCACGGAATGCGACATTTGCGCGGAAATACCGGCGGAGGAATTCTGAATCGTCGCAAGCAGTGGATCGGACGGCGAACTCGCCCCCCCGGAAAACTGGTCCGACTGGGGCATCGGCAAAGCATGCGGCCGGGGCGGCGACAGATCGTCGTCGAGCCGGCCGGCATCGATTCGGGACAACGTTTCTTGTCGGATGCTGGTCATGGCCAAGTCGCGGCCACAGGCGGTGCACCGGGCGCGGTTCGTCTCCGGCGAGACGTCCACAGCGACATCGGCTTTGCATCCTGCACACCACATGGCCAACTCACATCAATGTGATTTTTTCGCGCCGTCGAATTGATACCGTACGACCGCCGAACAAGCCGTCGGTGTACGAATCGAAAAACGATTCTCTCCCCCGTGACGGCAAACGACTTATGGACGCAATCCGGAACGGAGAAGAAGTGACCGATTTTCGGGCAGATGTATCGGAAAGGAGAAGATGAGGCAACCCCGAAATAGGAAGCAGGGCAATTCGATCCTTCGCGTTCTGCAATTTGCAATCGCCGATCACATCAACAAATCTATATTTGGAAATTTAATTCGCGTCTGACGGTTTTCTTGCCGCGGAATGGAATTTTACATAACTCATTCCTTAATTATAACTTATGATTGATATGGAACATTTCAAGTTCAGTGATTTGTGACGCTGTTCGCTCGATGGCCGGAAACTTTAAAAAAAACTGTTCGTGTGCGAACTTTTTTCCAAACGGCGCGTCTTATTCCTACGTAAACAACATTGAATGAGAACGACACTCGGTCAATTGAAAAACCAGAATCGCCGGATATGGACTCCACAACCTCAAAACGTGCTGAAATCTGAGGATTTTCGCTCGACGGGTAAGTGACCACGGGCCGGACATGCAGGTCGAAAAAACGACAAAAAAGTGATCTGTTCGAGTCGCTGATGCGTTTCATGAGAAATAGAACAGATTGGTGCGTAATTTGCATCTTTCCGAAGGTAAGCCCAAGCGGTTTGAAATAAGGAGGGAACCACTGTGATTGCAACTCGATATAATAACCCTGCCATTAAACAACTGGCCGATCAACAGGTTCGGTACGCCCCCGCCGATGTCCGCCTCCAGCAGGTCGACAGAGCCGAACGCCTCTTGGCGGAGATCGATCCCGATCAGGAGTATCGCTACCCCGACCTCTGCGAGCGGATCATCACCTATCGCGGCGAGATGTATCCCGATTTGGTGCTGAACGGTGACGAGGCCTCCCACGACCTGCGCTGCTTCATCGAAGATCTCTCGGACAGCGTCAATATGCGCGTGGAAAACTCCCACGAACAGGTGCTGACCGTCGAGGACGTGAGCAAGCGCTTTAACGTCTCCACCAAAACCGTCGACCGCTGGAGAAACAAAGGCCTCGTCAGCCGGCGGTTCGTCTTCGGCAATCGCAAACGCATTGGTTTTCTGCGTTCATCCGTCGACCGCTTCGTGAAAACTCACATCGAAGAAGTCGAACGCGGTCGTAAGTTCTCGCAACTGACGGACGACGAACGCGAGCGGATCATTTCCTCGGCACGCCGGCTGGCTCAATACGGGGAATCTCCCGCCGATGTCAGCCGCACGTTGGCGCAGCAGTTCGGCCGTTCGCCCGAGACGATTCGTTACACGCTGAAGAATTTCGATCACGACCATCCGGAGATTGCCGTGTTCCCGAATGCATCATCGCCGTTAAAAGAACATCAGAAGAAGGATCTGTTCCGCGCATTTCGCCGGGGGGTTTCGGTAAAACGCCTGGCTCAGCAATACGGGCGGACGCGGGCGAGCATTTATCGCATCGTGACCGAATTGCGGGCGCAGCGCATTATGGAACAACAGATCGACTACATGGATAACAAGATCTTTCGGCATCCCAAGGCCGAAGATCTGATTCTGGGGCCGGCCCCCGAGGGGGATCGCAAATCGGCCAAGACCAAGGCTCCTCCGGGATTGCCCCCGTACCTGGCCAGTTTGTACGCCATCCCGCTGCTGACGCGCGAGGAAGAAGCCTACTACTTCCGCAAAATGAACTATCTGAAGTACAAGGCGTCGGAACTGCGGAAGACGCTCGATCCTTTGCGACCGAAATCGACGATACTCGATCAGATCGAATCGCTGGTCAACCAGAGTCTGCAGGTGAAGAATTTTCTGATCCGCAGCAACTTGCGGTTGGTGGTCTCGATCGCCAAGAAGCACATCAACGCCAACGCCAACTTCTTCGAGATGGTGAGCGACGGCAATATGTCGCTGATTCGCGCGATCGAGAAGTTCGATTTCAGCAAAGGATTCAAGTTCTCGACGTACGCCAGTTGGGCGATCATGAAAAACTTCGCTCGTTCGATTCCGGCGGAACACACGATTCTCGATCGTTACCGCACGGGGAACGAAGAGGTCTTCCAGCAGTCGCGCGACAATCGAGGCAACCAGTTCCAGGAAGAGATGGTCAACAAAAAGCAGCACCAGCTCATCATGAACATCCTCGACCAGCTCGATACGCGGGAAAAAGAAATCATCATGTACCGCTACGGACTGCATCAGAACGGTGAAGCTCACACGCTCGAACAAGTCGGCCACCGGCTCGGCGTGACCAAAGAACGCATCCGTCAGTTGGAATCGCGGGCTCTCAAGAAGCTCCGCAAAATCGCCCTCGAAGAGCATCTGGATATTCCGGGATTGTAAGGCAACAGTTGCGAGCAATTGCAACCTTGTAACGAAGCACACGAAGCGAGGCCTGTTCAGTCAAAGTGATTGGGCAGGCTTCGTTATTTCTTTGCCTTCCCGTCGGAGTACAGGCTTCAGCCTGCCGCCTTTGGTTTTCGCTTTTAACCTGCATGGAGAACGATGAAGAGAAGAGCAGGCTGAAGCCTGTACTCCGACGAAGAGTTACCGCACGACGATTCTCCCATCAGCCGTACGCCACAATCTCCCGGCGGCGTACAGCGAAATCGCTTCGGGATACGCCTCGCACTCCGCCGCGAACACGCGTTTTGCCAGCGTTTCCGGCGCGTCGTCCGCTTCGACGGGAACCGCACGCTGCAGCACAATCGGGCCGTGGTCGTATTGATTGTCGGCGAAATGAACCGTGCAGCCGCTGATTTTCACGCCCCGTTCGATCGCCGCTGCGTGAACTTTCACTCCGTGAAAACCCTTGCCGCAGAATGAAGGAATCAGCGCCGGATGAATGTTGAGCACGCGATCGGTGAAGTCTTCGGGAATCCGCAGCAGGCATACGAATCCGGCGAATGTCACCAGATCGACGTTGTGCTGGCGACACAACGCGAACACCGCGTCGCTGTACTCCGCCGTGCCTGAGTAATCTTTTCGCGGCAGGACTTCACACGTCAGTCCCGCTTCGCGAGCCCGGGCGATCCCGGCGCAATCGCTCGCGCTGGCAATGACGATGGGAATTTCGGCCGAGAGTGTGCCGGCGGCGATGTGCTGCAGAAAGTTGACCAGCGTCGTCCCGCCGCCGGAAATCAGCACACCGAGCCGAATCGGCCGGAACAACGGTTCGGTCACACGGCGTTCGGTCATACCCGCTTGTCGCTTTCTGTATCACGGCCCATTTCGCGGCTCATTCCGCTATGGGGCGGCATTCCATCCGATGACGAGACGGAACTCTCCGGCCCCGCGGATCCGGCGGGCCAGGAGAGCCGCTCCGGAGCTTCGAGTGTAACCCGTTTGAGCGGCGAATTCATCCGATCGCGGTACGCCATGTACCACAAGAAGAACAGGATCAGGCCGATGACCGCGATCAATCCGGGATAGAGCACCCAGGGCGACACCAGCATCGGGGGCGCGCTCGGCGGATTCCATTCGACGCGATGAGCCAAAATCATCGGTGCCAGCCGCCTGCTGTCGGCGGCATCGTAACCGTAGAGCTTAAAAAAGTAACCGGTGACCGAAATGCCGTTGATGAGTTCGTCACCTCGCGGCAAATCGGGCGGAATGTCGGTGCACACGACAACCAGCGGGTTATTCTGAGAGTCGTCGGTGAACAGCCAGAGTTCGTACAGCGTCTTGACGCCGTACGGATTGGGATCGGCCGAGGCCGTAATCAGCCGTCGCGTGTAACCGCTCAATGTGACCGATTTGCCGACGTACGCCTCGGGGTGCTTGAACAGATCGACGAACGGCTGAAATTTTTCGATCGGCTTATCTTTAAACAGCGGACTCGTCTCCTGTCGAATCGTGCGCTGCTGCCGTGCCGCTTGTCGCAACCGATCGGCGGGAACAACCTTTGCGTGATTCAAGACGGCATAATACGCCGACGACTCCGCCGGACTGATGCCAATGGATCGGGAAGCCACCTGTTCGTACACTCCCGCCGGTAAATCAACGGCATCGGCGGGAATGTCAATCGGCTCGGCTTCCGGCTGAGACTCATCGACTTCGACGTTCAGCGCGGCATCAGTTTCCTGCCCGATCACGTTTCGTATCGAGGCGATCCCCGCCAATATCAAGGTCGCCGCCATCAATAAAGGGCTGAGCATCGAGCGGTTCAGGAGGAAAGTCAACGTGTTCATCACTCGCGTCCTCAGGTTCGGCCGTCACGATCGATGCGTCGAGTCGATCGGACGCCGTGCGAACATCGGTTCGGCCCCCAGTGTCCTGGTAAGAGGAAACACCAGCGGATTGCAAGGGCTTCAATCATATCATCATTTCCCGTCTTCACCCATTATAGGGGACTTTCTCGGGTGGGGATATTCTGCGGCAGGAACGCATCATCGATCGCCGTATTCAGACGAGATCATGAAGTGTCTCAAGGATGAGATCTCTCTTCCCGGTGCGAACGTGTAGGGCGGCGGGCGATTACAAGTCTCTATTCAGCCTAAGTTTTCCATTACGGGCGGACGACGTCGACTCGATACCCGGCAAGCGTACGTTGACAGGAAACCTGTAATTCCTATAATCTTGCACCCCCCGCAGGTTTGAATCTTTTACACATTTTTTTAAGAACTGCTAACACAACCTCTGTGCGTCATGTTTTCCTGCGGACATTGCAGCCGTTTAACGGGCACAACCGGTTGAGTCAGCGTCAAATCACACAGGACACCTGCGCCGACTTCACGATTGAGTCACCAGCGCAACCGCTTATATACGCGTGGGATGTAATTCCCGAGAGGAAGGGCTTCAATGGCAGAAAACGTGCTCGAATTCACCGACGCCAACTTTCAAAAAGAGGTCTTGGAGAGCCAGGAACCGGTCCTGGTCGATTTCTGGGCTCCCTGGTGCGGACCGTGCAAGATGTTGACCCCCATGATCGAAGAACTCGCGGGCGAATACGCCGGCCGGGCTCGCGTCGGTAAAATCAATATAGATCAGAACCCCCAAATCGCCACGCAGCTCGGCGTGAACGCCATTCCCACGGTTGTCGTTTATCAAAAAGGGGAAATCGTCGATCGCGTCCTCGGCATTCCGCCGAAAACACGGTTCACGACGGCGATCGACAACTGCCTCGAAGGCTGAGCGCTCCCGCAGAAAAACCCTTGGTGCTCTCGACAACGAAAAGCAAAACGCGAAATTGAATTCGAGTTTTTCCGCGGCTTAACGTAGATCAAAGACCAACACCCGACGTTCGATACTTATTGACTTTTAGTCATTCTAACACAATTCGAGTCGCGACTACGGATGGCCGCGGCTCGATCGAGTGCATGACGAATTCAACATTCGCCGTGCGCAACACGTTATGAACGAACACATCGGCTCAACCAAGGGAAAGGATTCCCGGAATGAGCTTGCCGCCTGAACACGACATTCCGCCCGCCGACACACGAGAAGAGCCCTCTCTTTCTCGACACGGCCAGGTCGTTCGTTCGTCGAAAGATGTTCGCGCCTCCCAAGATCACCGGCTCGATTCTCCGCACGACGAGCAGTCGATTCCCGCAGCGAATTCCACTGCTCATCGCCGTGCTGCGGAAACTGTAGAACCAGTGGCCGCCGGTCGGTTCGCCGCGCGCGCTTCGGCGGCATCGCCGCTTCGACAATCAGCGGCAGCCCACTCCGCTCTGCCGCCTGACGACGCTTCTCATGAAATCGACGGCGCGCGAATGGCTCCTCGTTCGCTCGAACTCCCGCCGGGAATGAGCCAGGGACCGCTCACGTCGTTCGATCTTCCGCTGCAGGCGAATCAAATCGCCCGGCAACTGCAATCCCAGTTCGACGATCTGCTTCGCCGCGAACAAAATCTGCAGGGTCAGCTCGCTCACCTCGATCACGAACGCCGGCAGATTCGATTGTGGGCTCATCAAGCCGAAGACGACGCCGCCGAGCAGGAGCATCAGCTCCGCCAGCGCGAACACGAGCTCAATCGCAAACTCAACGACTGCAACAGCACGATCGCCGAGTACGAAACGCTGTATCAGGAACTAGAGATCGCCCGCCAGCATCTCGAACGCGAACGGCAAAAACTCCGCGAATCGCCTGCACCACGCGCGGCGGACTCCGCCGAAGAGACCGAGTCGATCCGCGCGCTGCGCCTCTCTCTCGAAAACGAACGCCGCGAACTCGCCCGGCAAGTCGAAGAGCATCAGGCGAAACATCAGCGCACTCTCGCCGGGCTGGCCAATCAGGTCGAGAAAGAGCGGGAGAAGATCCGTTTCGAGATCACGAAAGAACTTGAAGACGAGCGGCACGAACTCGAACAGGCCCGCGCGTTATTCCTCAAGCAGCGCGACGAAGAGCGCCGCGCTCTGAAAAGTGAACGCGACCGCTTCGAAATCGAAATCGAAGAAGGCCGTACGTCGTTGCGACTGCAACGCGAACGAGTCGAACAGGAACTGACCGAACTGCGCGAAAAGATCGTGCAGGAAAAATCGGCATGGGAACAGGAACGTCGACAGCTCGACGAAGAGATCGAACGCGACCGCGGCATTCTCGAAAAACGAGCCCGTTTTCAGCAGGAACATCTGCAGAAACTCAAGCAGGAGCTCGAACAGTCGCAGAACGAACATCGTCACGAAATGCAAGTCGTGCAGCAGCGCATCGAACGGGACGAAGCGATCTTTCGTCTGCGTTGCCGTCAGCTCGAAAAGTACCGAGACGTAATCGACGAACGCGAACGTTCGATCTTGCGAGCGGTGCAACTGGTGCGCGACGTACAGAAGACGCATCTGTCGAACGTCGCGCAAGAACGAGACAAACTGCAGGCCGAACGGAAAGCGTGGGAGCAGGAACACAGGGCGCAGCTCACCGAGAACCGCCGTCAGCAGGATTTGCTCACGCAGCACGCCGAAAACCTTGAAGGCCGGCGCGCCCGGCTCGATCAACTGCGCACGGAGTTGGAAGAATCGCACCGCGAAGTTCTCGAAATGCGGGTTTCGCTGGGTGAAGCGTGGGCCGAAATGACGAGCATGATCGGCGCCGAGGCGGCCCGCAAAAGGCTCGACGACGCCCGCGCCGCGCTGTCGGATCACTTCCGCCGGCTGCGCGAAGCGATCTCGCAGCAACGCCGCGAACTGGAGCAGGCTCAGCAGGCGTTCGCACAGCAGAAAGACGAATTCCGCGGCGAGCGTCAGACGCTGACCGAATGGGTCGCGCAGCGCGACGAAGAACTCCGCCGTCGCGAGCAGATGTTGCAGACCGACACGACGCAGTTCGAGACGAAAGAAACCGCCTGGGAGGCGATCCGCGACCGCTGGCTGCACGAAAAACTCGAAGCCGAGCAGATCATCCGCGATCTGTTAGCGCAGTTGCAGGCCAGCGCCAATCCGCTGAACATCCCCGCGCGCAGCGAGCGTCCGCCGCAAGCGGCGTGATGAGTCTTGCCGTCGCACCCTACGAAAAATCAGACGGAGACCCCCTTCCCATGAGCAGCATCTACGACTTCGGAGCCGTCGGTGACGGCGTGGCGGATGATACCGAGGCGTTCGAACATGCCCTGCAGATGGGCGACGGGCTCGTCGAAATCCCGCGCGGGGATTATCGTCTCACGCGCACGCTCGTCGTCGATCTCGCCAAACACAGCCGGCGGGCGATTCACGGCCAGGGAGGAGTCGCCAAACTCATCGTCGCGCACGCCGGGCCGGCGCTCATCATCAAAGGAACACACGGCGGGTCCGCCGACCCGGCGTCGTTCAAACCCGAAGTCTGGCAGAACGAACGGATGCCGACGCTCTCGGGATTCGAAATTCAGGGCGATCATCCCGAAGCCGACGGCGTCGAGATCAGCGGTGCCGTGCAACCGACGCTCACCGGGCTGCTCATTCGCCAGGTCCGCACGGCGATACATGTCACCGAGCGGGCGCGCAATTTGATCATTTCGCATTGCCACATCTATCACAACACCGGCATCGGCGTGCACCTCGATCGGCTCAACTTGCATCAGGTCATCATCAATAACTCGCACATCAGTTATTGCCGGCTGGGCGGCATCCGCGTCGAGAACAGCGAAATCCGCAATTTTCAAATCTGCGGCAACGACATCGAATACAACAACAATCGGGCGCACGGCATCGCCGGTGCCGACGCCGAGCCGACGGCGGAGATTTACATCGACGTCCGCGAAGGGTCGGTCCGCGAGGGAACGATCGTGGGCAACACGATTCAGGCGACCGCCAGCCCCAACGGCGCCAACGTGCGATTCATCGGCTCGACGGAAATGAATCAAAAAGGGGGAATGTGGGCGATCACCGGCAACCTCATCGGCAGCCAGACCGACAATGTGCATCTCACCGGATGCCGGGGGATCACGCTCACGGGTAATTTCATCTACAGCGGTCATCATCGCAACTTGTTGGTTGAGAACAGCCGCGAGATCGTCGTCGGTTCGAACTGTTTCGGGCACAATCCCGATTACGGCGTGAAGGAGCTCTGCACGGGAATGCGGTTCGTCGACTCGCAGAACTGCACGCTTTCGGGGAACGTCATTCAGGACAGCGACGCAAGCCCGCATACCGTCGATAATGCCGCCCCGCTCGAACGTTCGGCCTTGCTCGAATTCGTCCGCTGCCAACGGATGACCATGACCGGAATGCAGATCGTCAACCCCGCCCCCTACGGCATCGATCTCGAAGAGTGCAGCGACGTGCTGATCAACGGTTGCAGCATTCTCGATGCAAGAGAGCAGCCGCTCATGGAATCGGCGATCCGCTGGCAGGGCGCGGGAACGGGGAACATGATCCACAGTTGTCGGCTCAGCAAGGGAACCACGGGAGAACTCCTTGTGCCGAAGGATTCAGTCGACCTGGCGAATAATCTGTTGCTGTAATTTCCGCGCATATTTTGTCTCGCCGATCCCTGTCGGTTTTCGTCGGCTCGTGGTACAACCCAGGCGTGAATGCGAACATCAGAACTTGCGAATCACGAGCAAAAGGGACCACATGAATCGCGACGAAATCAAGCAGCAGTTAACCGGATGTTTTGTTCCGGTGCCGACGCTGTTTCACGAAAAAACGCTCGACGTGAATCTCGACGGCATGCGCAAGCATGTTCGCTTTCTCTGCGACAATGGCTTTAAGACCGGCAATGCCTGCATTCTGGTCGGCGGCGGAGCGGGCGAATTCCCGTCGCTCGACACCGAAGAACGTTTGCAGATTCTCGACGCGGTGCTCGACGGAGCGGCAGGACGGCTGAAAGTCGTCTTCGGCGTGCAGTCGACCAATCAGCGCGAGATGGTGACGCTCGTAAAAGGCGCGGCGAAACGCGGAGCGGCGGCGGTGCAGATGGGCCCCCCCTTTTATTCGCCGCCGACCGATGACGATATGTTCGATTGGATTAAAGCCGCCGCCGATGCGGCCGACGTCGGGCAGATCTTATACACGACGTATTGGACCGGTTATTTCACGTCGCTGAAGATGCTCGAACGGCTCACGAAAGTCGAGCAGGTCGTCGGCATCAAATGGGCCTCGTCCGACGTCATTCTGTTCGAACAAGGGCTGCGAAATTTCGCGAGCCATTATCTGTTCGTCGATAATCAGCTCGATTTCATCAAGAGCCACATGTACGGCGGCCGGTCGTTTAACCTGCATCCCTGCAACATCGCTCCGAAGTGGGGACTGAAGTTCTGGGAACTGCTGGAATCGCGAAAATACTTCGAGGCGCAACAGGAAATGACCCGCGTCGTCTCGCCTTATTACGACATGTTCGCCGAGATTTCAAAAGCGACCTGCGGCGAAGGGACGCTCGATAAACTCTGCATGGAGTTGATCGGTTTAGAAGGCGGCCCCTGCCGTCCGCCGACGCGCGACGTCCGCGAGCAGTTCCGCGGGAAAGTGCGCGAAATGCTGGTGAACTGCGGGGTGATTTGAGAATTCACATTCGCGAAAAGAACGCCTCGTCCGTTATACCATCGTCAGGCGTAAGCCTGAATTTGATGCGAATTTCTTTGATGTAACAGACAAGAACCTCTTTGCCCGAGGTCGGAATCGGGTACGAGAATTCGTCGCCATTAACGGTGCGAAAAAACATCGTGTGCGACCCTTTCCCCCGGGACTTATCTTCTCGGCAGCCAAAGCTGGCGAGAATCCGTCTTAAGCGGCTGAGTTTGAGGGGTTTGTTCTTCATTCATCGAGCCATTGCGAGTCCTGAATCAATGCCGTCATCCTCGGCGTATTCGCGAGCTTCTACCTTGTTGAGTTCGAAGCCCTCGATGTGGAGACTCAACTCGCCGACTGCAATATCTTTTCCTTTGGCATACATTTCCAGATATTTACCGTCCGCCGGAGAAAAGAGATTTCTCGGATTGTTAAATTCGACACTCGCCTCAACCTGCATCGCAATTGCCGTCGATAGAGAACGCAAAGCCTCTTCTTTGGTATCGCCATCACCTAAAAGACTGAAGTCCAAGCAGTGCGCGATCCACCTGTCGCTTTCGAAATAGAAGACCACTCGCAAAGGAAGTCGAAACGTACTCATTTTTACCTCGAGGCGTCGTGCCACATCATTTATTTGAACAACGTCAGATTTGAAGCCAGACAGTATAAAATTGTAAACCAATTTGACATCAAATCAAGAGAGGAGATTGGAGTATCCAGTGTCCAACGATCTCTTCGCCTTGCCAGAAGTAAACATTCGACTCCCCCCCAACCAATCCAGGAGGCCAAATATTGCCTTCGTCATTATCGCTGGAAATAAACTCCGCCTCCCTGTACAATGTCCGGCTCGCATTGGCGATTCAGCCGGATTGCGTTTTACGACATGGACATTGGTTTTGAACGGACAGTAGCGAAATATGCCTAACACAAAAACCGCCAAAAAAGCCCTCAAGCAGAACAACAAACGACGGCTCGTCAATCGGTCGCAGCGATCGACCCTCAAGACGCTCATCAAGAACCTCCGCGTTTTGACCGCGGAAGGCAAGGTCGACGAAGCCAAAACGGCGTTGCGGCTCGTCTCCAAGCGCCTTGATGAAGCCGGCGCCAAGCACCTGTTCCACCCGAACAAATCGGCCCGCTTGAAATCGCGTCTGGCGAAACTCGTCAACACGACAGACGCCAAGACGGAAGGCTGAACCGCGTCTACGAGCGTAACAAGGGGCTTCCACGTTCGGTCAACGATGCCGCTTTGCCTGTGATTGGTTCAAGTTTTTTACGGCGGCACAATTTCCAGCGTGAGGCAATAGTCACAATAGCCCACGCTTCGCCAAAATGCGATGCCGATTTCGTTCTGGCATAAAACGTCGACCGTCAGACGAACGCCGCTGCGCCAGATCTCGTCTTTGAGGATCGAAAACGCGGCACGGCCGACCCCTGCTCGTCTTTGCTCGCGCCGCACAAAAAACTGCCGCAAATAAATTTGCTCTTCGTCCTCTTTAAAGAGCGCATAGCAGACCGGCTGGTCGACTGAAAACAGAACGGCGCGATACTCGTCGTGCAACCACCGTTTCATTCGCGCCGCGAGTTCCACAACCGTCATGGAATTGCGATGTCCTTCATCGCGGATGAGTTGATGATTCCATTCGCCGAGCAAACCGATGTCTGCATCAGTGGCTTCACGCCATGAAAGTTTCATCTCAGGCGTCCTAATATTCGTCCCAGGCCGAATCGAGCGAGACGATGTAATCGATCGCCTCGTCCAACGTGGCGGTGACGGCTCCGACTTTGCGTCCCTTGAGATCCAGCAAAGCGAGCAACTGCAAATCTTCGAAATGCTCCGACTTGCGCAGGCTGCCGCGAATCTTGTGAGTTTTCATGTAATCGCGCGCCTCGGGCAAAAACTCGATCAGAAATCGAGTACGCTCCGTCAAGAACCGCCCGATGACTTCCAAAACCGCCGGAATCGGCTGCCGGCGATCGATCGCATAACCGATGTCGTGCAGCAGGCACGCCAGCAGAAACTCTTCGTCATAGTCGTACTCGGCCAATCCCAGTTCATACACCTGCAGCGCGTGATACAACAGGTCTCCCTCGGGATGTTCCGTCGGATCGAGCCGCACCGTGGCCAGCCGGTTGAGCAGCATCTTAAAGAACGCGACGACGTCGGGGGTTAACGTCGGCTCGTCGGAGGTTTCGTCCGCGGATTCCGCCGGCGTCGACGCATCGGGTGCATCCTGAAACCAGCCGGTGATCACAAAAATCTGCGAAAGAATCTCGGCGAGATTGGGGAGATCGCTCGTCTGCAGCTTGCGGCGAAGAAGCGCGGCCGCAGCCTGTTTACTCGTCGCGATGAAGTCGGTCTCCGCGCCCCGCAGGATCATCCGCGCCGTTTCGGCCGCGATCATGGTTCGTTGTTGATGGGCATCGTCCAATGAAATCTCTATCAGCCTCTCAAAACAGTTCCGAAATGTGACTGCCCTCATCGAGCATCGCGACCGGCCGGCCGGCGCGGTCTTCGAACTTCATCGTATAATCGATTCCCAAAGCGTGATATACCGTCGCCAGCACGTCGCCCGGCTTAAGAGCCCGCTCGATCGGAAATTCGGCTTTTTCGTTGGTGGCCCCGATCACGGTTCCTCCTTTAAGTCCGCCCCCCGCCATCAGCACCGAGATCGCATCGCCCCAGTGGTCGCGGCCGGGAACATCGTTGCCGGGCTGACCGTTATTCAGCCGCGGCGTGCGGCCGAATTCGCCCATTACGAGAATCATGACGTCATCGAGCATGCCGCGCACTTCCAGATCGTCGAGCAATGCGCTCACCGCCATGTCGACGTGCGGCAATTTCATGCCGTGGGTTTCTTTGATGCTCGAGTGATCGTCCCAGTGCGGCATGTCGACGGTGACGAACGTCGCTCCCGCTTCAACGAGCCGGCGGGCCATGAGCGTGTATTGTCCCCACGGTCCCGGCCCGTATTTCGCACGGTGTTTCGGGTCTTCTTTTTCGAGGTTGAACGCCTCTTGCGCCTTGCCGCTGAGAATCAACGACAGGGCGTCCTGCTGATATTTATCGATCGCATCCATCATGCCGGACTGATCGACGCCCCGCTTGAGGTTGTCGAGACTGCTGAGCAGATCCTTGCGATAACCGGAGCGATCGGGATTCGCGTTCTTAAAGTTCTCGAGGCATTGCGGCTTGTCGACGTTGATGTTGTACGTCGCGCCGAGATAGACGTTGGTCGAATCGACGTTGAACGGGTTATACGCCGGGCCGAGATACGCCGCCCCCTGATAACCGGGGAAGAGATAGACGCTCTGCGCCGCCGGGAGGCCGACATACGCCGGCATTCCCTCTTTGTTCGGCCCCTTCACCTTCGAGATATACGAGCCGACCGACGGATATTTCTGCGGCAGGTCGACCGACGTCGAACCAAACTTCCCGGTGAGCATGTAGTGCGCCCCGGCGAAGTGATCGCCGGTGCCGTGATGCACCGAGCGGATAAACGCCATTTTATCGGCCATTTTCGCGTGAAGCGGCAGCGTTTCGCAGATATTGATCCCCGGAACGTTGGTCGCTATCGTCGCGAACGGCCCGCGATATTCGGCGGGAGCTTCGGGCTTGGGGTCGTACGTTTCGAGCTGGCTCGGCCCGCCGTCCAGCCAGATCAGAATGACCGACTTCTCATTTTTCTCGGCGGCACCGTGTGCCCGCAGTCGCATCAAGTCGGCGAGGGTGAGCCCCGAAAGCACTAGAAAACCAGCCTTTATCGCCGAGCGACGGCTCATCCCCTGGCAGTTCGAACTCGAAGAACCTGTGGTGATCTGGAGCATATCATGTCCTCGGCGAAAGTCAGAATTCGACGATGCAGCGCGATTTCGTGCGAGCCGAATCCAACGCGATTTCGACCCTTCGACCCGACGGATCACCCATCATATATACCTGGTTCCCAAGTATCAATATCTGCTCTTTTCCGCGTAACATTCGAGGAAAAATCGCCGCTCCCTCGACTTTTCAAAAGTCCCGCTCCGACCCCCTCACGCTGATCCCCAAAATCCGTGAGCGTATGCACCATTTCCCGCGAATCGGCCCCAAATCCCCCAACACC
>JBBECD010000151.1:0-21294 GCA_040881995.1 Planctomycetaceae bacterium
CGCCCGCCAAAAGGAAAATAATTGGAAGCTCACCCCACAAGAATATGGTTTTTATCGCGTCGAGTCGATCCTGCTCCGCGACGGAGATCCGATCTTGACGGAACAAACGACGTTCGCCGTGATGGATATCATTAAGGATACGAAGCAGGGTGAATTCGGCTGGACGATCTCTCGGAACATCAACGAGAAGCGGCTCGAAGAACTCTCGGCGGCGGCGTCGCAAGGCGGGATCAACTGGCTGAAGTATCCGCTGTGGAAGTCGGTCTTCGATGCGAACCCGCTGCTGGCGACGGACCTGTCGCAAAAATTCGAGCTGATGCAATATCAGGGAATCACAACGGTCGGACTCCTCGACGATCCTCCCGCCGACATCCGCGACAAGTTCGCCGAGGACTGGATCGGCATCAGCGAGGTCTTCGCGCTTCCGCCTTCGTTCTGGTCGCCGTCGCTGATTCAGGTGATGGCGCGCTATTCGTCTCAAGTGCATCACTGGCAACTGGGGGGCGAACACGATTACAGTTTTATCGGGATGAATCAGTTGCCCTCGATCGTGGACAACGTCAAGCACGAACTCGACCGCGTGGGACGCGACACGCTGGTGGGGTTGAGCTGGAACTGGCAGTCGCCCCTCCCCGAACCGGGAACGATGCACAACGGCTTTCTCTCGATCAGCAGTTCGGCCAGCCAGCCTCCTGAAGAGCTGCTCGAAAAGCTGAAGGCCAGCGCCAAGTTCGACGTCCCGCGCTGGGTCGTCATTCGGCCGATCGAAAAATCGAAGGCGCAGTCGAAAGACGAACTCGCGGCCCGCAACGGCGACCTCATCAAACGCATGCTGTTTGCCAAAATCGGGGGAGCCGACGTCATCTTTGCCGACGACGTCTTCGACAAAGAGCACGGCGTGATGAATCCCGACGGCTCGCCGACGCTGTTGTTTCTCCCCTGGCGCACTACGTCGCTGGCGCTGAAGGGCGCGCAATATCTGGGATCGTTTCAGCTTCCCGGCGGCAGCGCCAATCACGTCTTCTCGCGCGAGAACGAAGCCGTCGTCGTGATCTGGAACGAAAAGCCGACGACCGAAATCATCGCGTTGGGTGAATCCGCGGTGGCATACGATGTGTGGGGGATGAAGCAGGAACTGCAGTCGGTCGCCGGGACGAACAATCAGGAAATTCACGCCTCGCCGCTGCCCCTCATCATCCGGCATTGCTCGTCCCCGCTGGTCAAGTGGATTATGGGAGTGCACCTCGAACAAGGCCGGCTGGCCAGCCGCACCACCGAACAGGAAGACGCCTTGATCGGCATGAATACCTTCGCACAGGGCGTGAACGGCAAAGTCAAATTCAACATCCCGCAGGAGTTCAACGGAAAAGAAAAAGACTGGGACGTCGATCCTCACGACGGCTGGAAACTGCAAGTCGCCGCCGGCGAGGCGTTTCGCCTGCCTCTCCGCTTGACGCTCCCCCCCAACACCGGACTGGGGAAGGAAGAGGTCTCGATCGATTTCGAAATCACCGCCGATCGACCTTATATTTTCCGCGTGCATTACAACTACCAGGTCGGCCTGGGAGACGTGACCATGCGGATCATCGAGCGAGTCAACACCGCCGAAAATCGGCTGGAGATCGAACAGATCATCACCAACAACACCTCGCCGACCGAAATCCTCGACTTCAATTGCAGTCTGCACATCCCTGGCGAACGACGGCAGAAAAAGATGGTGACGAAACTCGGCGTGGGACAAGACCGCAAGTATTTCACACTTCCCAACGCCGACCAGATGATGGGGAAGGAACTTTGGCTGAAGGCCGAACAGATCGGCGGCAGCCGCATTCTCAACCACCGTTGGACGGTGGGAGACCACCTCGAAATCCTCAACCCGGATCTGCTCAATGACAAGGCGGACGACGAACCTATGCCATCAACGACCGCCGAGCCTGAAACCCCGGTCATCGACGTTCCGCCGAAGAATTAGAGCTGCTTTTGGTTGACGGTCCTCGTCCTCCGTCTCGTCACACCGCGTGAGAAGCGTACCGCAGCGATTAAGGACGCGATCACTTGCCATCCGCGGCGTGATTCGGGACAGTGATAAGAGCGATCATCACTCGTTCTCGTTCTCACGGTGAAATCCATGCTGCCACTGCACGACGTTATCGACTTTCTCTCGCGGCTGGCTCCGCTGTCGCTCGCCGAGACGTGGGACAACGTGGGCCTGCTCATCGGCGATCGGTCACAGCCGGTGCAGCGTGTGATGACGTGTCTCACGCTGACCGAAGACGTCGCCCGCGAAGCGGTTGAACGCGGCGTGCAATTGGTCGTCTCGCATCATCCCGTGCTCTTCCGACCGGTGCAGAGGTTGACCGCCGATAATCCCGAAGGCCGGTTGCTGCTGACGATCATGGGGGCGAAAATCGCCGTCTACAGTCCGCACACGGGTTACGACAGCGCGGCGGAGGGCGTCAATCGGCAACTCGCCGAGCGTCTCGAACTCAGCGACATTCAGCCGCTCCGCCCGCTTTCCGAGTCACATCCGACCGCAGCGGCGAATCGCTCCGACATTCTTCACGGCGGCGGACGGCGCGGCTCTTTATCGCCACCGATGAAACTCTCCGACCTGCTGGAAATCGTGAAAAACCGGCTCGGCATCGCGATGCTGCAATACACCGGCGACGACGATCAGCTCATCGAACGGCTCGGCATCGCCTGCGGCTCGGCGGCAGAGTTCATCTCCGACGCCGTCACGCAGGAATGCCAGGCGTTGTTGCTGGGTGAAGCGAGATTTCATTCGTTGCTCGAAGCCCAGGCCGCCGGGCTGGCGCTCATTCTCGTCGGTCACTACGCCTCCGAACGTCCCGCCGTCGAACAGCTCGCGGCGAAGATCGGCCGAGAGTTCGCATCGCTCGACGTCTGGGCGAGCGAGACCGAACGCGATCCGCTGCGCTGGGCGTGAACGCGGCATCACTTCGCCAGGCATCACTTTTCGTCCCGCCGTGCTATAATGGCGGGAGACGCTGCATGAAGGGATGACGCGGCCATTCACTGAAGGAACCATCGACGATGAATCGACCGACATTGTTCGTGCTGTGGACGCGCGCCATGCGGTTGCGGTGTCCCCGCTGCGGCGAAGGGCGAATGTTCGTCAATTGGTTCAAGATGCATGAGAAGTGCGATCACTGCCAGTTCCGTTACGAGCGGGCTCCCGGTTTTTTTCTCGGCTCGGCGTACATCAACTACGGTCTGACGGGGTTGCTGGTCACGGTGACTTACATGGTTTTGCACTTCGGTTTCGAGGTCGAAAACCCCGATTTGGCCATTCCCCTGGGAGCGTTCGCCGTCTTGTTCCCGCTGTTCTATTTTCGGTACGCTCGGGCTCTTTGGCTGGCGATGGACTGTTTCATCGACGTCAACGTGTTGCGGGATGAATGAGACGGTCTGGCGAATCACTTCCTCATCGCCTACGATGCGCGCAGTGAAGAACCAGCCGTAACGACCGTTTCACGACGAAAACTGATGACGACATGAACGCCAGCGACGACGCCCTTCCGCCGATCGTTCGTTCCGCGACGCGGGACGATTTACCGCAACTGCACGAATTCCTGCAGCCGTTTATCGAAGCGAAATGGCTGCTGCCGCGCACCCAAGACGAGCTGTCGCAACTGTTGAGTTGCGGCTTCGTCGCCGACGTCGAGGGGAAGATCGTCGGGTTCGCCGCGCTCGAGATTTACAGTTCGAAACTCGCGGAACTTCGCAGTCTCGCCGTCGCTCCCGAGTGGCAGCGCCACGGCATCGGCCGTTTGCTCGTGAAAGCCTGCATCGACTGTGCGACGGCGCGCAACATTCTCGAGGTGATGGCGATTACGTCGTCCGAGGCGTTTTTTCGCTCGTGCGGCTTCGACTTCACCCTCCCCGGCGAGAAGAAAGCCCTGTTCTTGCAAACCCGCGAACTGTGAGCGGGGGAGAAGTCAAGAGTCGAGGGACAAGAGTCAAGAGCCAGAATGAATAGATTTCGCGAGGCCGTTTCCGACTCACTCCGCGTACAACAGCCGCGAGGCTGAGGTCACCGGAACGCGGGCTTTGACGAACAGTTCGTAACCGCCGACGAGTATCAGCGTAAAAACCGCATCGCTCGCCAACGTCGTGCGGTAAAACGGAATCGCCTTAACGAAACAGGTCGTCAACCCCTCCCAGGTGTGCGGCTCGTAGTACAGCCACACGCCGAAGTTCGTTATAAAGAAGAACAGCAACGAACCAACGAGCGTCGCCCCGGCCACGGGAATGTACCGTTGCCACTGCCGCTTCACTGACGATGTGCCGAGAGCCTCGTTTTTATTCATCCGCTGCCAATAGCCGCGGACGGAAATTCCCAGAGCAATCATAATCACATACGACCCGTACACAAACGGGCGCAGAGGATCTTCCGTCGTGTACTTGGGAAGATTGTGATTGAAGATCCCGAGTGCCACGTCGCTGAGAACCATCGCTCCCAGCGGAATGGCAATCGCCAGCCAGCGCTGGCGGATGTACAATCCGCAAAAGATCGACAGCGCGCCGATGCAGGCGATATTCCATTGAAAATCCATTAACCGCAGCGCCGCCGGAACGAGCACCAGCAGCATCACAATCAGTCCGGGGGGTGAGAACATGTCTCTCTCCTTGAATTCGGTACATCGGCTCGACGCGAGTTGTTTCGCGTCGAGCCGATGCCCGATTTTATCAAAAACTCCTGAAGACGGGAAGAACATACCGCCGCCGGTCCCATGTGGCAAGCCCGCGCGACGATGGATCGAGTCTCACACACTCTCTCCGTGCCGGCGACGACGCACCGCCGCCCATCCCGCGAGGCAACTTCCCGTGACGAGCAACGCCAGCCCGCCCGGTTCGGGAACCGCCTGAATTTCGTTCAACGAAATATCGTCGACGGCGAAATACGTCGGCGTGTTGATGCCGAAGATCCCGACGTCGGACGACGAGAGATTGAAGTAGATCCGCCGGGCCTGCGATAACGGCGAGAGATCCATGAATTCCCACGTGTCGACGATGTGAATTCCCGCATGTTCGATCCCGACGTCGGCGAGATAGAACTCGACCACCTCACCCAATGGATCGCCGAATTGGTCGGTTCCATAGGCCGACAGTTTCAAAAAGTCGGAATCGGTTCCCGACACGCCGCCGAATTTTTTCGAAAAGTCATTTCCATTGGCCATCGTCAATGCCGCGTAGGTCGTGTTGGTGACGTAGATGCCGTCGATCTGGTAGTTCTCGGGTAACGTGAAAAACGGCAATTTTGTCAATTGATCCACGTTCGTCGGATCGAACGGATCGGGATCGATCAGGTTCGGTTCGAGATCCTTATAGCCGAACGCCACGCCGTAGTTGTCGTCGCCGGCCCCGCGGCCCGAACCGGTATAAGCGCTGTGCTGATTGCCGAACGTGCCATCGACATTGTCGGTCGTATTCGAATACGCGAATCCGCTCCAATTACCGAACGTCAGATCGTAGCGGTTGACGAAATCGACGCCGCCGCTGCTGAAACTTCCTTCGCGCACCGGGCCGAACGGCCCCGCCACGTCGGTTCCCGCGGGATCGGGCCCGTTCCAGTACGATTCGGGAGCCAGCGAAAGATCTTCAAAGTCCACGATGGGACCGGCCTGCGCCGCCGGCTGAAACGCAACGAAAGCCATGCCGAGTGCCGACGCACAAATAACGCGGGCGATATTGAATGTCATGATTCATGATTCCTTTATGATTGTTTTCGTGTGTTGATTTTTTGTGTTGGTTTTACGAAGGGAAACGATCCACCGTCAAAACTCGCCGATGACTTCGGCGCCGCTGCGAGAAAGCAGCGCGGCGAAGACTTTCACATCGAGATTCTCGCCGACGAAACGGACCGAGCCGTCGACGGCCAGAAACTGCGAGCCTCCCTCGTGATAGCTGTGAAACTCTTGCCCGTAGTCGCAGAAATTTCCCGGGGTGCTGCTGAAAACCGTGCCGCACGACGCCCAGGGAGAACCCGCCTGCGTATGCGAATTGACCGGGGAACTCTGGTCGAACACGTTCTTGTGACCGATCCAGATCGAATGCAGTCCTTCCGGGGCTTCGCCGATCATCAGCGTGTTCGACGTCCCGTCGGTGACGTCTCTCACCCCGACGGTTCGTTCGGTGCCGATGAGCATCACGCCGCGTCCTTCGCCGCTGGTATCTCCGAATTCGGAATAATTATTCGGGCAGCTCGTCAGCGGATGACAGCGCAGCGCCCGCTCGCCCCAGTTTCCGCCGTAATCGGTGCGGGAGTATTTGGTGGTCGAAGCCGGCGTATCGCCGTTCGGCTTGAGCATCGTGCTTTTGGGAGCCGACGGGCAGAGATACACGGCGAGCAGCGTCTGTCCCGGAACGAGATTGTCGGCGTGCAGATACGGCTCGTTCTGATTCATCGTGTTAAACAGCGGCGCCTGATCGACGTACGGCAGAATCGCGGCTCCCCAGCTCATCGTCCAGCGAGCTTTAGCGAGTGGGTTGGTGAGGCTCGCGATGCCGGCTCCCCCTTTGGGAAAGACGTTGTACGAACTGTGATAGTTGTGAAACGCCAAACCCGTCTGCTTGAGGTTGTTGCGGCATTGCGTCCGCCGCGCCGCCTCGCGGGCCTGCTGCACGGCGGGCAACAACAGTGCGATCAAGACGGCGATGATGGCGATCACCACCAAAAGTTCGATCAGCGTGAACCCCGGCGGTCCGTAACGGCACCGGGGACGAACCGCGCACGGCGCGATCCTTCGTTCAAAAAATTTCGTCTGCATGACAGTCCTCGCTGTTTTCGATGAGGACGATGCAAGCGCAGACAATCGCGAATTGAACCGGTCACAACGGGAGCGATCGACACCCCTGCGCACGGCGCAACAACAGCCAGGCTGTTAGAGTGAGAGGAGCGAAGGGACCGTCGTCCCCAGGAGCACTACCCACGGCATCGCTTTTGTCCTCGAAAGCATCGCCTGAAAAAATGACATCTGGGCAGGTCTTCTGGCTTCCGGGCACGCCTACTAGCTACACCTTCCCGCGATTTCCAAACCGCAGTGGATTTTGCAGCGTTCGTTCCCGGTTACAGCGGCGGGACCGCAACGGATTTGCACCGTTTTCCCTATTCTTCCCGCCAGCACAAATCTGGCGAGACACCCATGTCAGTCGTCGATCATACCGCAGGATCGCGAATCGTCAAGCATGGACCGAAAAATTTCGCGAAGCAAAGTGAGTCGAGAGACAAGAGTCAAGAGCCAGACCGCATAAATCGTCCCCTTCATCCTTCATCCTTCATCCCTCGGTTCACCCCTCCCCCGTCCACTCCACCCAACACTCCTCGGGAATTCTGGCGGCGGTGCGGAGCGTGCGGGTTTGCTGGCTGAACAGGCCCACGAGGCAGGCGAGAATCACGGCGAGCGCTCCGATGTACGCCGCGCCGCGTTCGATGCTGCCGCGGTCTGCATTGCGGACCGCCGATGCGAGATACGTTCCCGACCAATATAGCCCGAGCGTGGTGATCAACAAGAAAAAGACCGACAACAATACCGTCAACAGCGCGATCGCCCGGATGTGATTGCGCCGGCCGATATACACCGGGGGAAAGACGCGATACCGTCGGCTGCGATAAAACTCGTCGTCGAGCCAGAGTTTCAAGCGGTGCTGACAGACCAGGCTCGACGCCTTCGCCGCGCAGATGTACCCTATGAACATGCCGAAAAACACGAACAGGCTGGCGATCATCGCCTGGCTGATAAACATCGGCATGAAGTTGTTGCGATCGATCAGCCAGGCGACGCGGATGACGAACAGGATCATCACGCCGAACAGGCCGATTTTGTAAAACGCATTGGCGATGCTGAAATACCGCAGCGCCGAGCCGCGGGCCCGGTACGGATCGTCGAACGTCCATTTCGCCGCCAGCAAATCGGGGAGCCCGAATTTCAGACAGACGATCACCATTCCCAGAAAGGCGTTCGACGTGAACTCGAAGACGATCAGCCCCAGCGAAATAAAAACCGACCAGGTGACGAGCGCGTTATTGGCAAACCGCACCCAGCCATCGTCCCCCAGGTCAAAAGCCGGTCCGTAAGAGGTGTCGTCCGACATGCGTGGCTGTCCGTGAAAGAACGCGAAATAATGTCCGCCCGCGAGGCAGGAGATATTCTAGCAAACGGATGTCGGGAGTTCATCAGAATTTTTGGATGTGGGAAGGACGTGATTCACATGAAGCTCAGTCAAACAGGCGTGGTGCACGCTTCTTCGGCCAGAAAACACCGAGAATCATGAATGACGCCGGCCAGCGACTGTGATTCCCCACGAAAAACATTGTGTCTCGGTCGGATGCGCACAATTTTGCGAGATACTTGTCCCGAATTTTTTGCTTGATGTCTTCGACAGCTTCAGTCTTCTTTCGGACATTTCGATATAGTTCGTAAATCTCCCAATCAATGATGGATTGTTCATGACCACGGCACGCCTCATCACAGCAAAAATATTTGTATTTGAAGCTAAAGGGGATCTTCTCCAATTTTGATGTGGGCGGATCGAATAGCATTAACTGATTCATGAAAGCTTGCTTTTTCCCTGGCCATTCAGCATCCGCGTCCACGATCAGAAAATCCGTTACCTCTCGAGGGCGAAAAACACCCAGCGATTTTTTCGAGCTTTCTTGTTCTTTTAGAATTTCGCACATACCCTTATTTAGCGTCGGCGAAATCCACTCTCGGCGTCTATTCCATTCTTCGTCTTTCGTCGTGTCGATATGCCCTGTCACTCTAATCGAATTCACATCTGGTCGAAAACTTTCAGGGCGACGATCAGTCTCGTGCTTTTTCATCCGAAAATGAATGAGCTGATACTTTTCGAACTGTTGTGCATAAGGCAACGATCGAAACTGCACCGGATAAAGGCGAATCCAACCCTCTTCTTTTGTAATGCCAGCAATACATACAGTCTCGTGATATTTGGCGGATGGCGTCGGATACGCCTTAACGGTTATTAAAGCCTCACGTTCAAGCCATTCGCCACTGGTCATAAATGTTCGACTTTAAGCTTTCGTCCGTTCTGAGCAAAAAGCGTTTCAGCCACTACGGAACGGTGACATTCCTCAACGACGTGTTCAACACACATCAAACAACACGCAGATCGCTGAGCCATCGCGTACACCTGCTCTAAAATACCGGTACAACCATTCAAATGATATCTAAAAGCAGAAAAATATTCGTGGAGGCACCAACCTTTTTTTAATTCGTCTCGTAGTTCTCCAGGCACGCCCAACTCGCGAATATGTAGATATTCAATGCCATTATCATTCAAGAAAACATTCAGGGATGTTTTTGAAAACCCCTTCTTTCTGCTCAAAGGCTTTTCTCGAACGTCGATTAAGACTTCGACGCCAGCGTCTTTCAATCGCTTCAGAAAGGTTTCTGGAGAATGTCCTGAATAACCGATTGTGTAAAGCGACGACTTCTTCATGTTCGCGTCCTTGCCATGAATTCAAAGTAAGCTGTCATTTGAATCGAATAGGTCATGTGCGCGAAACAATAGTATTTTCTGCTGTTTTGATCAACAGCTGCTTTTCCTCACGTCACCAACCGCTTGAAATACTCCTTCTGCATCTCGCACTCCATCATCGATTTCAGGTTGTTCTTCGCGATGCCGTCCACCAAGAGCGCAAATACTTCGCGGGCGGCTTGGGTCACTTGCTCCAGTTCGGCTTGTCCCTGAGCCGCGTTGAGGTAGAACGAGGCGTACCCGTGGCAGCCGCGCTTCGCCATTTCTTGCACGTACAGCGTCGGCAAGATCGCTTTCTGCTCGGGGTCTTCGACGGTGAACGTCCAGTGCGGATGAATCGGGTGTCCCGTCACCGTGGCGGGCATGCCGGTTTCTTTGGCGACAGCGTTGAGTTCCTGTTGCAACTGCTTGCCGTAGCCGAGCAGATATTTCGGCACCTCGCGTTTTTTGATTTCGCGGAGCGTGGTGAGGGCCGCCATCAGACCGACGGCTTCGCCCCAGTACGTGCTCGAAATAAACATACGGGCGGCTGGTTCCATGACTTCGCGTTTGCCGACGACCGCTCCCATCGCGTAACCGTTCGAGATCGACTTCGCGAAGACCGCCATGTCGGGTGTGACGCCGAGGGCTTTTTGCGAACCCCCTTCCGAGAGGCGAAAGCCCGTCGAGACTTCGTCGAAGATCAACACGGCGTTGTGTTCTTTCGCCAACCTCTTGACGCCGGCGAGATACCCTTCAGGCGGCAGTTCCGAACGCATGGGTTCCATAATAACCGCAGCGACTTGCCCTTTGTGCTTGTCGAGTAACTCACCGAGCGCCGCGAGATCGCCGTACGGAAAAGGGAAACACGTCCCCGTCAGCGCCTTCGGCACGCCGATCGGTTCAATACCCGAGAAGAGGTGATCGTTGAGATTTCCCTCGACGTGATTGGCGGCGAGATACCAGTCGTGCCAGCCGTGATAACCGCAGAACAGCACCTTGTCGCGGCCGGTCGAGCCGCGGGCAATGCGGATGGCGACGGCGCACGCCTCGCCGCCGCACCGCGTGTAACGGACCATCTCGGCGCACGGGATGGTGCTGACGAGTTCTTCGGCGAGTTCGACTTCGAGTTCGTGCGTGATCGAAAAGTTCGTTCCCTTGTCGATCTGCGATTTAACGGCGTCGTCGACGACGCCGTCGGCGTAACCGAGAATGATCGAGCCGATGCCGCTGACCCAGTCGATGTACTCGTTGCCGTCGATGTCCCAGATGCGGGCTCCCTTGCCGCGTGCCGCGAAGATCGGCGAGACGCCGTGCGCGAACCGCGTCGGCCGCCGACTGATGAGCTGCGTCCCCCCGGGGATGAGTTCCATCGCCCGCTCGTAGAGTTTCATCTGTTTGGCGAGACGAGGGCTCGATTTTGCGGGGATGGCGGAGGGCTTTTTTGTTTTGTCGGGTTGCAGCGTGCTGGACATGGGGGTTCCTTATATAGTTGCTAGTTTGCTGAGCGTTTAACAGGGGGCTGACGCCCCCCGCTCGCCTTACTTAAATCTGAACGCAAACAACTCGGCGTCGTGCATCACGAAGCGCAATCTCACCGGCTGGCCGGCGAGAGCACTGACGTCGCTGCCCGATTTCCAATGGACGGTGCGCTCGATTTCGTTGCCGATCGTTTCGACGGAATCGTCCGCGGTGAAACCTCCAATGGGCTGGCCGTCGGCGGATTGAATTTCGACGCGGATCGATCCCGCCGCCGAGGTGGCGAAATTGAGTTCGAGTTCATTCCCGCTGAAGATCAGCGGTTTGGTGATCAGTTCGCCTCCTTCATACGGAGCGTTCGCCGCCACGAAGCCGTCGGTCCGCAGCGAATACCGCCGCAGATGTGCCGTCGGCTGTCCGTAATTCTGATTGACGTAAAACGACATCTCGTTGTCACCCGTCGGCACGACGTTGAGGGCGGGATAATTCGTCCGCGAGACCCAGTTTTCGAGCCCGATGCCCGGCTTGAGAAAACCTTCCATGAAGGTGCGGTCGTAAAAATTGCCGCCGCGCGACGTCATGAAGATTGCGTCAGAGCAATCGTTGAAATAACCGGGATCGACGTTAATCGCTTTGGCCTGCGCGTCGCTGAGAATCCGCTTGCCGGGGAAGAATCTCGCAGCGATCGCCACATACAGATGCGGCGCGCGGAAGTACGTACCCGTCTGATTCGTATAAAGATGTTCGATCGGCTTGTCGCCGTATTCCATCAGCACCGGTTCACTCCACGTGAGAAAATCGGTCGACGTGCAGCGCGAAATGCGGCGGACGCCGTCCACGAACACGCGGAAGTAACAGACGTAACATTGCTCGCTTTCGGACCAGAGCGGCACGTTCTGCGAATCGAACGCCCCTTTGGTAATCACCGGTTCCTTGCGGAGCTTATGCCAAGTGAAACCGTCGGCCGAAACAAAAGCCACCAGTCCGCTCGACGATGTCCCGGCGAGGGCTTTGAACCGCTGCTCGGCGGGAACGCCCTCGCGGTCGTCGAGCATCGGACAAAAGTTGTGCGACAGCGGCGCGTTCTCCGCGAGAATGACGTTGTTCTTTTTCGTGCCGTCGACTTCAAAAATGCCGAGCGTCGGCTTCGTCCAATTGACGCCGTCGTCCGACGTGGCGACGCACGTCGTTTCCCGCTCCGAACCGTCGGCCCGCGGCAACGGCAGGCCGCGATAGAAGGCGAGGTACTTGCCACCATCCTTGATGATCGTGGCATAACCGCAGAAGGCTCCTTCCCACGGTTCGTCGAAGGGGAAGGCGATTCCCTCGTCGTGCGGTTTCTGCAATTCGAGCCGCACCTGGTAGAGTTTGTCGATCAAGTAGTCGTCGACGAACAATTCGCGGCGCGAGCCGACGTCGATCGGTTCATCGGCAGCGGCAGCCGACGGTTGAATCGTCTGCCAGGATGCTGCCGCCAGCAGCAATGCCATCGCCGGGCGAAGTCGAGAATATCTCACGGAAACCTCCCGTTGCGGAATTCGAGGATGCGGAGTCTTTTGCGCAGGTCATCAGCAGACTATCATAATCGGGATTGCAGGCAGCGTCCAATGCAGTGCGGCCATCGCGAGTTTCATCAGCCATCGGAAGAGAAAGCCAACAGATCATGACGAAACGCATCTACGAAGAAACCTTCGACGAAGGGACCAACGGCTGGTATGCCTGGATCAGCAATCAAGCGGGGCCGAAGCCGCTGGAACGCAAGGATGGAGTCGTCACCAGCCGCAGTCCCTGGTGGATCGATTACAACCATGCCCCGCCGGGGGCCGGATATCTGCACATGGTGTTCTGCCTGAATTCGACGGGGCCGGTGGGGGAACATCACCGCGAGGTCGCCGGGCCGAACCGGTTCGTCAACGAGCAATTCCCGCTCGATTTTCGCGGGGCGAAATTGACGCTGAAGCTCAAAGGGGAACTCCTGGAACGGGGGGCGAAACTCGTGCTGCTGGCCCAGGCGAGTCATGGCGGGACGACGTCCCCCTGGGTGCTGACGAGTCAGCCGTTTTCGATTACTCCCGAGTGGAGCGAACAGACGATCGAACTGGTCAACGACGAATCGGCGTGGACCAGTCTCGGCTCGCGATTCGACCGCACGGACATGTATGGCAGCCTGCCGCTCGATACGGTGCTGGGCAAATTGACGAGCAACATCATGCTGGTGATGTTTCCGCTCGACGTCGCCCCCATGGGGCCGCTCGATGGCGACCCGCACCGGCTGCGTCCCGAAAGAGATTACCCCGTCTGGCGGCATCGTCTGCCCGAAGGTTACATCAATCTCGACACCGTTCGGCTTGAGTTCGCGGGGTGAATCGCGACGCCGGCTCCGCTTACAGATCGCGGTTCAGCGCGTCGATCAATTGCCGCAATCGGCCGATGCGGCGGCGGTCGAAGCGGAAGGCGATGCGCGGGAGTTTCGCCGCCGCGAGTTCGTCCGCCTCGAAGCGGTGCGCCGCCGCGCGTTCGATCGCTCCCGACTCCAGCAGATCGCCGAACTCGTCGTTGAGTTGCACGAGGAAATCGTCGCTCGGTTCGATGTTCAGCCGCAGTATCAGCTTGTCGCGGACGTATCGCATGCTGTGATAGACGCGATAAAATTGGGTGATTTCCTCCACGGCTTCGGGAATGCTGCTCGTAACGTGGTACAGCGATATATCCTCGAGGGAGATCATTTCCGTCTTAAGCAGATGATCGATCACGAATTGTTGCCAGCCCGACCAATACGTGCCGCCGGGCTCATCGATGAAGACGATCGGCATGATGTCGCGTTTGCCGGTTTGCACCAGCGTGAGCGTTTCGAAC
This sequence comes from Planctomycetaceae bacterium, assembly GCA_040881995.1. Classification (GTDB taxonomy): domain Bacteria; phylum Planctomycetota; class Planctomycetia; order Planctomycetales; family Planctomycetaceae; genus JAQCEJ01. The sequence goes on from JBBECD010000151.1 coordinate 13,837, forward strand.
CCTTCGTCCTGCGTGCCGAATCCGCCGGGAAAGACGACGACGGCGTGCACTTCTTTGACGAACAGCAATTTTCGCGTGAAGAAATATTTGAGATGAATCAGTTTGTCGTCGTTGAGGATGATCGAATTCGCTTCCTGCTCGAACGGCAACAGAATGTTGACCCCCATCGACATCGCTTTGCCCGCGCCGACGTGGGCTCCCTCCATGATGCCGCTCCCGGCTCCGGTGAGGACCATCCATCCCGCTTCGGCCATCACCCGGCCGAATTCCTGCGAATGCTGGTACGCCGGGTGAGTCGCGGGAGTGCGTGCCGACCCGAACACCGTCACCTTGCGCTGGCGGCGATACTTGCTGAAGACTTTGAACGCATACCGCAGTTCTTTGAGCGAACGGCTGAGAATTTTGAGATCGCCCCGCGAGGCATGATCCCGCTCGAGCTTGTCGACCGTCTCGCGGAGTTCCTGAATCAGCGAATTCCGCTGCGCAATTTCGAACTCGGTTTCGGGAATATCGCCTTCGGGGATTGGTGCGGATGAGAGTTCGGGCGTGATTTCCACCGTTTCATCGAAACGAGGATCTTCCATGCGGGGTTCGTCCATGAGCGTGAACCTTTTCGTATGCGGTGATCGAGGCAACGTCATCGAATCATACGATCCGACGGGCTCAAATCAACTCCGAAATCACGCGGCCGCTCGGCAGGACGGGAATCGGACGTCCTGCGGCGTTGATGGTGTAATCGTCGGGATCGATGCCGAGGTGGCGGTAAATCATCGCCAGCACGTCGGTCGGGCCGATGGGGCGTTCGAGCGGCGCTTCGCCGTTGCGGTTGGATTTGCCGACGACCTGTCCCATCTGCAATCCGCCGCCGACGAGCAGCAGGCTCATCAGTTGCCCCCAGTGATCGCGGCCGCCGGTGGCGTTGATGCGCGGCGTGCGGCCGAATTCACCCCAGACGACGAGCAGCACTTTTTTGTCGAGTCCCCGTTCATAAAGATCGTGAATCAGTCCCCAGAGGAGTTGATCGAGCGGCGGGCCGTTGACGTTCATGCCGCGGCCCGTGCCGTCGTCGGGGGCGCCATGATGTTCGACCACCGTGCGATGCCAGTCCCAGCAGAGCGAATCGGGAGCGAGATTGATCGTGACGAACGTCACTCCCGCTTCGACCAGGCGTCGGGCGAGCAGTCCCATCTGTCCCCAGCGATGCCGGCCGTAACGATCGCGAATCGCGGCCGGTTCTTCCGTCAGGTCGAAGGCCCGTCGCGCCTTGCCGCTGATCACCATGTCGAGAGCCGCGCGGTTGAACTGGTCGAGCTGCGAGACCGTGTTCGCATTGTCGTCGATTTTCTTCGGCAGGCGATCGAGCATCGCAAGCAGACTGCGGCGATCTTCGACGCGGTCGAGCGTGAGGTCGTCGGCGAGTTTCAGGTTTTTTGTGTCGAGCTTCAGTTTATCGTCCTGGAAATCGTCCTGCATCCAGTCCTGCACGACATTGAACGCCGAATGTTGCAGACCGAGATGTCCGGTCTCGAAGGTTTGCTCGATTTCGGTGCCGCGGCCGCTATCCTTCAGATGTGCATACGCCGGCATACCGGGGCGATTGGCTCCGCGAAATCGCGACGCCAGCGAACCATTCGACGGATGCGAGGGCCGCAGATTCACGCCGGGGTAACCGGTGATGCACCAATGCGTGGCGATGAAATGGTCGTCGGTATTGTGCGTGAAACTGCGGATCAGCGAACAGCGATCCATCAGTTGCGCGGTGAGCGGCAGTTTCTCGCAGAGCTGAATTCCGTGAAGAGCCGATTGAATCGACGAAAACGGGCCGCGAATTTCCGCCGGCGCCTCGGGCTTGGGATCGAACGTCTCGAACTGGCTCGGCCCGCCTCCCAGCCAAATTTGAATGACCGCCGTATCGGATTTCGCACCCCCGCTCGCCACTGTTTCCGCCTGCAGTCGCAGGACGTCGGCGAGCGACAGTCCACACCCCCCGGCGAGCAGTGCGACGTCCAGAAACCGTCGCCGCGAGTGCCGATTCAGCGCTGCGTGTTCCGAATTTCTGGATCTCGTATCCCGTGAGAACATAAGGAGCCCGTTTCGCATCCGGTGTGGTGAAATCGCACTGATCCGCAGGGAAGTCATCGACGCCATTGTACCACGGGCTTAATCTCTGTCCAGTTCGAGTGGAAAAGTGACCGACGGACGGCATGGCAACAATCAGTTTGCCGGCGAACGAATATCTGCGGAATTTTTCGAAATTCGCGCAGAATAGTTGTCGTCTCACTGATAAAATATTCTCGATATCTACGATATCCCGGATACGGTTCTTCGTGGTAGAATCGTTTCACCATGATGGTTTCGCGCAAACACCTGCGGTGAGATGCTCCCGTTTTTTCCTGCGAGAGGTAGCGACCATGCTGACGATGCTCGGAAGTCCGCGTAAAACGTGTGACGGTATCACGCGGCGACAGACGTTGCAGGCCGGAATGCTGGGGATGCTCAGCCGGTTTATCGCCCCGCACGTCGCCACGGCCGGCGACAGCGAGAACCTCGTCCCGCAGGGGAAGGCGAAGAACGTCATTCTGCTCTATCTGCTCGGCGGGGCGGCGACGCAGGATATGTGGGATCTTAAGCCCGAAGCTCCCGCCGAAGTCCGCGGCGAGTTCAATCCGATCGACACCAACGTTCCCGGCATACAGATCACCGAACATTTGCCGTTGATGGCGAAGTGGATGCACAAGATCGCGATCGTCCGTTCGCTGCATCACGCCGCCGGGTGTCATAACTGCCTGCCGGGTTACACCGGTCTCGAACGCTCGGTCGACACGAACAACATCGATCCGAGTTATCCGCCGAGCATGGGTTCGGTCTTTTCGTATCTGCACCGGCACGAGACTCAGGTGCCGCATTACGTGTATCTGCCGGCGTATCTCGGCTGGGGACAGATGGTCCGCCGGCCCGGCCCGTACGGCGGCTTCCTCGGCGAGCGGTACGATCCGCTGTTCGCCAAGTGTGCTCCGTATATCGATAACCCGCCCGAGGAGCGCGATTTTCCGCAGGTGCTTCGCGGCGTTCCCGTGCTGGGAGACAGCGAACTCATCGAAGGGGTGACCGTCGACCGGTTGAGTTCGCGTAAAAATTTGTTGCAGCAGTTCGATGACGAATTCCGCCGTGCCGAGAAGCGCCTCGATACCAAAGGTTACAGCGGCGTGCAGCACCGGGCGTTCGATCTGCTGACGTCGTCGAAAGTCAAGCAGGCGTTCGACGTCGGCAAGGAAGACCCACAATTACACGAGCGTTACGGACAATATCTGTTCGGCACGAGTGCACTCGTCGCCCGGCGGCTGCTCGAATGCGGCGTCCGTTTTGTGAACGTCACGTGGGACTGTTATTGGGAACGCTTCAAACTGCAAAACGCCAGTTGGGACACGCACTGGCGCAGTTTCGGCATCATGCGCGAATACAACCTGCCGTGGTTCGACCGCACGTACGATGCCTTATTGACCGACCTCGAAAATCGAGGCTTACTCGATGAGACGCTGGTCGTGACGATGAGCGAGATGGGCCGCTCGCCCCGGATTAACGAGTTAGCCGGCCGCGAGCATTGGACGTATTGCTATTCGGTGACGCTCGCCGGGGCGGGCATTCGCGGCGGCTCGGTATACGGCGCCTCCGACGCACAGGCCGGTTTCGTGCAGGACAAGCCGGTCAGCACGGGGGATATCTGCGCGACGGTGTATCAGGCCCTGGGCATCGACTCGCACACGACCGTCCCCGATCTGACGAATCGCCCGTACCCCGTCGCCAACGGCGGGCAACCGATCTGGGATATTCTGGCGTGACATTCCGGCGGAGCCGGAATGAGTCGAGGGTCCAGAGCCAGAAGGAAAACACAGGTCTGCGGTTAGCCGCGACGCGGAGGGTTTCCGTAGCGGAGCGCTAGCCTCCGCTAAAAGACGAAGCGGAGCTTCGAAGACCTTGCGTTCCCAAGCAGAGTTTGGGAACGAGGAGGCGAACGAGGGGGCGAGAAACGTTTACGTCCCGATCGCGTCCAGCGCTTCGTCGCGGGTGTCGTAAATCGCCCACAGCGTGTCTAACGCCGTGATTCGCAGCAGTTCGGCGGCCATTTTGCTGGCTCCACAGAGCACGAGCTCGCCGCCGCGGCTTTTGACGAACTTGTGACACCGCAAGAGCAGCGCCAGAAAGACCGAGCCGAAGTAGCTCACGTCGCTCAAGTCAAAAATCGTCATCGGGACTTCGACCTCTTTGAGCGGGCTCATGATGATGCCGGCGGCCTGATCGATCAGCTCCCAGCGCATGCTCTCGACGTTGCCCGAGGGAATCACCACCAGCGTGTTTTCGTGCCATTCCAGCCGGAAATCGTCGTTGGACGTATCTACCATTATCGACACCACTCGTTATTGTATGGGTAAAAATCTTGTGTATGGGTAACAAACCTTGGCCGTCCGCCGCACGTGTGTTGGAGCCCGGATGCAGCATATAGGATTCAGGCTAAAGCCTTGTACTCCGACGGAAACCTGCGTCCGACGTATTATGACGATGTTGTAACCGGTGTCGACTGCAGTTTCCACCATTCCATCCAGACTTTGAGGGCGTCGCCCGCCGGCAGAACGGGGGAGAGCTTTTCGGGCCGGCGTTCTTCGGGAACGAGTTCGAGCAGGCTCCGCAAAAGTGCTTGCTGAACGCCCGCATCAGATTCGGTCCAGCCGAGGCGAACGAGCGGCTCGATAAACCGTCCCTGTCGCGATTCCCCCATCGCCGCGATCGCCTGTGCGCGGGCTTCGGGATCGGGATCCCGGCTCCATTGCACGAGCACCTGCATCGCCTGTTGGTCCCCCAGCCGGCACATCGCGATCGCCGCTTCTCGCCGTATCGAGATCTGCGCGTGATTCAACAGCGGTCGCAAGCCGGGCATCGGTACGGCGGCGCTATTGTTCTGTGTATCGGCCGCATTTTGTACGGGGGGTCCATCGAGCACAATCGGATTCTGACAGAGTCCCGTCGCCCGAATCGCCGCGAGTTGCACGGTTGCATTCGGATCGTCGAGCAACGGCAACAACCAGAGGCCGCGCGACGGATGCGGATGACGAATGATAAACTCGCAACCCAACTGGCGGATATCGGGCCACTGATGATTGAGCGCGAGCAACGCGATCTCGGCGGCTTCGTCGGTGCCGTCCGGAACAATCGCGGCGAAAGCCCGCTGCCAGACGATGCGATCCTGCTCGTGCAACAATCGCTCGCGGAGCACGCGAACCACAAACGGACTAAGCGAACGCCGTTCGCCGCCGAGTTGGGCGAGTCGATCGGCGGCCTTGCGGCGCATGCCGACCGAAGCATCGGTCATTTCGTTGAGGGCCACGTATTCCGCGCTGACGCCCGGCAGCACGACCTGTAATAACAGCGTTTGATCGGCGGGGCTCGCCGTCGCAAGAAGTTGTTCGAGTGCCGGGACGTCGTCGGTGTTAAACAGAGCAAGGGAATTCAGACCATCGAGCGACGCGGTCGATGTATTCGATGTGTTCGCACGATAGGCGTCCCACTTCTGTTGGACTTCGTAACTCTGCAATTCGCGGGCCTCGGCGGAAGTCGCGCGGTCGAGAACCGACTCAGCGCGGTGCAACTGCCGGATCAGCGGCGTGAGCTGATGGCGATCGAAAAATTCACGAGCGGCAACTTGACGTTCGCCGCGAGAGGCTTCGAGCGGGAAGGTGCTCACGGTGCCGGTCCGCCGTTGCAGTTGATCGAAGCAGCCTTGCCGCGTGGCGAGATAACCCTCGACCAGTCCGGCGTAAAGCACGGGGACGGCCCATTGATCGGGCCAGTTGCAGCAACTCTCCGCCGCTGCCATTTGCACCGACGGGTCGCGGTCGACGACGAGTTGTTCCAGCAAAGGGACCGATTCGGCGAGCGGGCGGTCGGCGAGCGCCGCCGCGAGGCTGCGCCGCACCGCAACCGATTCATCGCCGAGATAGCGGCTCGCTTCGGCGATGAGCCGTTGACATAACCCGCGAATCGCCGCCTCGCGAACCGGTTCTTCGGTGCGGGACATCAGACGATGGAGTTCATCGAGCCGTTGCTGGGAATCCGAGCGGCCCAGACCGATGATGGCTTCCCGCTGCACGAGCAGATCGCGGTCCCGCGTCATCGCCTGCAAAACTTCGAACGTCCGTTCTTTGTTCAAGCGGCTGTCATTGACGATCGATACCCATTGCACGAAATACCGGCGGACCATCACGTCGGGATCGTAACGGCAGTTCCAGATCGTATCAGGCCAGGGCGATTCCGGCACCGACCCGATGGAATTCCGTATCAGAGAGTCATTCCACGCGGCGTGATGCAGGCACGCCAGCACAGCCGCCCGTCGGATTTCCGTCGGCGCCCGCTGCGCATGCCCCGAGGCCTGTAACGCATTCTTCAGTCGCGGGATCTGCCGCGGTGAAATCCAGCGAGCCAACTGACAATACAACTCCCCCCGCACGGCGAGTTCGAGCGAAGGGTCTTCCAGCAACAATCCCGCAGGGGACAGCGCTTCGAGCGGATCGTCATGAATTTCCCGCAGCACCAGGCACCACGCCTCGGCGGCGGCGGACCGCGTCGAAAGGCTGATTCGATCCGCGGGGATTATTACCGGTTCGCTTTTATCGTCGGCGGCAACGGCTTCATCTTTGGATTCCGGCGATGCCTCATTCTCGGGCGATTGGCCGCGGACGATCGAAGAATCGACGTCTCCGCTCACGATTGTTTCCAGAAGCGGCGCGAGGTGTTGACACGTTGCCGGCGTCCGTTGACAGAGCAGAATCGTCGCATTCCAACCGACGCGGTCTGTTCGTGTACTGAGTTCTCTTAGATATCGAATCGCCTCGGAGTCGGCGTCGGCCGCGTTTTGTTCGAGCGACTTGAGCGCGGAGTTCGGCCAGTAACCGTTCCACGACTCGGCTTCGGAAGCCTCCCCTTCGAGCTCCTGTAATTGTTGTTGAGCCGCAAGATGATGAAATCGCCAGCGAAAATCGGCGTGTGGTCGCCGGCCCAGAAGCTGTTGATTCCACACGGCCAGCGGCGTCCAATCGCGATTCGGTTGCCAGGCATCGGCCGAGAGTTCCTCCGCGAGAATTTTTAAGAGATGCGGATCGAGTGCAGGTCGATCGATTTTCGTCGCCGTGCGCTGAATCGTCTCCTGATGCGTATTGATCACATGCGGGGAAAACGTCTGTGATCGGCATCCCGGCGCACAGCAACACACCGCAAGCAGTCCTGCACCAAGCAGAACGGGCGCGAAAGCCGATATCCGCGATGAAAGCACGCAAGTCATGGAGGGAGAGATGAAACCGGGAGGGACGAATGAAATGAAGGGACCGTAGGTTATCAGAACAGAGCGATTCGGTGAAGTCGAGTCCTTATGTTGTAGGGTGGCGTCGAGCGGCCAACGGCCGCGCTGAC
>JBBECD010000152.1:0-21266 GCA_040881995.1 Planctomycetaceae bacterium
GACGCTGCAAGACGTGCGGGGCGATGGTGGAAGTCCCAACGCTTCCGGTTTTCACGTCCGCTAACGCGGCGACGGCTCCGTCGGTTGAGCAGACCACGCCGAGATTTCCCAAGCAGAAGACGAACGTTCCGCTTTATGTCGGGCTCGGTGCAGGGGCCGTGATTATGGTCATCATCATGGTCGCCATCACGGCGGGAAGTTCGGCAAAACAGAAACGGCTCAGTGAACTCAAAGTCGAAGCCGAAAAATATCTTTACGAGATTGAATTAAAGCAACGTCAATACGCCGGAAGACAAGCATCCGACCGCTACGGCTTTGCTGCCAATGCCCCCGACGCGCCCGTTCAAGTCGAACTGGAGACGAAACTTCGGGGTATCGAAGAGGAAATCAGAGAAATTGAACCGCGTTCGAAAATCCTCGACAGACTGGTCGAACGTCGTACTTTGGCAGAGCTTCAACAAATCGGCGCGGAAATCCAAAGGGATGAGTCGAATAACTTGGTTGCGGTTAAACTGGCTTTCCAGTCTGGGGGATCGACTCGACCTTCATGGCGTGATCTGACGCCTAATTTTCGTAATCCGTCTGATGAAGATATGAAACTCTTGGCGAGGTTTCCTGCGCTTAAGACCGTGGATTTGTCCGGCACATCCATAACCGATGCTGGCTTATTTCATCTCAAGGGGCTTACCAGTCTACAAAGCCTAACTCTCCACAATACGAACGTGACGGATGCAGGCTTGGGGAACCTCAAAGGCATGGTAAACCTCGAAACGCTCGATGTGCGTGACACGAAAGTGACACCCGCAGCCGTTGAAGAGTTTCGCCGTGCCGTGCCGTCGTGCATGGTCAAGTTGTCGGAGGCATCACGGTAAGCATCGAAAAACGGACGCCGGAGTTACTTACTACTCCCCGGCGAGCGTAAGCGGCAGGGGGATGGGCAAAAACGGCAGCCTGGATGCGCGCCAAAAATTTGCGCTTTCGGTCGCACCGGTAGTTGCCGATCCGACGACGGCATTCCGTAAAAGGACGATTTACCATCGACGGGTCTACTTACATGGAACCGGACGCGCGAGGGGTGGGGGGATGGGCAAAACTCTCAGACGACGACCGGATTCCGGGAGTGGTATCCATCGTCCCGACGTCGCCGCGCTCGATACAGAGCATCCTACGCGGTCGGTTCACCCGCCGTTCGTCTCCGTCTCGGCAATGTCGATGATTCTCCGCCGGGTTTCCCCCGAGAGCAACGGCCAACGGTCGATGAGGGCCTGTAGCACCGGGTCGAACGGTGACTCCCACGAGGGGCCGTTTGCGTCGTCCCGCGCGCCGCGCGCGTCGGATTGCGCGTCGTCACCCTCGGGAAATGCGGTTTCCAAGCTAGAAACCGCAGGTGTTTCGAGTCCCGCCTCGGCCACCTTACGCAACAAGGACTTACGACGAAATCGTCGCAAGTCCTTGTTGCGTAAGGTGGGCCGAGTTCTACAAAAGTTCTACATTTTTTTCACAGGCACGTTTTTCAACGTGTCAGTACGGCGCAAACAGTGGCCCGCGAGAGTTTGTGGACGCATCGATCGGATGCATCGCTTTGGATATCACTGCGAATTTGCCTTCACCGTGCGAACCAGCGGCAGGCCAGCCCGGTTTCGCGATCGGCAAATCGCCGGGGTGATCACGCACGACCGCCTCCATTGGCAACGCCGCGAGTCGATGATGACGTTCTCGCGCACGGCGGAGCCGGACGCCGAAACGATTCGCATCATGACGCCGCCGGCAATATAATGAATGGCGAAGCACGAATGTCGAAGCGAACTTGAACGACGAATCTCCAAATCGCTCTGCGGCATTCGTCTACCGCCCAATTTATTTCCTCTGACGCGTTTTCCACAAAAGGTGCCGGTTAAGAATCAATCGCCACCGGTAAAATGGCGAATCGGCAGGGGAATCATTAGGACATGGCAATTGTCCAAACCGCGGGGAATGTCTCCTGCGATTGATGTGACAACAATTGTTGGAACTATGGCAGAAATGCGACTCGCTTCGGTGCCGCGCCGACCTGAGCCTTCCCCAACGTTTTCAGCGTGCCGTCGTCAAGATTGCTCACCAGCACCCGTATCGGTCCCTCGGCAGGGCCGGGAATAGAGGACCGATCCGTCTGTTGGCCAGTCCACCTCCTACAACGGAAGACTCGTCGGGCGAGGAGGGGGATTTATGGCAAGATAGATCACAATAATGCTACGGTCTCTCTCCCGAAAAAACACTGCGACTTTTAGACTCACCTCCCGATCCGCGAAAAAATCGGTAATTTGAGGGTTATATCAGGTTAAGATGTGACAGACTCTAGTTGATTGCGCGGTTTTTTCGATAATACGGAATGGAACGGTATTATCAAAGAATTGTGTATTTCGCCCCGCCAAAAAAACGCCGAGAGCGTTTTCGCAGACCACCGGTGAGAATCTCGGGACAGCCAGGAGACCGTAATGATAAGAATTGGCTGGGCCGTGTCTCCTCAAATTTGCCGACGGTGTTTGTGCGCTGCCTTAGTTTTCTCCTTGTTTTTGGTGATAGGATGTCGTTCGGCACGTACAATTCGCGACCCGGAATATGCTCTTTTGTCGGATGACATCAAGAGTTCCGAGGCGGACTCTCATCCGGAGATTGCCGCCGAGATACCGGTGGTTTCGGAATTGTCCGGAACTCACACCGTTGATGAATACGTCTCGTTTGCGTTAGCTCAAAGCCCGCTCATTCAAGCCGCGCGTAAACGTGTCGAAGCGTCCGGCCATCGCGTGCCTCAAGCCGCCAGTCTGGATGACCCGATGCTCGGCGTCAACGGCTATCCTTTTTCTCCGTATGTGCTGCAAACCGCCGGCGGACGGTCGACGGTCAACGTGATGGCATCCCAGACGTTGCCATGGTCTGGCAAGCTGGAAACAAAGGCCGAAGCAGCCGAAGCCGAGACGGACAAGTTCAGGGCCGAACTCGCCGCCGCCGAACTGGAAATCATCGAACAGGTGAAACGGGCTTACTACGACTTGTCGTTTCTCCAGCAAGCGATCAGCATCACGGAACAGAGCCGCGAATTGATGTTGGAACTCAGCGAGGTGGCCGCGATTCGCTACAGAACCGGTGCCGTGAGCCAGCAAGACGTTTTGCGTGCGCAGGTCGAGGTCTCCAATATCGACTCGGAACTGATCCGCTTGCGCCAGCAACTGCAAAGTTCCCGTGCACGATTGGCTCAGTTGCTGCACATATCTCCGGAGACGCCATTACAGGCCGTCGAAGAGTGGCCCGAAGAAGATATCCCCCAAGACCTCGATCGACTTTATCACCGGGCCATCGCTGCGCGGCCGGAGCTGCACGCGCAGTTGGCCGCCGTTCGTCGCGACCGGCATCAGGTCGATTTGGCACGATTGCAGTATTATCCCGACGTGACGCTCAGCGCGATGTGGGGCGGCATGACGACATCCGGGGCACTCTCTCCCACGGCCGACGGCTTGCCCATGGTCAATATCGGTGCACAAGTCAACGTCCCCCTTTATTACAACAAGTTGCAGGCGGGAGTTCGCGAGGCGGAGGCTCAAGCCGTCTCCAGCGCCCGTGAGTATGACGTGCTCAAGGATCGCACCCAGGCGGATGTCAAAGATCTTTACGCCCAAGCACTCAGCCAGCGCGACCTGGTCGCGTTGTTTCGAACGGAAATTCTACCCAAGACCGAGCAGACGCTCGAAGTCTCGCTGGAGGCTTATCGTGTCGGTCAGACGGACTTCTTGCAATTGGTCGACAACTGGCGTCAGTTGCTGAGGTTTCAGGTGATGCTCCACCAACAGGAAAGTCAACTGCGGCAGACGCTGAGTACCCTGGAACGAGTCGTCGGAGGATCGCTCTTAAGTACGGAAGCGATCGAATCAGAGCCTGCGGAACGGGATGGCGATGCTGCACTACCCGAACCTATGACGGACGTACCCGCTCCACCACCAAATCAACCTTAACGTCGACTGAAAGCCCGCCATGTTGAACTTTCAACCCTCGATTCGACGACTCGGATTGATCCTGTTCGTCTCTCTTTCCGGCTGCGCCCAGGCGTATCACCGCTACGAGTGTGGCTGTGTTGACTACGAATACTGCCCTGGTCCACCGCTGCCATACGCTCAATATTCCGGATGCCCGACACCGATTGCCGATAGCTACGGGCAGCCGCCGAATCCAGCCTCGCCAGCAAATCTCGAAACGATACGACCGTAAAATCCCCTTGAAATGATGTCACGATTGTGGCATCGCAACATGATCATCAGCCACGCGGCGATCGCTGCGGCGGAATTGCCGCTCCTTAATCAAACAATAAAGGCAGGGCGCGACAAGGAATGTGATAAGTTGCACACCCATGCCGCCGACGCTGGGGATGGCCATCGGTTGCATCACATCCGAGCCGCGGCCGTGGGTGAGGAAGATCGGCATCAGACCGATGACGGTCGTCGCTGTGGACATCAGCATCGGCCGGACACGTTTCAGCGTGGCCTCCATCACGAGGTCGCGGATTTCCGAGACGCTTTGCGGATGCTGGTCGCGGAACGTGTTCTCCAGGAAACTGAGGATCACCACACTGGCGTCGTCAGCCACGCCGAACAGCACGATGAATCCCACCCACACGGCGACGCTCAGATTCGCGCCATAGAACAGCAGCAGCGCGAAACCGCCGGACGCGGAGACCAGAATCCCGAAGAAGACGACGAAGGCCAGCCACCATTTGCCCAACCCCAAGTAGATCATCACGAACATGGCGAACAACACAACCGGAACAAGCAGCGACAGCCGTTTCGTTGCACGCTGCTGGTTCTCGAACTGGCCGCCCCATTGCCAGTAGTAACCCGGTGGCAGGATGAGGCTCGCTTCCTCGTGTTTGTCGGCGGCCACCAGTTCGTCACTGCGGCGTCGCTCGGATTGCAGCAGCCGCTCGGCGTCTTCCACAACGCTGACCTCGTCGCGGTCGCGCGTGTTCATCGTGACGTAGCCGACGAGCAGGCCGTTCTCGCTCTTCAGTTCCTGCGGGCCGGTCGTGTAGCGAATCTTCGCGATCTGGCCGATCGGAATGTGCGTTCCGCTGGAGGTCGGGACGAGGATGCGTTCGAGGTCGTCGAACCGTTCGCGCAACTCGCGCAGATAGCGGACACGCATCGGGTAGCGTTCGCGGCCTTCGACGGTGGTGGTCAGGTTCTCTCCGCCGATCGCGATTTCGATCACGTCCTGTACGTCGCGGATATGAACTCCGTAGCGAGCGATCTTGGCACGGTCGATTTCGTATTCAATATACGGCTTGCCGACGATGCGGTCGGCGACGATATCGACCGCGCCCGGCACCTTTTGCAAAAGTGATTCCATCTGCAAGCCGATGCGTTCGATTTCGCGCGGGTCGGAGCCGAAGACTTTCACACCCATCATGGCCCGAAACCCGCTCTGCAACATGACGATTCGCGTCTGAATCGGCTGCAGCCATGTCGGCAGAACGCCAGGGATTGCCGTCTTGGTTTCGAGTTCCTGCAGGATCTCCTGCTTGGTGATGCGACGTTCTTCCGGCCAGAAATAAGCGAGCAGCGGCCGGCCCCGGTTCAGCCAGCCGACGCCGGTGTGCCAGCGTTCCTGATGAACTTGACGCCATTCCGCTTCGGGCTTGAGGATCACGACCGTTTCGAACATCCCGATCGGCGCAGGATCGAGTGCCGACTCGACGCGGCCGACCTTGCCGACGACGCTCTTCACCTCGGGCACCGATTCAATCGCGAGGTCTTGCCGGGCGACGACCTGCTGCGCCTCCGTCAATGACGCCGACGGCAGCAGCGACGGCATGAAGAGCAACGAGCCTTCATCGAGCGGCGGCATGAATTCGCGTCCGAGTCCCGGGAAGACCTGGTCCAGTCGGCTCCATACGGCATTCTCGGTGATATCGATGCCCGCCAGCTTCAGCGTTGCGGAGACCGGGTAGGCGACGCGTGTGAATCCGAGCCACACGAGCGCGCCGAGCAGGACCAGCGAAAGCGGAATCGCCAGAAAGGTTCGCTTGTGGTCTAAGGTCCAGCGGAGCAAGGGGTGGAACGCACGATGGACGCCTCGCGAGACGGCGTTCTTTTCCAGCGGCACCAACTGTTCGCGGCCCATGCGATAGACCGCAGCAGCGAGCATCATGCTGATCCCGATCGCCGTCGGCCAACCGCTCCAGCGGCTGTTCGTTCCCAAGACGGCATGCAAGACCGCATAGGTGGGAACAACAGCGATCGATCCAAGCAGCCCGCCCCACAGCAGCGACTTTCGACGGGACCAGCGGACGGGCTTGAGCACGTAGTAGCTCAGGACCGGCACCACCGTCAGCGCCAGCAGCACCGAGGCCGCGATCGCGAACGTCTTCGTATAGGCCAGCGGCTTGAAAAGTTTGCCTTCCTGATCGGTCAGCGCGAACACCGGAATGAACGAGATGATCGTGTTCGACACGGCGGTGAGGATCGGTCCGCCGACTTCGGTGGACGCCTCGTGAACCACGTCCTTGTAGGGACGCTCCGGCTCGGCAGCCAGACGGCGATAGATGTTCTCCGTCATGATGATGCCCATGTCGGCCACGTCGCCGATCGCGATGGCGATGCCGGCCAGCGACATAATGTTGCTGTCGACCCCCAGCAGGTACATCGCAATGAAGGCCATGCCCAGCGACAGCGGCAGCGTCGGCAGAATCGCCAGCGAACTCCGCAGGTGCAGCAGGAAAATCACCACGATGGCGCCGACGACGAGAAGCTCTTCCAGCAGCGCTTCGCGGAGCGTGTCGACTGTCTCATTGACAATGTCGGTACGGTCATAGAACGGGACGATCTTCACGGGCACTTGCGTGCCGTCCGCCCGCTTGACGCGCAACCCCGGTTCGATTTCGGCGATTTTGGCTTTGACCCGTTCCAGCACATGCAGCGGGTTCTCGCCGTACCGCATGACGACCACGCCGCCAACCGCCTCTTTTCCTCCCTTGTCCAGCAGGCCGCGGCGGAAATCGGGACCGAGTTGTACGGTCGCCACGTTTTTGATGAGCAGCGGCGTGCCGTCGACCTCGCGGATGACGATGTTCTCGACATCCTGCACCGTCTTGACGAAGCCTACGCCGCGCACGAAGAACTCAAAGCCGTTTTTCTCGACGACCTTCGCCCCCACGTCGATGTTGCTCTTGCGGATCGCTTCGTAGACCTCCGGCAGCGTGACGCGATGCGCGCGCAGCTTCTCCGGATGGACGTCGATCTGATACTGCTTGACGAACCCGCCCACGCTGGCGACTTCCGACACTCCTTCCACCGACTGCAATTGATACCGGACATACCAATCCTGCAACGAGCGAAGCTGGCCCAGGTCTTGCTCGTCGGATTCGAGCGTGTACCAGAAGATTTGTCCCAACGCCGTCGCGTCCGGCCCGAGGACCGGCACCACGCCGGGTGGAAGTTTCGTCATCGCGACGTTCAATCGCTCCAGCACCCGCGATCGCGCCCAGTAGTAATCGGCCTCGTCGCGAAAAATCACGAACACCATCGAGAACCCGAACCCGGACGCCGAGCGGATGGTTTTTACCTGCGGCGTCCCCTGCAGACTGATCGTGAGGGGGTAGGTGACCTGGTCCTCGACATCCTGCGGGGAACGACCCGGCCAGTCGACGAAGACGATGACCTGCTTCTCGCCGATATCGGGGATGGCATCGACCGGAGTGTTGATCAGGCAATAATACCCGGCGGCCCCCAAGACCAATGTCAACAGCATGACCATGAAGCGGTTGTTGAGGCACCAGCGGATGATGAAGTTGACCATGTTGTGTTTCCGAGGTTCTAATGCTGATGTCCGCCGGTTGCGGGTTTGGGTTCCGTCTTGGAGGGGGCTCCCCCCATGCCGTCGTGTCCACCGTGCAGGCCGGCACCGGTTTGTCCCTCCGGGAACAGCAAGCTCGGTCGCCCTTCAATCTGTGTCTGACTGTCGAGCAGAAACCCGCCGCGAACGACGATGCGGTCCCCCTCGTTTAATCCCTGGAGTACGGGGTAATGAAGCGTCGTGCCGCCGGCCTCATCAGTCGCCGTTGCCAGCGGGCCGACTTGCAATTCGACCAATTCATAGTTGCCATCCTTTGTGGCACGGTAAGCGATTTGCCGTCGCCCCGTATCCAACACGGCAGATGCAGGAATCGCAAGCGGATTCGCCTTCGGCACGGCAGCGTTCACCTGCTCTTCGGCCGGCTCCTCATGCTCCCGTGACGGCACGTCCTTCTGTTCCTCGTGATTGTGACCGAGATGCTCTGCGAACGGCCCGCCGTCGGGAATCCGGATCAAATCCATCTTGCAAACGGGGCACTTCCCGGCCTCGATTTGAATCACCTCCGGGTGCATCGGGCAGGAGAACTTGCCTTCCAGCCCCGTGGGAGCCGGACGGCCGTTGCCCAGCAACCGAACGCGGATCGCAGCGGAAGCGTACATGCCGGCTTTCAGGCGGCGCTCCGGGTTCTTCAGATTCACACGGACTTTGACGGTCCGCGTGCGGTCATCGAGAAACGGATCGATGAACGTTACAATCCCCCGGAAAATCTCGCCGGGGTAGGCTTCCAGCGCGACGTCAACCGGTTGCCCGTAGCGAACCCAGGCGATGTCGTACTCGTACAAGTCGAGATACAGCCAGATCGGATCGAGTTCCGCGATGCGGTAAAGCTGATCCCCCTCTTTGATATATTGTCCCAACCGGACGTTCTTCTCGATGACCGTGCCCGCCAGCGGGGCGTAGATCGTGACGTGCGTCCGTTCCTTCCGCGTCTTTTCGATCTCGGCAATCTGCTCCGGAAGCAATCCCCACAGGCGCAGCTTCTCGCGAGCCGCCAGCAAGTTCGATTCGGTGAAGCGATCGACCAGCCGCTCGGCCCCCTTTTTGTTGGACTCGGAGGCCTCCAGCGCTCGGATTAATTCCGCCTGCGCCGAATACAAATCGGGGCTGTAGAGGTCCACGAGATGGTCGTTCTCCTTGACTTCGATCCCGGTGAAGTCCACATACAGCCGATCCACTCGCCCGGCAATTCGTGCCGAGATGAACTCGACGCGGGACTCGTTGTAGTCGATCTTGCCGACGGTCTGGATTTCCTTGAAGAGCTCCCGCCGCGCGACGGCTTGCGTTTCCAAGCCGGCGTATTGAATCCCGCCGTCCTTTTCCGCCGCGAGCCTGGACGCGGGAATCAGCTTCATCCCACAAATCGGACACGGTCCCGGCCGGGGCAGACGCACCTGCGGATGCATGGAACAGGTCCAGACGTCGCTTCCATTTGCCGCTTCGCCAGATGCATTCGGCCACCAGACGATCACCAGCACGACTCCGGCGATGACCGCCGCTACCATGCCTAATTTGATGAGATATCGTGTGACGTTCATGACAATTCTCCTGATGAGTCCGATCGATTGCTCCGAATGAAGAACTGACGTCCCAGCTTCACGAGTTCAATCACCGTGACGGGGGTGAGCGCCAACGTCGAGAGCACGAGCCATTCCATTGGAGTGTGAGAAGTCGCTTCGAAAATCGGCCGCGCGAACGGCAGGGCGATGATGCCGACTTGCAGCAGTGCCGAGATGGCGACTGCGGCAAAGACGTAAGGGTTCGTCGACGGACCGAGTTGCCAAAACGTCCAGATTCGGCTGCGCGAGGCGAGAGCGCGAAACAATTCGGCGTAGACCACCACGCAAAAAGTCATCGTACGAGCCCGGTTGAGATCACTTTCCTGTTGATAGCCAAACCCGAACGCCGCCAATCCCACGGCCGCCAGCAACAATCCTTGGCCAATTACCACACTCCCCAGCGACCACGACAACATCGGCTCGCTGGAGCGTCGCGGGCGGCGGCGCATCAGGTCCGGTTCGGGCGGTTCCATCGCAAGAGCCAGGGCGGGCAGGCCATCCGTCACGAGGTTGATCCACAACAGTTGCACCGGCAACAGCGGAGTCGGCCATCCGAACAAGGATGCGAGCAGCATCAGCATCATTTCACCGGCGTTGCACGACAACAGGAAGATGAGGAACTTTTGAATATTGTCGTAGATCGCCCTGCCTTCCTCGACCGCGTTCACAATCGAGGCGAAGTTGTCGTCCATCAGGACCATCGCCGACGCCTCGCGCGTGACGTCGGTTCCGCTGACCCCCATCGCAATGCCGATGTCGGCCGCCTTCACGGCGGGAGCGTCATTCACGCCGTCGCCGGTCATCGCAACGATCTCCCCGCGCCCCTTCCAAGCGCGCACGACGCGCAGCTTGTGTTCGGGCGCGACTCTCGCATAAACGGCAATGCGTTCGACGTTCGACGCCAGTTCATCGTCGGACATCGCGTCCAGTTCTTGGCCGGTGACCACCCTGTCGGTCTCTGAAGCGATCCCGAGTTCTCTCGCGATGGCCTTTGCCGTGGCAGGATGATCTCCCGTGATCATCACCGGACGTATTCCTGCCTTGCGACAGCGCGCAACGGCCTGTTTCACCTCTTCACGCGGCGGATCGATCATCCCGACCAGCCCGACGAACGTCAAGCCATTCTCGTCAATCTTGGGTTCGGTTCCGGCGTCGTCCCGATAGGCCAGGGCCAGGATACGCAGGGCGCGCGAAGCCATTTCGACATTAGCCTGCATAATCGCTCGCCGGCGTTCATCAGTCAACTCGATGTCTTGGTTTTCCCGGCGTTCAGAAACGCAATTGGCGACGATGCCTTCCGGAGCACCCTTCGTATATTGGACTCGGCGACCGGAATCGTCTTTGAGCAAAACTGACATTGCTTTGCGGTCCGAGTCAAAGGGCAACTGTTGCACGACCCGGGGCATTCGCTCGCGTGACGTCAAGCCCCCTTTCATTGCCAGCACGACTAACGCTCCTTCGGTTGGATCACCAATGACATTCCAAGTGCCTTCGGTCTTACCCGGCTGGACTTGAGCATGATTGCAGTAAGCCGCGACTCGCAGTGCCGTTTGCCCATCTTCGTCGGTCAGCTTGACGGGCCGCTCGTCCCCGGATGAGACCTCATAGAATTCTCCTAGCGGGGCGTAACCGGAACCGGATACGCGGTAACGAGCTCCGCCTGCCAGCAGCTCGCGGACGGTCATTTCGTTGTGAGTCAGCGTTCCGGTCTTGTCCGAGCAGATGACTGACACGCACCCCAGCGTCTCGACGCTCGGTAGCTTCCGTACAAGTGCGTTGCGTCGCGCCATCCGTTGCAGGCCCAACGCCAACGCCGTCGTCACCACGGCGGGCAAGCCCTCCGGCACTGCCGCGACCGCCAGACTGACCGACGACAACAGCGCCTCGATCCACGAATTGCCATGGAGCACACCCAGGAGGAATACGACACCGACCAGCACCAGGCAGATGATGACCAGCGCGCGGCCGAGTTTGGCAAGCTGGCGTTGCAACGGCGTCGGCTCACGCTCGTACGTTTGCAACATGCCCGCAATCCGACCGATCTCGGTCTGCATTCCCGTCGTGGCGACGACGCCTCGAGCCTGACCATTCGCCATCACCGTGCTCATGTAGGCCATATTCAGCCGATCGGCGAGTGGCGTAGACTCCGGCAGCACGAGTTCGGCATCTTTCTCGACCGGCAAACTTTCGCCGGTGAGCGAGGCTTCCTGCACTCGCGTCGCAAACGCTGTCAGCAACCGCAGGTCCGCCGGAACATTGTCTCCCGCTTCGATCTCGACGACATCCCCCGGCACGAGTTCGCGCGCCGGGATCGAGGTGAGATGCCCATCACGAATGACTTTAGCCGTCGGAGCGGCCAGACTCTGCAACGCCGCGAGCGTCTGTTCGGCCTTCTCTTCTTGGAAGAATCCCAACAGAGCGTTGAGCAGGACGATGGCGAGAATCGCCGCCGTGTCGGTCCACTCGCCCATGACCCCGGAGATTACCGCCGCAAAGATGAGAATCCAGACGACGATGTCGCGAAACTGGCCAAGGAATTTCATCCATATGGGCTCTGCGGCGGCAACAGCAAGTTCATTCCAGCCAAACTGAGCACGGGACACAGGCACCTGTGACGCCGATAAACCGGCCTGTTCGTTGCTTGACAGACGTTGCAACACCTGTTCTTTGATTGTGGCGTGAAATGACGTCGTCATTTCATAACTCCCTCGTCAGAAAATTCACCCGTCGGAGGCCACGATCGGTCCGCGTTTTTGCCGTATTGATTTTTTAATCGGCAAAATGGATTTGACCGTTAATGACCAGTTTGGACGGAACTTTCCGTAGAAAACATGAGAGGTTGTTTAGGCGGAGAACGTGGCCACAGGGGCATTGCCGAGAGCGCCGCATAAGGGTTGGGCGCCAGCATTCGGCGGTGATTCGATTAGCACTGCCATGAATGAAGATCGATGCAAATCGAACGTGCCGAGCGTGTCGTTGCCGGTGGAACAACACGAGGAATTGCCACGTTAGAAATGACTTCAGCGGCCGTCTTCGTTAACGGCGAACAACCCGTAAACGTTGCGTCATCCGGACATAAACGTGATTGCCGGACCACAACATGTAAACTCAGAGGCATTGCGGCGTCGCATTGACACGTCTTGCAATGGCAAGACTCGGCCGGAATTGATGACGCCAGGTGAATATTTCTCGGCGGAACCTCATTCCCATTCTCATGGGAATTGCTGTCAGACCGCTGCCGGCAACATTTTGGCGGAATGCTTTCTTCATCCGCGTTGATCTGCCCCCCATTCGAGATGACTGCCTGGAATGCCCGAAATGCACAACAACACTTTGTTGGCCCCGTGAGCGACAGCATCAGCATTTGGAAGGCGAGCAGGAGACGGAACATAATGGCAATCCAAAACAGTTGGAGTCGAGCCTCGTTGCGACATTGATCCTAATCCCGAGATTATATCGTTTGTCTTGAGCGGCGTCTATTACTGCTGCATTTATGCCCTCGTTCCTCGTTTTGTGTTTACCGACGTGCCCCAAATTCACATCCCGAACCACCCATGAAGATCGCCGGTCACATTCGGCGTTCCTATATCGGGGACACGAGCTTCCGGCTGACCTCCGCCTCGTTCTGATCGACAACCATTCGAGCTGCCGTCAAGAGAACTTTTGGTCTTAAGGGTTGTTGTCCTTTAAGTGTGACGGACATTCGGTGGATAAAATCATAAACTGCCTTCCGGGAGTGCGAAAACATGAGGCGGTTCAATTGCGGCCCGCGACAAGTAACGTCAAGTCGTCGGAAATAGCGTTGTCACCAACAAAGGCATGCACGGCTGTGAGAATCGCATCGCGCAGTTTTTCAGGCGACATAGCTCCGCATCGAATTATGAGTTCTTGCAGCCGAGCCTTACCAAACATTTCACCCGTGGGCGAGAATGCTTCAATCAACCCGTCGGTGAACCAGACCATTCGATCGTCGTGATCAAGTTTTAATTCACGCGAGTGATAAACTCCGGCGTCCAGAATGCCGACCGGCATCGCAGTCGCGTCCAAATTACGGAATCCGCAACGTGGGTTCCAGACCAATCCGGAAGGATGTCCGGCATTGACATAGACGAGACGCTGTGTACCGGGATACCAGATTGCGATGAGCACGGTCACGAACATTTCCGTCGGCAACAGTGATATGATACGTTGGTTGACCTGTTGCAGAATCTCACTGAGATCGTGAGTTCGTTCGGACACGCACAATAATAATGCCTTGAGGATCGTCGCTGCCATCGCGGCTGGAATGCCGTGTCCCGCAACGTCCGCCACGATAAGCATCCAGGAGCCATTCGATAGCGGAATAAGATCGTAGTAGTCGCCCCCTACCTCCTCGGCGGGCTGGAAGTCACGGCAAATACTCAAACCGGGAACGCGAATACCCTTGGGCAGCAAGTGTTCTTGAATCTTGCGGGCTCGTGACATCTCCTGGTGACGCCGACGTTCGTTCGATTCGAGACTGACGCTCATCAAATTGAACGATCGTGTAAGTGCTTGCAGCTCGCGTCCCACAGGTGTCCCCAAAATAATGCCAAAATCGCCGCCGGCAACCGCATCCACTGTTGTCACCATCCGCCGCAATGGACCGCGGATCAGCCGCCACAGGACGGCATCCACAATGATCGCCGCGATCATTGCCAGCATTGCGAGAACGCCCAGTTGCCAAAGTACTTCAATGCGAGCAACGCGGCGAATATTTGTCCCCAATTCAGCAATCACGACTGCCGTGCCATTTTCTTCATGACCTCCCAATACGAGTACTTCGTCTTGCTGCCGGAGTCGCGACGTTCCATTCCGAAACGCCTGAAGAAGTAAAAGGTCTGTGACAGCGGACGTGTGATCATGCGCTTTGCTGCGTAGCATTTCCTCGCCTCGCACTACCAGAATGACATGGCCAGGCGAACGGTTATTCTGCATCTTTCCACAGACGCGATCTAGGAATTCTTCGATCGATTTTGAGGATGTCGTCACATGCTCGTGTGCCAGATGGATCACCGCCTGATGAACGGCGATGGCTTCATCGGCTAATCCCGCCTACTTCTCCAAAACGGCTCGGTCCATTTCGCCGCGGTACACGAACACCATCCAGACGATGAGCAGAATGCCAAGCGGAACATTAACCGCCAGCAGCAAATGCACGCCGAGCGGCCAACGGTGAACCGCGTCGGCTAGAAGTCCAAGCCCGGTTGATAAAGCGGTGTTACGCGCCGCATCTTTACTCATAGCGTGGAACCTTGGATGGAGAACTGGCGCCACCGGTGGCAGCGAACGGAGACACTGCGGGAGCATCGACCGGGGGTATAGCCGCTTTGTCTGATATTTCAATAGGTGCGGCAGACAGGTAGCCGGTAAATGCTGTCGACGGCGAACGTTCGTAAACCTTTCGGCCGAATTTGAAGAACAGCGCGGGCGTCACGACTTGATCCAGGATCGTTGATGTCATCATCCCACCGAACACAACGAGGGCCAGGGGATACAGGATTTCTTTTCCCGTCTGGCCGGCACCGAAGAGCAGTGGCAACAAACCGATAAAGCTCGTCATGGCGGTCATCATCACGGGAGCGAGTCGTTCCAGGCTGCCGCGCACAATCATCCGTTCGGAAAACGTTTCTCCCTCATGCTGCATCAGGTGGATGTAATGCGAAATCATCATGATACCGTTACGACTGACGACGCCAATTAAGGTGATAAAGCCAACCCAGTGCGCAACTGATAGACTGGTGCCGCTGACCCAAACTCGCGGCCAGTCCCACCACGGTGCGGCGGCCAGCATCGTCCAGTCAGGACGGTTAACGATCAACAACGTCAATACGGAGCCGAACGCGGCCAGTGGGATGTTGACGAGAACTTGCAATGCGGCACGCCAGGAATCTAGAGCTTTGCAGAGCAGCAAAAAGACCCCGAGGATGCTGAGAGAGCCGAGTATTGCCAAACGGCGGTTGGCTTCCTGTTGCGCTTCGAATTGGCCGCTGTATTCGATGTAGTAACTGCCGGGAAGCTTTCTCAAGTCGCCTTCGACCGGTGCTAACGTCTTCTTAATATCAGTGACCACACTGGTGAGATCGCGACCCTGTACGTTACAGAAGACAACGATGCGGCGTTGAACATGCTCGCGATTCAGCGTATTGGGGCCGGTTGTATCAAGTACTTCGATAACTTGTCCCAGAGCGACTCGTCGACCGGATGGCGTTTCGAGTATCGTTTCATTGATAACGTCGGGCGCGCTGCGGGAATCTTCGTCGTACCAGACGATGAGATCGAAGTAGCGTTCCTCGTCGAGCACCTGCGACACGACTCGCCCTTTGTAGGCCGTCTCCAAGAGTTCGGCGACGTCGCCGGGCGCCAGTCCATAACTCGCGGCTTCATCGCGCTTGACCTTCAGCCGTACTTGTGAAATCTCGACCTGTGGTTCGATTTGCAAATCGACGACACCGGGGATTGCTTGCAGGCGATCTTGAATATCGCAGGCAGCCGTGCGAAGTTCACGCAAATCCTGACCGAAGACTTTGACGGCAATCTGCGCGCGGATGCCCGACATCATATGGTCTAAACGATGTGAGATGGGCTGACCGATGTTAACGGCGGCTCCGGGAATATTCGAAATGCGGTCGCGCACGTCGGCGATCACGTCTTCGCGGGAGCGTCCCACGGAACCATAGCCCCACAAGTGCGCGATCGGCACCAATCGCAACGCTGCATAGCCCCAGCCCGGTTTAGGCGGACTATGTTCGGCGAGACGCACATCGATCTCGGACGAGTTGACTCCCTCGGCATGCTCGTCGAGTTCCGCTCGGCCCGTGCGGCGCGAGACGGAGAGGACTTCGGGGACGTCGAGAATGAGCCGCTCAGCCCGTGCGGCGACGCGCTGACTTTCGTCCAGGCTTGTGCCTGGCTCCATACGCAGGTTGATCGTGAGCGTCCCTTCGTTGAACGGCGGCAGGAATTCGCCCCCCATCCAAAAGATGCTCATGCAGGACAGCGTTACCAGCACGGCGACAAAGCTCAGAATCAGCGTCGCACGCCGTAGCGTGAATCGCAGCACGTTGGCATCCAATCGTTTGAGCCAGCGGAGTAACAAAGGGTCGACACCCTCGTCCAGAAGTTTCGCCTTCGGTAACAACAGCGAACCGAATACCGGCGTGAACGTCAGCGAGACGACCAGCGAGCAGAGCAACGACGTAATGTACGCCACGCCCAGAGGCGCAAATATGCGACCCTCCAAGCCGGCCATTGAGAATAGCGGAAACATGACGAGAATTACGATCAGCGTCGCGTAGACGATCGAGTTCCGCACCTCACACGACGCGCGGTAGACCACGTCCAGCGCCGGACGCTGCAGATCGACAGGCAGGCGCCGGTTCTCTTTCAATCGGCGGTAGATATTTTCGATGTCTACGATCGAGTCATCCACCAGATCGCCGATCGCCACTGCGATTCCGCCCAGCGTCATCGTATTAATCGTAATCCCGAATCTGTGAAACACGAGTACCGTTAAGAGAATTGAGAGCGGCATCGACGTGAGCGAGCTGAGACTCGTGCGGAAGTTGCCCATCAACAGGAACAGCACGGCGATGACCCACAAGGCTCCGTCGCGAACCGCTTCGGTGACGTTCTCGACGGCGGCTTCGATAAAGTCCGCCTGCTTGAAGATACGGCGTTCGATGACGACATCCGGCGGCAATTCTATCTGTAATGATTCCAATACATCGTCAATCTTACGGTCGAGCGCGAGTGTGTCGGCGTTCGGCTGCTTCTGCACGGTCATGATGACGGCCGGACCGCCACTGATTTTCGTTGTCGCATGCTCGTGGTCATGATTCCCGCCGTGGTCGTGTTTGTGGTCTGGATGAGGTTTGTGATGACTATATTCTTCGTGGTTATCATTCATGTATCTCACGGCGTCATGTATGTCGGGGTGCGTGTCTGGCTCCCCGTGCTCATTACGTTCGGACTCGCGAACAGCGGCATTGGCGTCGGGGGCGAGTTTCACCCACACGCTGCCATCGCCGCGTTTTACTGGCCCTCCGAAACGGACGTCGGCCACGTCCTTGATTCGCACCGGTACTGGGTCGCGCCACAGCACCGGCGTGTTTTTGATCTCCTCCAGCGTGAGGCTTTGTCCGCTGATTCGCAGCAGCGACTCCTTAGGTGACCGCAACATGATGCCGCCGCCCGCGATGACGTTCGCCTTTCGAGCGGCCTCGGTCAGTTGTTGCAGGGTGACGTTCTGAGCCGCCAGCCGTGCCGGCGAAGTGATGACTTGGTACTGTTTGAGCACGCCTCCCATCACCGTCACTTGCGATACCCCTTCAACCGCGAGCAGCCGGTTTCGCAGGTCAAACTCACCGAGCGTACGCAATTCCATCGCTTTCACGGTCTGTTCTTCAGGCGATCTTAATTCCGCTGTTGATCGCAGCCCGAGCAGCATGATCTCGCCCATGATCGACGAAATCGGGGCCATTACGGGATTCGTGTCTTGCGGTAGGCGCTCACGCGCTAGCTGCAGCTTCTCGGCCACGATCTGGCGGTCGCGAAAGATGTCCGTCCCCCAATCGAACTCCACCCACACGATCGATAGCCCGATGCCCGACGCCGACCGCACGCGTTGTACGCCGG
This sequence comes from Planctomycetaceae bacterium, assembly GCA_040881995.1. Classification (GTDB taxonomy): domain Bacteria; phylum Planctomycetota; class Planctomycetia; order Planctomycetales; family Planctomycetaceae; genus JAQCEJ01. The sequence goes on from JBBECD010000152.1 coordinate 18,090, forward strand.
TCGCCCCGTTGAGCAAGAACTCGATAGGCCGTGTAACCAGCACCTCGACTTCTTCCGGCGCGAGTCCGGAGGCCTCGGTCATGATCGTCACCGTCGGACGATTCAAATCGGGAAAGACGTCTACCGGCATCTCCAGTAGCAGAATCACTCCATAGACCATAACGGTGAGCGAACCGATCATCACGAGGACGCGGTTCTTCAGCGAAAAGAGAATAATCCAATTCAGCATTCCAACCCCTTCTCATCGCACCACCGAATATGCCGTTTGCAGTTGAGGGACGCCGCTCGCGGCGATTAATTCGCCGCGAGACAGACCGCTGGTAATTTCGAGAAAGCGGTCGTCGCCTCGGCCCAACTCGACTCGACGGCGGTCGAACGTGCCATCGGTTTTGTGAACGAAGACGAAGCTCTGAAGACCATCATGCACGACGGCGATTTGCGGTACGGCCAACGTCGATGAAGACCGCTCAATCGTCAGCGACACACGGGCCAGCATGTTATGCAGCAAAGCGACTGAGGAAGGGGTCTGAAACTCAATCCATGCGGCCTGCGTGTGGCTTTCCACTCCTACAACCGGACCGATGCGCACCACGGTCCCCTCGGCCTCGTAGTCGGGATGCGCAACTAAGCGGATGCGTGCCGTCTGACCTACCTGCACCTGGCTTGAATCCCGCTCAACTACGAACGCCTGGACCCGGAACTGCGACAGGTCGTGTATCTCGAACAGAGGTTCGTCAGCTCGAACCACTTGGCCCAGCACGCGGTCGAACCGCACGACGATGCCGTCCATTGGTGCTCGCAGGGGTAAGGCATCGACAATGCGTTTGGTCTTCACAACTTCGTCGATCTGTGATGACGACAGGCCCAAAGCCAGCAACTTCTGGCGGATGTTGGCGAACTGTGTTTCGAACGACTTCACTCGGCTCTCCATTTCCAGCAGAGTACGGCGCGATACGGCATCTTTCGCATCACGAAGCCGTGTGAACGTATCCCTCCACATAATGCCGTCGAGGCGGACTTTGAGCAATTCCAACTGTATGTCTTGAAGTTCGAGGCTGGCAATTTCGGCCAGAATGTCGCCCTCTTTGATCGGCTGACCGCGATCAATCCGAATGTTTTGTAACGTGCCAGACAATTGCGACGAAGCGGTTGTGCGCCGTTGCGGCGGCACGTCAATCAAACCATCAATTCGCAGAATCCGTTCAACGATACGGTCCGAAACCGGTTCCACTTTTAATCCGATACTCTTGGCTGTTTCGGGACTAAGCCGCAGGATCCCGAGAAAAAATAGACTCGACAGTTCGTGACCGCCGCGGGTCACGACGCGGTCGCCGGGATAGATATCTCCCGAGATAACCTCCGCAACGTCGCGCGTCTGCCAGCCGATGACAACGGGCTTCTTGCGGTATTCGGAGCCGGATTTAGTTGCCGTCTCTTCAACGAACACGTACCGCTCAGCACCGTCGCTGAAAACAGAGGCCGCTGGCACACTCAGCCCCTGAGCGCGTCCCGGCAGAATAAACTCCGCTTGACCATTCATGCCCGGCAATAAACGCGGGCCGGTCTCACTATTCACGATCTCGACCCAAGCGGTCCCTTGATGCGATATCGGATCGATCAACCATCCGAGTTTGTCCACTTTCGCGTTGAATATCTTGCCGGGAATCCCTTGAAACGAGACTCGTACCGCCTGACCTTCTTGAACTCGGTGCAAGTCGCGCTCGAGCACGCCAATCTTCACCCAAACACGTGTCGTGTCCACGATTTCGAACACATGTTCGGTCGGCTCTACAAATTTGCCGATGGCGACATCGGCAGGCACGACGACTCCGCTAATCGGACTGGCGACCTGCAGTCGTAATGGCGGAGCATCCCCAGCGGAGGGCGTGACGAGTTCCGCTTCAGGTACGCGCAGCCCAACCGCTTTGGCACGCAGCACGTCGAGCGCATTTTGGTTCTGCCGATGGGTGTTTTCCGCCTCGACGAGCCGTTGAGCGGGAATTGCCCCTTCCTTTACGGCAGGAGTAAGTGAATCGAGAATCTTGACCGATAACTCGAGTTCGTTTTGCGACTTCTGATAATCCAGCCTTAATGTATGCAGGTCAGAAGAGTCGAGTTCGGCAAGCAACTCCCCTGCTTCGACGGTGTCCCCGGGCTGGACATGCAGATTCACAATTCGTCCCGGCAATTTCGTTGTGACATAGGCGTGTCTAGTCCACGGGGCAACGGCGCTGGCGTAGGCCCTTACGCCCCCTGTTACGGCACTTGTCTTGACCACAGCCGTTCGTACGTCGAGTACATCGCGGGCGGCTCGACTGAGCGTGAGATGTCCCTTCTTGAGATCAACCTGCACCCCCTTGGTCGGCAATGGTTGATGCCCCTCGTGTGCGAAGGATCGCGCGCCATAAACGACCAGTAGCAATACGACCAATCGAACATAAATGCTACGAAGAAATCGTTTCCACATGACTTATTTTCCTCCCGTGTTCTCGCAGTCTTTGCAGCAGATGAAGACAGGCTGTTCGTTGACGATCAATTTGAGCGGCGGCCCCATCGAACGAAGCGGTTCGGCCGCAAGCACTTCCTAGGGAATTTGAACAAGGCACCGGCCAACTGTCTGGCGCTCTTTTTTTCAGAGAATCAATTGTCGTCGAAGCCAACGTTTTGGTTGTTGCTAAACAGAGGCCGGTGTCAACCATGGAAGTCACACCGTCTGACTACTTCTTCCGAACGGCTCCTTGCCTGTGCTCATGGCGAGGCGCTCCGTGCTTGTGATCGTGACCGTCGTGATACACGGCTTCGGCGTTCTCCTTCTTGAGCTCTTCGACTTTGGCCAAGGTCGCCTTGGCGTCCTCGCGAGCGGCATTTTCGCACCCCTTGCAGCACAGGAAGACCGGTTTGCCCTCCAACATCAGCTTCACCGGCGTGCCCATAGAACCGAGACGGCTGCCCACGTCGATCGGGCACAAGAGTTGAGCTTCCGCGAGCGGTCGATCGGCGACCCGCAGCTTCGCGATAGCGGCCGCGCACTTGTTGAGCTTCTCGACCCTGGCCAAAGTTTCCTTGCTGTGTTCCATGGCTTCGTCTTTGCAACCACTGCAACACAAGAAGACTGACTTGCCATCCAGGGCGATTGCACGCTAAATCACTTGCCGAACAGCACTTTCGCTAGGTACG
>JBBECD010000153.1:0-21090 GCA_040881995.1 Planctomycetaceae bacterium
ACCACAAACCAACCCGCAACGGAATACCTCATTCACTGCCGCGTGGGGTATAACCGCCAAGGTGGGCATCAAGAACAAACGGCTCACCGCCGGCTGGGACGATACGTACCTAGCGAAAGTGCTGTTCGGCAAGTGATTTAGCGTGCAATCGCCCTGGCACATCGCTCCCCTCACGGGGGGCGCGGATTGAAACCAGTCGCGGACCATGTCGCCGGCCATCCCTTCGAACATCGCTCCCCTCACGGGGGGCGCGGATTGAAACCGTTAGGGTGGACTCAGTCGGCATGGGCCATTGGATCGCTCCCCTCACGGGGGGCGCGGATTGAAACACGGGGATGTCTACGAATCCCGCCAGCCTGCGCTCATCGCTCCCCTCACGGGGGGCGCGGATTGAAACCAAGCCCCTATCCCCTATTTTCCTCCGCTTCGCATCGCTCCCCTCACGGGGGGCGCGGATTGAAACCTTCGGACGTGCCGTCAGCAACTCGATCGTCTCATCGCTCCCCTCACGGGGGGCGCGGATTGAAACTGCTTCCTGGAGGTACTTGGGAATCCAGATAGCATCGCTCCCCTCACGGGGGGCGCGGATTGAAACCCGTTCCCTTGCCCTTGCCGATGAGATCAACCGATCGCTCCCCTCACGGGGGGCGCGGATTGAAACGATTGCGACAACATCGCTTTCGGCAACCTCGAAAATCGCTCCCCTCACGGGGGGCGCGGATTGAAACTTTTTCGACGACGTTTGAAAACTTGCTCATATTATCGCTCCCCTCACGGGGGGCGCGGATTGAAACGGCGACAGCACGATCAACTTGCCGGGCTGCTTCTTCACGTCAATCGTATCTTCCACAGATCAGCTTCTCACACCCGCTCGATTTTTCCCCTTCTTGCGAGCGAAACCAAATTGGTTCTGTCAATAGTTGACTCGATTCAGCGGTGCTCTCGCATCGCGAAACTGTCGTCAACCACGACCGATGTCGAATGATAGGTGGGAATTCGGCGGCGAGTTCCATAATTCGGGTCAGTCGTTGAACTTCGCACCGTTCATTGCGACTCCCAACCACCATCAGAATCCGAAATGCCGCCGTCGGCTTCGCGGCACCGTGGCGAGCATAAAGCGATTTCAGATATTCCGTTCCAGCAGACGATTCTGCCCAAGCCTGATACCGGCGAAACTTCCCCTCGATCTGCCGGGGGCTCATCGTGCCGAGGTCGAGTTCAACGAAGCAGCACATCATGCCTCTCCCCACTTGGCGATACAGAAACATGCCGTCGGGTTGCAAACGTGTTCGCCGACCGGCGACGGTTACTTTGAACGAATCGTGTCTTGCGAGAGAGCGGCGTTGTGTTGTCAGAATCTCCAGATCGACTCTTGATTCTGCGGCCTTCCACGTTTGCAGAAGAAATTCTGTGATGAATAACTCGTGCAAAACATGCTGTGCCGAATGGCCATCATATCGTCGGCGATCGTGAGCCGTTTCCGTCCATTTCTGCCCCTGATCGTCGAGAGCCTTCTTCAGTCGGCTTACTCCCCTGCTGGTTACGAAGTACACCTTGGGCCAAAGCGGGCTCGTGTTGTTGGTGTCGACGACTGCCAAATATCCAAGCGATTCCATTTCAGCGAGATGTCGGCGAGCGGTGCGATCTGATTTCAGAAACTTCGAAAATCGTCGCTGAATCTGACTCGCAACAGCAAATCGGTTTCGATGCACGAATGCCAGAATCGCACGGTAATGCGGTCGCTCGCGGCACTTTCTCGTCGACGATTTGCGATGACGATGAACCGAACGAAGCAGCTTTGGCAGTTCCCAGACCGACAATGGTTGTCGGCCGTTCCGGGGATGATCGCCAAGGGTGCCGACCGCACTCATGATGCACCTCCCACAGCATCAATCATCGCCAGCAATGCGGAACGCAACTTGAGTGTCAATTGAGGCCAAGCCGCGATGATTCGCGTCAATTCGGGATCATTGTTGGTGCAAGCAGGAGTGCAAGCCAAAGCATCTGCTTCGCGTAAACCATTGTCGGAACAAGATGTTATGTCGTCAGACCTTCGACCTTCGGAACAGAACCAACGCGAGCTCTTGAAAGTGAATTCGGTCATGACTCGCTCCCCTCTTGTGAGAGAGCGAGTGCCGTCATGGCATCGCGAATGATCTTCGGTAGATGATTCCACGCCCTGACGATCGATTGCAAATCGGCGTCAAGAATGGTCGCGCAAGGCCGGTTTGAGCCGCCGAACTGCAGCGCCGGTGCAGCGCCGCATTCCTCACAAAACTCGCAACCACTGGGGGCATAGAGTTTCCTGCGATTTCTTCTGTGGGTTCAATTTCCGCCGCCTCCATTTGAAAGTCGTAAGGCACTATCACACAAGAGGTTGCGACGTGTGGGGAAGCGGGTTTCTTCAGGTGTCCCTGAGTCGGCGACCGAGTCAATTCCCTATTGACTCATGAGCCATATTATCCGACCATATGCCTCTTTTGAACGCACGGACACACGATCCCTAGACCATGGATTGGATGCCATGAATGAGATGACTTCTACTGGATGGAATGTTGCCGAACAAATCATCGAAGATCCGGTCAGCGGATTAACGTTTCAATTTGAAATTGTTCCCGGTAGCTCTGCGCGTTACCGATTGCGGGTTTTTGGCGACATTCCGTTTGGGAATCGCGAGATTGTTTTCGATGAATTCGGCGAATATGCCGGCGGCGGTTCTTTTCTTCGAGGTCATTCCAAGCCAACGTGGCTCGTTCCTGTCGAACCTTAGCGGCGAGTTTGGTACTTCGGCTCCCTGCCATATTTCTGCCGAAACTCATCCCGAAGTTGCTCCGCAAGCTTGCTTGAATGCTCTGCGAGCCGATAGGCGAAATGCGTAGATTGCCGTAAACCGCTTCCTTCCTTTCCATTTTGAAAGTCCTTCAATCGCTTACGTAGGTCCGAACCGCGTGTCGCCACTGAATCGTTTATGTATATAATCTCCCGGTCTTCGTATAATACAAAAACGCCGCTGGCATTTTGTGGTATCTGGTCAATATTTGTTTTATTAAATGGCGTCCGCCCGAGATCCCTCAATCGAATCACTTCTTGATCGGTCGCCGTCGAATCCTGCCGACCAGTGGATCTTTTCGACTTTGCATCTTTTTCATTTGCATTTTCCGTCGGATTCCAAGAGTCAGCCAGCCAGCATTGATCACCGGACAGTGACGACTCGCTGAAATGCGTCTTGCACATCGCGTTGCCGATATGCTCTCCCAGTTGTACATAACTGGCGAAACGCTCGTGGTCGTAAAACTGATCGAGAGTCATGTCGTGCGGAAAATCGTAATTTGCATAACGGTAATGATACAACGAGGTCGGTGCGTCTTTGGTCAAGTTGGGCTTTACAAGAAGCAGATAACCGTCCAATTCACGCTCCGAATACTCCTTCTCCGATTCGTCCGGTGTTGATATATACTTAATACCGAGCACAAGAAAACTCGATTCGGCGAGACTTGCACCGCGTTTTGAACTCTTCTCGTGTTCGTTCGATTGCGGCTGACGAGAACTTTCTTTCGTCGGTGCCGGTTTCAAGGTTTCGAAAGTAATCGGCAAGGTGCGACGATCTTTGTCAAGCCCGACAATTTGCGCCCCATGTTCTTCGGCGGCAATGCGTATCAGCTTGAGAAAATCGGCAAACTCATAATCGGGATCATACGTCGCGTCCACGGCGATGATGATGCGGCACTTGCGCTCCAACAACGCCGACACGCCGGTGTTTTCATCGTGTCCGCCGTCCGATACGAAGCAATAGACGCGATCTTCCGGATCCCAATAACGTATCCAGTTGAAAAACAATCGCAGGGGAACCGCCCACCAGCTGTCGGGCGAATTGAATTTTGGATTGGGGAGCCATTGCCCCAATCGAAAATTCAGAATCAGCAACAATACACGCGCCAAAGGATTTTTTACCGCCGTGGGATTGATCGCGGCGGCTGAAATTCCAATAGCATCCGCGAGGTTCACCTGTTGTGGGCAATAATGTTCGGTGCGCGCAAACCCGGTCGGCGTCGAGCCGCAGTAAAATCGAGAAAATGTAAACCGGGTCGTCGCTTTTTGCGAATGGCCGCCGGAGCGTTGCATCAAATTCAACGCGCCGTTAATGAGATGATAGGGCGCCCCCTTCTCGGTCGTATTCACCGACTTCAGCGGAATTTTGTAGCCATAATCGGATAACTCATTGATCCAGAGTTCTCCCAGTTTCTGGCGATAATAACCGTGCAGCGACACCGAATTCAAATCGATCAGAAAGCCCGTCATGAGAAAGACGGCGACGGCGACGTAAAGAACGGTCGCGCGCCTTTGTTGATCTTTTCCGGCCACCACCAGGGCGAATACCGTGTCTGGAGAACGCACAACGGGGCCGTAATGCGCATGAAGAAATTCCCAGTTAATCCGGCGAATTTCTCGCTGCAAATACTTTCCACGCGCGTCGTCCGTGTTCGCCTGTGCGGAACTCGGCGGCCTTCCCATCATTGAATTCAACAAGGCTTTCCACCATGAGTTCCCTGCTGAATCCGCTTGATTGTTCGGTACGGGAGGCAGTCGTCGAAGCTCCCCCGTCAGAGTCTGCAATCGATCATTGTCGATATAGGGAGTGTCCTCGGGACGAAGTACAAGGTTTAACGGGAACGAAAACGGTGCCAATGAATCTGCGAAGTCGGGATTCGCCAATACCTCATTGAGTTTTTTCGCAGCCTTTTCCTGCAAATCATATGTGGTATTCCGCCTCAGGTTGGCTTGCCGGACTGATGCCCACATCCACGGGAATATGTGGGACGCCTTTATGGCATTTTCCCATGAATTTGTTTCGTCAAGTTTTCTCACAGCTTTGTACTCGTCCACGATTTTCCCAATCGTAGTTTTCGAAAATGCATTCTTCGGCAAACTTTCTGCTTTTAACTCGTTAAGCTTCTCTTGCACTTCTTTGTCGTTGTGTAGTGCCGATTCCACCTTGTCCCAGATGTCGTTACCGGGACTCACATCCCGCCGCTTTTCCCACCAGACTCGATACCAGAAGGCGTCAAATTTATCGAGATGCATACTTTGAAGATGGTAATAATTCTCTCTCGTTTCGTTTTCCCCGGAGATATTTTCGCGGGTCAGAATCGCAAAAGCGAGCAAGGGCACGCCGTAGAGTAAAGCGCGACTCGTAATCGCAAAGATCCAACCCTCGACGACGCCGTGACCACCTTTTTGCGGTTCCGTACCGCTTTGCAACAGCCGCTTGGGATTCAGGTAGGGAAGCAATGCTCCTCCCAGCGCCACAAGCAAAAAGGTCGTAATCTGTCCCGTCCAGTTGTTCAAAGATTGTCGCCATTGATCCGGCATTTCCGACGTTTTTTCTGCAACGGGAGATGCAAGATCAGCGGTCAGCAAATACGTGCAAAATCCCATCGCCAGCATGGTGCAAAAGACCGCGAACAGCAGATTTCGCAACCGAAGGCACCATTTCCACCACCGAGATCCGATCGTCACACCAATCCACAACAGAAAAGCGATCAGCGGCCAGAAAAAGGCGCGATCGACATCGCTGACGACGCCGAAGTCCCTCAGCCAAAACATGGATCCCTTCAGATCGAGCATGCGAAAAAAGAGCGCAAACAGAGCGGCCACAACAATCAGACCGCTGAGGGCGAATAGATTTAGTAAAATGACGCCCAGAAACCAGCTTCTTACAAACGACAGCGGATCGTTCAACCGCTGTCCGCCGTGCATCAATCTCCTGATCACGTCCGGTTGTTGTCCTGCTGGATTAGGGAGAATCGCCAGCGTCGTTCCCTTGCCCGACGGGATACCCGGTTTCCAATCGATCTTGGGATATTTCACATCGTCCAAGACGAGCGATGAAAAAAAGGCGCCCGCATAACCACCGCCCGAAACCGTAGAAAGATAGTCGACGTGCCTGAGGACGTGACGCCGATAAAGCGCTTGCAGGAATCCCAGACATACACTGCCGCTACGAATGCCACCCCCCGAAAATGCGAGTCCGACCGTTGGCGGAGTGCCGGTTTTCTCCGTCTGTGGATCGTTGAACCCCGCCTCCCTGCGTCGGCGATAAATCGCCTCAACTTCGGCGGACTGAACTTCGGTAAATAATTTTTCGTTTTGCGGTTGCATGCATCACCCTCGTTTTCAGTGTTACAGGGTTTAATTACTGAGCGACCACAGTTGCAATTCGATGGGAATGGTCCTTTTCGCTGAAGAACCAATTTCAGGTTTTAGTTGCAGATTTTCGTTGGTTGCGCGCTGAGCATGAAATCCACCTGCCGGAAGGAGACTTCTGCGATCGGGTCAGCCCACCTTTGTCCGTGTCAAATTCTTCGAGAGAATCGAGCCATTGGAGAGGGTCAGACCCTCAATCACGAAAGGAAAAACTCGCGGTAATGAATAAAGCACCATCGAAGCGAATTGGAATGTTATGCGCAGGAATGGGTCATGATTCCTTCGTTTCCGTGCGTCTAATCCCTCAGAATGCCGTCTTGAGCATGTGATGAAATCACCTGAACAGGGTATTTTTCAATAATTGTCAGAAATTTCCCCAAGATCCCGCTCGAACAGTGAATGTGCACATGCGATCCCAAAAATGCGCCCCGATAAAATGCGCAAACTTTGCGGAGGGAATTTTTGTCAAATGCGGAAAGACGAATGTTTTTGGTACATCCGCTTTTATCGCTATATTCGGTATCCGATGATAACACGGACACATCTGGAACAACTGAGCCGGAAGCGACATTTCCAACATCGGTCGCCTCTTTTCGGATGAGCTTCCTCAATAACGAATTCTGGGCAAGGACGCCGTTATGCCGCGACACGGACTGAACCAATTGTTGAATTCGATCGGTTTCTGCCTGGTGATGCTCACCGGACTGGGGATCGGCATGTGGGTTTCCCATTTGAACATGCAGCATGCCCAAATGTTGAAGCCATCTGGAGCCGAAAATCACTCCGAAGAATCCGTGGTTCGCTCGAAACGAATCCGATCTTTAGAGCGCCCGCTTCGTGACGGGTCGCTCCGTCCGGTCAATTATCAGGAAGAGGACACCGGTCTGCAAGATGTGCCGCAATCGGCAGCGTCTGAAACACAACCGGAAGTCCTTGCTTCGCCCCAGAACACCGTCGAAACTGCAATCGATTTAAATGAACACAAGAGCTCGACGCCTCAGGGAATTCAACTTGTATCAGCAGAAGAAACTCCGGTTTCGATAACAATTAGTTCAAGTCTTCCTACATCTCCTGGCGGCACGTTTCTCAGCAACAATTTAAATGCCATTGTTTCTGTGGCTATCAAGGACAAACCTGATGATGTCACAAATGCTACGGTCCATATTGTTGACGTAAGGTCGCAATCAATTTTGGGAACAAAACCGCTTGGAGCCAATATTGCAGATGATATTGACGTCGAATTTTCAAAAGCGGGCGTGTTCATAATTGAAGCACAATATCTGAAAACGCCGGATGATCAAGTTGTTACGAGAAGTCAACCCATTAGGATCATGATCCTGAAAGACGGTCCGACGTATGACAGAGTCGTGCCCATTAATTTTGGTTCAGAAGCAATCGGCAAAGACATTCGAGTCTCTTTTGTCACACCGATCGAAATTCAGGGCACATACTCGCCCAATGATTTGAAAGGAAACTTTGAGCTCAAACGTCGCCACGGGAGGACCGACACAAGCGCGGAAACCCATTTTGACATCACCGAGGCGAGATTGGACAGCGATCGCAAGACCGTCATTCTCACCACAGCAGATGATCCAGCTGTCGATACCTATCGCCTGATCATCAAAGGGACTCTTACCGATATCCTGGGAAATCCATTTCGCGGTGATGGTGTAACGCCGGGAACAGATCACAGCATCATACTTTCACCGGCTTTAGCACTCGCAAGTGGATTTGAACCCGAAGTTCCCGCTCCCAAGAGAGTTGAACACGTACCATATCAAGAATATACGAAAGCTCGCTCAAATCCAGAAACCTTCCTGCCCTCCGACCACGTCGAAACGCGCGTGGCACGGCTTTACTATTATCGGGACGCTCACCGCGTGGCGCAGATCATCAACCGCGAGGTCGAATCGCTGAATCATCAGGCGGTTTCTATGAAACGGCAACTGGCCGATAAAGTCCGTCGAGCCGCCGATGAGAAAACCGACGAACGCCGCGCCTTCGAGATGCGAGCCGTCCAGGCGGCTCAAAAGGCCCGCCAGCTAGAAAACGAACTCCAAAACGAACAAGCCAATCTCGCACAGGCCGAACAAACCGTCGAAGAAATTTCGCAAGCTCTCGAAGCCGACGAGGTACGAAAATCGAATCTTCAGGCCGAACTGGAAGATATGAGAACTCAATTCGATGAAATGAACAATCAGCCGGAACCTCCTGAAGCTGAAAAAGAGGAATTCGACAAGACTTTGAAACATCTCCCCATTTTGATCAGTCGACACGAAGCAATGCTCAAGAGCCTCGACCTAAGCATTGCTCCGGCAAAACGAAAACAGACGGCAGCGAATGCCGACGCTAACGCTTCTCGATCACGAATCGGTGCGATCGCAGGCCAGTTAGAGGTGGCCAGAGATGCGGAGATCAAAGCCGCCAACGACGCTGCCGACAAGCAAGCCGAGGAAGACCGCCTGCGCGAGGATCAGTTCCGCCGCGAGGTCGCCGCGGCACACGAGGATCCCGACACCTACGCGGCGGGCAAGCCCGATTCGGACGATCCGGTCGCCCAGGTGTCGATCTCGGTCATCGGGGAAGGGGTCATCCAATTGCGCGGACCTCTCGCCGGCATCAACAAAATCCGTACGATGATCAACGAAATCGATCAACCCGTCGGCCAGGTGCGGATCAGCATTCACACGGCGCAAGTCAACGGCGAACATGGCGACCGCATGGAAAAAGTCGTGGGACGCATCGACAACTATATCGAACACGCCCGGTTCTTGACGACGCAGTCCACCGAAATGCTGCGGCAGTCGATCTTGCAAGTCGCCTCGCTGAAGGCGATGGAAGCCGAGGCCATGTGCGTCGGACGAAGCCAGGCCGAGCGCGACAAGAAATATTTATACGCCTTCTTCGGTGAAGATTTCATCGATGAATTGTGCCAAATGGACAGCGAGTTTCTCAAGACGGGGAATAAACTGTTGTCGCTGCACTCGATGGACACGACCAGTCTGGCTTCGGCCTTATTTGTTATGGCGCTCGCCAAGAACGATACCCGCAACGAGATTTTGTACATCTTTAATTCCAAGCTCGAAGGCGAACTCGTCGATGCAGAATTGAACTACCATCAGGCCGGCTATGCGCCTCACTTCTTGTGGGATGGCAAGAAGAAGACGAAGCGAATGGTCGAGAAAGGGGTCAATCAGGAAGATCGCCTCATGGCCTTCAACGCCAAGTTCGCCAATTTCGCCGGCTTCTTCAACGCCCAGGTTCACGGCACCGACACGCTCAACCCGTCTCAGCGAGAGTTTTTGAAACTCGCACAGATTTTCAAGAGCCGGATGATTACGGAGGTGGAACTGCGCCAGCGCGTGGTGGAGCGAGGACTGATTGAACAAAACGATCCAGATCGGAACGGAACGTTGCGCCGACGCCAAATCGAGGCAGGTGAGGCCGAAAAACAACAGGAAGAGGCACTAGAAAAGCGAATTGAAATCCAAGAGACGGCGGCTCTTGAACTCACGACCGCAATTGCGGTGATGAGGAGTAACTTGGACCCCGCAACGGCACTCCGGGGGCTATCCGAATTGGAAAGAGTCATAGACGCAATCGATGACGTAATGAAGGAAAACAACAACAGGAATATCGACCTGCGGGCGAAGGTGCTAGAAAAGCTCGAACCAAATGCGAAGCCTTCTACTGAAGGGCGAAGCACGAATACGCCGAATGACATTCAGATCGATCAAAAAGCGATGACAGTGCGGTTCGATATCGTCTCTAAAGGTGTCGCATATCCGGTCAAAATTAGGCTGCGTCAAGCGTTAAACGATTCTGTAGTTGAATTCGCTGGTGCCGGTCAGCGGCTCGCGCCAACTGAAAAGGAGTTTATGGAGGCGTGGAACGAGCTAATCCATCAAGCCATCGATGAAAATTACGGCATGGTGACGTATTGTTCGCAATTTACGTGGCAGGATCCTAGCCTCCGGAAATTGATCGCTTCCGAAACACGTTGGGTTCAGCAGGTTGCAGCTACCATACGGAGCCGAGGAGCCGTAGATGACCAACGACGTCGACTCAGCAACATTAAGATACTCGTCTACGGTCACAGAAATTTAATTCACATTTATAAAGACGCGCAAGCTCGAGTCGAATGTTGGTCAAGCATGGCGACAGTTTTGTTAGATCTACTCGTCGCTGATCCATACGATCATGCCGCAGTTATGAGGCAATGGACGAAATTGAAATCCCAAGTGGCTCATGGTTTGAAGCCGGAATTTAAGACAAAAATTAATACCGTAGAAATTGATAGGAAAGTGACTGAACAGTTCGCTGAGCTCGAAACGCAAGTTCGACGACAGCTAATCGCAGTTCAAAGAGCGAAACTGCGTGCGTACCCTCTCGACCACCGCCGGTTCCTCGATCACCTCATCGCCGAGACCGAAGACAAGTACATCGAACTCCTCGAAGGCACCCGTGCACATACGGCGAATATCGACAACTACATCAAACGCCTCATTACGGCTCTCGATGACGACTTTAATACCCAGTTCTACAAACCGGCGTTTCAAGGGGTGCGGCAGGCGAGTCGGATGTGGGATGTGAACCTGGCGCAGATTGAGACGACCAGCATACTCACCAACAATCGTCAGTTCGGCAAAGTGTCGCCGCAGGCGACGATGGAATTCGACCTGCCGAAACGCGACATTCTGATTCAGGAAGCCTTCGACGGGGCGATGGCGGCATATGACCAGTACGGCGCCATGCTGACCGACCCCACATTCCTGGCGCTCACCAAACTCCACAGCGGACAACCAACGAGTTCGCCGGCCCATCACGGCGCCGGGGGTTCGTCCGTCCGCAATGTGCTTCCGGGACTGCCGAGTGCAACGGATGAGCATATCATGGCGCAAGCCGGGCCTGGTACTCGCGAATTCGACACGCCGCTGGAAGCCTTGATTCCCGATCCGGCGATCTACAAATTCGAGACGGGGACGGGTTTTGAAATCCGGCCCGTGATTCAACCGGACGGACAAGCGGTCGTATTTCACTTCAACTATATGTATCGCACCAATGTGCGTGAACCGGTTCGTGCCGACGAAAAGCACTTGGGCCGCGTGAAGCAACACTTCATCGACACCGACGTGCAGTTGAGCAACTTCGAACTGCGGAAAGTGAGCGACTATCAGATTGCATTGAAGGCATCGCGTACATCGCGCGGCGTGCCGCTGTTCGAGGATATTCCCGGCGTGGGAATGTTGTTCCGTCCGCTGCCGAGCGCGGAATCGTCGCTCCAGCAGAACATCGTCATGGCTCAGGCGACGATTTTCCCCACGCTGTTCGATCTGATGGGCCTGCGCTGGGCTCCCGCCGTCGCCGATATCGATTCGCAAAGCCTGCGCTACGACGACTACCGAGCGCGAGGCCGGCGAAAGACGGTCAGCGATCAAGTCTATGATTTCTCCAGCCAGAAAGTCGATGAATTTCTGCAAATTGAAAAAACGTACAAGAAGGACACTTTTCCGAATAACCCGCGTCGGCCGAAACTTTATCGCAGCCAACGACCGATACCGGAGTATCATCCTGACGAAGTATCGCCTATTTACGAGCCGTCGAAGTGCCAGGATGGGGATTTGTGGAATGGGGGTTATTCTGTGGAGGGAGGTTATCCCGCTCCCTTACGATCGCACGAGGGCGGGCAACAGCCATCCAGTGACGAGTGGATTGAGCAAATCCGACCCGACGGGCCCGGTCTCCAAATGCCCGCGCCTGGTTCGCTCTCACCCAGACCGCCGGCACCCACTTCATCTTCGTCGCTCCCACCGAACGACGAATTCGACGGACTCCCTTTGCCGACCAGCATGAATCTGCGAAGGATGCCGACGACCGGAGCGAATCCGACCTCAACGCGAAGTCGATCGTTGCCGCGTGGAGAACAGGGAAATCCCTTCGGAGAACCCGCACAGGGCACTCAAGGGAATGCGTTGCAGGAGGATCGCGTGACTCCGGCAGGTTATTATGCAGGCGCGTCCAGGCCGGACCGAACAAGCGGCAGCGATGACGACGGAACTGCCCGCTCATCCCGACGGATTCAGGAGGAAGACGACGACGTCGAGGGACGCGTCCGGCTCGAAGGTGACAACACCGCTCCGCCTCGCAAAAAGAAATTTCTGCCGCTCTTGAGAAGTAAGTTCTAAGCATGTGATTCCCAACGCGAGCTCGTCCCCGGACGCGTCGCTCATCGCAGATGAATGACCGAGAGGTGTGAACGATGTTTATCCGCAAAATTTTAAGGACACGAATGTGGTGTGCCGTTTTTGTCCTGATGTCCCTTACTCTCGCGGGAGTGGAGTATCGGTTTGGGTTTGCGGGGCACCGCACGAGGGCGAGGTGTCTCACCGGCCTGCCGTGTTACGACGGGTACGGTTTAAAACCGACCGTGGCTCACGCTCGGGCATTAACTTTTACCGGAATATCGCTCATAGAGACGGAGACGACTCCCGACGTCTTGGCCAAAGCGACAAGCGTTGCCGCCGAGGCAACGGCGGAACCGCCGCGCGTTCGCTATTTCGCTTTGGCACAAGAACAGATCGCCGTGGAACACTGCGTTTTGTCGCGAGCATCGCTCATTCTCTGGTCGAACGGACATTGGGAGTTGTTCGTTCGCGCCGAGCAGAATCCTAATGAGCCGTCAAATAAAACTCCGGCAGGAACTGCGGTGGCACTGCGGCCGCTTGAGAAGCCAACAACATACCTGAAGCGAAACGAATTTCACGTCGTCGCGAAGGGATTCGGCGCATCGCAGACGATGGAAACCAAACGTGTCGCCCAACCTGTGTTGTTTCATCGGGCGATGAAACCGTTTTGGGTGGAACGGGGCCAACCGCGCGAGGTGATTTTCAGCGGAGATTTAGATGCAGCCCAGGACTTCGATTTGATCAATCGCTTCGAAATTGAATTCGCCTATCGCTAACGCGGTTCGCCGCGATTATTTTCCGGCAGGAGGTATGGCTAATGAAGATGAATCAATTTGAGCGCCGCCTAGCGGTCGTCGCGGTGCTATTATTCTGCGGGAATATCGTGACGACCGCTTTTGCCGATCATCGGCGTGCCCGCGTTCCGGCCACATTGGAGATTGAGATTCTCGATCCGGGAGTCGACCCGGTGGGAAATCCTGCGGTCATGGTCGGCCCTGACGGGCCGGATGGCCGGCAGGTGGATATTCCGCCTACGGTTCTCGTACATCGCTATTATTACACGGGCGATCGCCGATTTCAGGGGCCGCTGCTTCCTGGCGGGCCGTCAATTATCGTGGTGACCCACCCCTATACTCACGAGCGAATGTACGTTGAAGCGAATCTGTTGCCGGGTGCGCCCCGGGTCTGCTATACGGCCTCGACCATCGAATACGATTATGGGAATCGAGGCATGACGCTCAGCTTCAAACGCCGAGGAATCGTCACCGTCTCGTATCGCAACTATACGCCGGCAGGTCGCATCGTTGGAAAGGGCGTTGCCGGGGTCGGTAGCGCGGGAGTGTCAGTCCTCGAACGCGCGGGAGTCATTGAAGCGGCACACACCGTCAAAGAGACGACGGTCGGCGCCGCCGGTCTCGCATTGGACGGGATCCGCGAGGGGAGAAAAATCATTATGGCTCCCCTCGTCAACGTGGCCGAGAATTTGCCCGTCGTCAATCCTGCGATGAGTCTGGTGCGGGATAAGTCAGGCGCTGCCACGCGTAACGCCATGCAAAAACGAGACAGTGCCGTTAACCGAGCACAACGGGATTTTGGTTCGCTCGATGAGACGATCCCGACGGTGCGCTAACGGTAAGCACTCATTCGGACTTGATCCCACTATAGCGGTCGACCACCTGGTACTCGATGAAATTGACGGCTGCTTTGCCGTTTCGCTTTGATTTCGAATCGATTCTCGGTTTAATCATCCCCTCCGGCCAATCGCCGGGCGGCGTGTTTCCGTCCCAGGGGGTATCGAGTCTCAGCAGTCGTTTGCAGGCCGTTTCGTTAATCGCCTTAATTAAGGACTTGAGCGGCATCTCGCCGTATCTCAGCCTTTGTGCCTGCTCGTAGTCGACCGGCAGCATGGCGACGAGTTCATCGTGCGTCATTAATTCCAAGCCCTTTTGCCGAAGCGTAGCATTGTGACTGCCGTGATGTCCGACTTTGTAAAGTACGGTTCTGGCGAGGAGGTCCGTTGCGGTCAATGGTTTGGCGTTCTCGCCCGCCTCGTCGTCGAATTTCAGATCGTGCCACGACAGCCAATTGCCGACTTGGGCGTCGCCGACGAATAACAAGATCTTCTTCGAGGAAGGCAGTTCAAAGGCCAATACGAGACTGACGTTATTGGTGTAGGAGTTTATCCAAAGTGCCAGTTGCTCCGCCCCGCGGGCCAGCCAGTCACCGTCGATGCGACGTTGGCTAACCGCTGCACCATATACCGCGGCATTCATTCGCCGCGGCTTCACGCCATCGAAATAATAATCTTTGAAAAAGCTCGATTCGGCGGCCTGCTTGAGCGGAATGCGATGCGCGGGATCGAACGGCATTTCCAGATCCGATTCGAAGCGATTCGAGATTTGATCCGTTGCCATCCGATTGACGGCCATCGTCCATGACCAGGGAACGACTGCGTGCAGGTGCTCCTGCTTGGGATAGGTGGTCGTCTTGCTATCGAGTTTGCGTATGGCTTTGGCGTCACGTGGAGGCCCCAAGACCCGCACTTTGATTTGGCCGGCGAGCGAGTCCGGCGTCGCCGCGGCTAACCGACAGACTTCGCCCGGCTTTAAAAAGGTGCACCCCGTGGCTCCGGGCCGTTTGACCAAATCTTTAGCGAGATTCATGGCGTCTTCGGTACCCAGCCTGGTCTTGGTTGCTTTCGCTCCTGAACGAACGGCGGGCCCAAATTCATCCCCCGGCCCATAAAAAGCGAGGATGCCATCCATACCGCTTCGGACTGCCGCCATCGCGGTTGAATTTCCAGAGAGTTTTACCGCCGCAACCGCCTGTGCTAACGCGAGCTTGGCTTTACCGTATTGCTGCCTCAACTCGCGCGCCAGTTTGTCGCGGGGGTTCTCCGTCCATGCCAACCAGAGATGTTTGAACTTCAATTTGTTCTTTTCGATGGCACCATGCGCCTGAGCAAATCCCGAGACATGGTCCCAATGTTCGTGCGTGATCACCAGCAGGTCGACGGTGCCGCCGGTGAGTACGTGAATCTGTTCGACGATGTCGGCCATTTTTGCATCTTCATCGGGAGAACCCTTGGCGATTCCCAAGTCGATGAGAATGTGGAATTGCCGATTGTCACCGTCAGGGATCGATAGCAGAAAGCAGTCCCCCAAGCCATGACAAAACATACGGACAACGACGCCGTCTGTACGGCTTTTAACCGGTGCGGTTTCGCTCGCGTCGGCTCGAGTGTTTGTTTTACGTTTCGAGTTCCGATTTTTTGCCATGACGATTCTCGCGAAGAGGATTGGTCATTCGTGAATTGCTTTTCGTCCGTGGAGATGAGCCAGACGCATCGAATCGGGAGTCTTACCGAAATACAGCTCTCGCTCGTCTAATCCGATCAGAGCCATCAGATATTCTCGCTGGCGATTCATCCGATGCTGACTAAAAATACTTTTCTGAATGGCGTAACGGAGTTGATACGTTTCCAGATCGATAATGAACGTCGTCCCTCCGCGAAACTTGAAATCGCACGATCTTAGTTCTGGGGCGCTCGCGTCAACAGAGTTGAAACGCTTATCTTCCGTCTTTTGCATTTCTTGGTCGAAGTAGCCGGGACGTCGTTGAACGATTTGGAGCAGGAGATCTTCTTTGACGCCTCCATCCGGGTGGGGTCGCCGAATGGGACACAGATTTGCGACGCGGAAGTTGGTGTCGGCTTCGTGACCGCTGGCGACATTGAGGCCAAAAATGGTCTTGGATATTGTCCGACCGTTGCCGGAAGAGCGATTTGCCATTTCTCGAATCACCTCATGCAGGCGCGCGGAAATGGCGTCGGTTCTCCGGTTCAGTTCCATGCGAGTCAATTTGCGACGCGGTTCGAAACCTGCCTTCCCGGTCGTATCCACTCCGCTCCTCAGTTCTTCCCACGCCTGTCCGCCCCCCCAGCGGGCATCATGATCGTTCAACACGCCATAGATCCCGGAGAGGAATGGTTTCAATTGATCGTTTTGCGTCGCATCGTCAGGAGAATTCCAGCGCAGGCTCTCGATCGATAAGGTGCGAACGTCTTCAGGATAAATCCCCCAACTCCTGAAGGCCTCTACAATCGCCACGCGATAGTTGCGCTCGTCCTCAGGCATGACGTCGAAATCCGCCGTAATTAGCGCACGAAGATAATCGCCAAACGTGATGTCGACGGGAGGACAATAATCGACCGCGCGAATCGACATCGTCAGCAGATGTTCGGCGACCTTGGCGGCTTCGTTCGCCAATCGCCGAACGAGATCCGGATGCAGATCGCCGTCGGGGAGAACACCAGTGCCCCCCGTCGCAATACGAAATAAGTCACGCGTACGATGGCGGTAAATCGCCAGGTAGGCGTCGAAGACAGCCGCGACGAACAACGCCCCGCGGTCGTGCGGCTCCGAAGCTTTTTGAAACGCAGCGGGGTCTGGTTTGCGGCGCCGCCACGCGTTTGTCGCCTCATCGACTTCGCCGATCGCATCGCGCAATGCGCATCGTTCCCCCGAAGCCTTCCCAAATTGCATCGCTAACTGACCGAGAAGCGTTTCCGTCGACAAGTTGCCGCGTGCTCTGGCAATCTGACGGGATAACACCTCGGGATACGTGAAGTGCTGAAAAAGGGCCACGAGATCTGAAAACGCTTCATGAAAGGCGAGAACGTCACGATTTGAGGGTTCCAGGAAATGAGGCTGAATGCCATCGAGAATTGCGTGGGTCGTCTCATGCGCGATGATATCGTGCGACAAACAGGTAAAGACGAGTCCGCCCGGCATGGCGAGATCGACCTCCGCCGGTTGTGCGGGAAAATAGCCGAATAGCAATGCTTTTTTTTCCGAGTCGTAATAGGCATTGTTTTCCCGCAGAGCGTGCGGGTAAATCCTCAGCCGCTCCGTCGGCGCCCATTTCTCAGATTGCTTTTTATTCTCGGTTACCGTGAATCGCTGGTCCGACCACATGACCTTGCGGCCTAACGAACGTTCGAAGTGCTGGATGGTCGACATGGCCACTGCATAAACCATTTGCTGGTGAAAATGGGGATTGCCTTCAGAGGGCACATGCCCATCCTTTGCCAACAACGCTGGATTGTTGAGATCAATGGGCGCATAGACGCAGTCACTGGCGGGGTCGACGTCAATGACTTCGAGATATTCACCAACCGGCCCGGGTTTCAGGTCTGTTTCCCAGCGAACGCCCACGGTGACTTCGCTGACGTCGTAATTCTCCAATTCGGTCGACAAACTTGGATCGAAAGCAAATACGCGCAGCCTGCGTTTCGTCGGCATTTCGGTTGGCGCGGTCGTCGTAACATCGACATCGGGTTGCGGCTTTATGACCATGGTTTGTCGCCCAATATTTCTGAAAAGAGCTGTGTTCGATGCTTCCAATTGTTTTCGTTCGTCACACTCCATCCGGAAACGGAAATTGAGTCGGGGCGGCAAAACCCGGCGGCAGGATATCGGTCATATGCGTCCGCAGGGCGGCGTCGCAGACGGCGTAACCCCAATTCATCAGTTGATTCTGCATAGATGTGGGAAGTGCTTTCAACCGCGTTGGCGTCGCTGCCAGCACCATCGTTTTCGCGTGGGGTGCCGGAAGCGTTCCGCTGATTCCGTAGTCGGCAATGTTGGTGCGAATTCCCCAATAGGTGCCGGTACAACGTTTTGCAACATAATCGGAAATCAACGATCGCTTTCGTAAATTGCGTACCTGGTCGTCGATAATGTCGAGAATTCGCTTGGAGTGCTCTGCCCAATTAGCGGCGGGAGAGGGTTCCGGATCAATCTTTCCACCGGCATCGCTAACTAACACCGTCTGATATCGCTTGATCACCGTCTCCAATCCCAGATTGTCATACACTCCGCCATCGGAGAGCACCATCGTGTCGGTAAACGGCACGTATTGCAGCGGACATTTCACATCCACCTCGAAATCGGAAGGGTTGATGTCAAGTGTGAGCGGCGACAAGACAGGGGGAAATGCGGATGAGGCAGCTACCGCAACGGCAAGAGGTATCTCGGGATCGATGACTCGGCCGACTTTGTAATCTGCAAAATAAGGTCGGGAAAATCGAACTAAGGAAGCGGTCTGCACGTTCGTCGCGTTAATGACAAATCGCGGACCCTTGTCGTCGGACGGCAGATTTTGCAGCGTCGCATCGCCAAACAGCACCCGACGGTATTCGTTAACGATAATGTCGGAGATGCTCAGGCCGGGAACCAAAAGACCTCCGACAATCGACATCCGGTCGATAGTCTCAGAGGCCAGTTTTCGAATGGGTTTCACGAATAGTTCGTTGAGGTTCGTCGCAATGCCGGCATTTGGGGTATTGGGCTGGAAGTCGAGTTTATTCCAGTTCATACCCAACACGCCAGCAGTGATAGACCCCCCGGAAACACTGGAGATTCGATCGAGCTGGCTCAAAAGTTTGGCTTCATTGAGCCGCAGAATCGCCCCCACATGGAATAGCATCGCACGATATCCACCCCCTGACAGGCAAAAACCAATGCCGGCTTCAGGTACTCGCTGATCGTCTTCTTCGAGCATTTCGCAGGTTCCTCTCCGAGAATATCCCCCTCGAATTTGCGATTACGGACAATGTAATTCGATACTACAAAAATGTTTGCTGTATTTCCACATTTTTCCGGTGCAATCTGATATTTCACGACTTCAGGATCTGCCACGTCAACGAGAGATTGTCCTAAAGGTGCCCGGCTATTGGTGATCACCGGCTTTGACAAAAAAGCGACGCATTATTTAATCGCAACCAATTCGACTCCGCCATTGCGTCATTTGACGCCGAGTTGTTCCAACACTGCGATACCGTCGTAAACCACAATCGATGACGGATAAGCGCCGGAAATTCGGATGCTAGTTTCACGATCCGAGCGAGGCGACGATTTTCGGCCTTCTGATCCTTGCTTCCTATGATCATCAGAATGCGAAACACCGCTGTGGGATTGCTTGCACCGTGTCGCTCATAAAGCGATTTCAGATATTTAGAACCGGCCGATGACTCGACCCACCCTTGATACCGGCGAAATTTGGCAGCGATCTGCCGAGGGCTCATCGTGTCGAGGTCGATTTCGACGAAGCAGGCCATCATTCCTCTCCCCTGCTGCCGATAGAGAAACATGCCATCAGGTTGTAATCGGGTACGTCGGCCGGCCACGATGACCTTGAAGGCGTCGTGTTTCGCGAGCGAGCGTCGCTGAATCGTCAGAATTTCGAGATCGTCGCTTGCTTCGGCTGACTCCCATGTTTGCAACAAGAATTCGCTGATGAAAAGTTCGTGCAAAACGTGCTGTGCTGAGTAGCAGTCGGATCGTCGGCGATCATGCGTGGCTTCCGACCATTCTTGGCCTTGATCATGCAATGCTTTTCGGAGCCGGGCCACTCCCCTGCCGGTGACGAAATACACCTTCGGCCAAAGCGGCGACGTATTGTTCGCATCAACGACGCTCACATATCCCAGCGATTCCATTTCAGCGAGATGTCGGCGAGCGGTGCGATCTGATTTCAGAAACTTCGAAAATCGTCGCTGAATCTGACTCGCAACAGCAAATCGGTTTCGATGCACGAATGCCAGGATCGCTCGAAAATGCGGTCGCTCGCGACATTTTTTCGGTTTCGATTTGCGATGCTGATGTACTGACCGCAGCAATTTCGGCAACTCCCAAACTGATAATTGTTGTCGTCTCGATGTTGAATCTTGGAAGCTTGATTTGCTCATAGCTCGCTCCCTTCTTGTGAGAGAGCGAGGGCTGTGATCGCCTTGCGAATCGGTTTTGGAAGACGATTCCAGGCAGACATGACCAATTGCAAATCAGCGTCAAATACGGTCACGCAAGGACGATTAGAGCCGCTGAAATGCAGCGCCAGTGCAGCGCCGCACTCCTCGCAAAACCCGCAACCAATTGGGGCTAAAGAGATTGCCGCAATTTCTTCTGCGGGTTCAATTCCCGCCGCCTCCACTTTCGAGGACAAGAAGCCCTTCGACGAGAACGTCGAAGGGTTTTCTTATTTCAGGACATAGCTTTGCGTCGACGAGCCGGCAGTTCAAACAGACGATTTCCAGGATTCGTCGCTTGGCTGCATAGTCGGCGGTAAGCCATTGCTCCCGAAGGGTTTGAGAAAGTTCAAACACCTTGAGGGCCAATTCCGCCGTTTCGTCGTGGGAGCGGTCCACGACGTCGAGCTGAAGCTTGATCGACGCCACGCGGTCGCGAAGCTCGGTTTGCTTCCTGACGAACGTCTCTTCGTCGATCTGGTCATCAATCCGCAGGTTGAGCAACCTGTCCTGCTGGGCCACGAGCAACGATGACTGCCGCTGCAACTCCGCCCTTTGGGCGAGGGAATCCGCCTGGGAATCGCGGGTTTGTGAAGCAAGCACCGCACGAAACCAATCGCGAACTGTCTCGTCTTCGATCCGCATGCGGTCGAAGATGGCCAGCATCTGGCGGTCGAGATCGGCTTCGGTGACACGAGTCCGGGGATGTCCCGGCTTGTTGTACTTCGTGCAGCGGTAATAGAGGTACTCGCGGGGACCAGCTTTTGTTTTCTTTATCTTGAGTTCGCCGGTGATCTGGTGCCCGCGGGTGTGGCAAATCTTTTTGGCGTGTTTAAGTTCTTGTGGGGATTGGCAGTTTCCAGTGGAGTTGCCATTGGCCGCTGTGGTCGAGTG
>JBBECD010000154.1:0-21079 GCA_040881995.1 Planctomycetaceae bacterium
CTCTCGCTTTCGCTGCCACCGGCGTCCGATTACCATATCAACTCACCACTTCACCAAAGGAGCCCCCCATGAAACGCACGCTCGTCCCGTTCCTCACCCTCACCGTCATCCTCGGCGTCGCCGGGTGGTCCGCCGGCTGGTTTGTGCCGACGGAGACGAAAATTCACGAACTCGCTCCGGGCGTGTACTTCCGCAAGATTCTCACGAAGCCCGAGTTCATCGGCTGCAATCAGGGGTGGGTCGAGTTCAAGGATTTCGTGCTCGTCATCGACGCCAATTTCCCCAACCAGGCCGAGCAGGTGATCGAACTCATCCGCGAGCAGACCGACAAACCGATTCGCTACGTCTTCGACACGCACTACCACGGCGACCACGCCGACGGCAACGCGGTCTACGCCAAAAACGGCACAATCGTCGTCGCCTCTGAGAACAGCAAGCCTCTCTTCGAAACCAACGGCGCCCAGTGGTTCGCATCGCAGCAGAAAGAAAAACCCGATGAATACGGCAAGCTCGACCTCACGCCGCCGAGCTTGTATTTCCCGCACCGCATGGTGATCGACGACGGCACGCAGCGGGTCGAGTTGCTTCATCTGGGCCATGCTCACACCGCAGGCGACGCCGTCGCGTGGTTGCCGAAGCACGGCATCCTCTTCACGGGTGATGCGTGCGTAAACGGCCAATTCAACTACACCGGCGACAGCGACACGGCGAGTTGGATCCGCGTCCTCAGCGAATTGCAAAAGCTGGACGTCAAACTCATCGCTCCCGGCCACGGCGAAACCGCCGACAAGAGTTTGATCGAAACGCAGAAGCGCTATTTCGTCGAACTGCGGACGTACATCCAGCAAGCCATCGACGACGGCAAGACGCTGGAGCAGGTCAAAGAGCAGATCGATTTTCCGTTCTACAAAGAATGGACCGGGGTGGATGTGAAGGAGAACGTTGAGAATCTTGAGTTTGTGTGGAAGGAGTTGGGCGGGGAGTGAGGATTCGATTTCGATCGAGAATTTGAATTATTATGGGTGCACCAGATATCTCAATCAAATTGGAGAATTTCAAATGCTTTGGGGAAGAGCCCCAAGGATTTGAAACGTTCAAGCCATTCAACCTCATAATTGGACGGAACAATAGCGGCAAGTCATCACTTCTGGACGTTTTTGAGTATCTTGTGCAAAATCAAAATACAATCGATGCGAAACACCATCATCACGGCCATCCATCAAAAATTCTTGCGACGTCGCGAATAGATGAAAATATCGCCAAGAAAGTGTGGCACGAATATACCGAATCTCAGCAGTATCTAGGTACCGTCGAGACGTTCGTTGATCGAATCAAAGGGGCAGAAGTCTTATGGACATTAAACGGTAGCCATAGCGATTTTCGTGAATTCACAGCGTCTTTCCGGGAGACACATCCATTCGTGAATTTTAACGACACTATTGTAGGAAAAGCCGGCCTATTACAAGTCAAGCAGCGAATTGCTGCATCAATGTGCAACCCATTCACCGGCAAATATTTCTGTCGAATCAGTGCCGAGCGCGACATCGCTCCGGAAAAACGGGAACGAAGCTACAAGATACAACCGAGTGGGACAGGCGTGACGAATATCCTTCATGGATTCCTGTCAAATTCAAAATTACAGATTCAGTTAGGACTGCGACATGACTTTATCGAGACGGATTTTCTAACGGTATTGAACAACCTAATGCATCCGGATGCAGTTTTCACGGCTATCGACGACCAAGAGAACGATAACGATGAATGGGAGATTTACCTACGAGAAGAAAGCAAAGGTTTAGTCCCATTGTCTCAGTCCGGCAGTGGGCTCAAGACATTGATCATTGTTCTGGCAAACATCATCTTGCTTCCTAAACTGCACAAGCGAAATCTCAGTGATTACATATTTGGATTTGAAGAACTCGAAAATAATCTCCACCCCGCAATTCTTAGACGGCTGCTCGACTTTCTTTTCAATCTCGCCATCAACAATGGCCCAACTATGCTGCTGACGACACACTCGAATGTCGCGATAGATTTTTTCAGCAAGAGTACCGACGCTCAAATCATTCATGTTACTCACGACGGCAAAACGGCATCGTGTCGAACCGTGACAACTTACGTCCACAACAAAGGGATCCTCGACGACCTAGACGTGCGGGCGAGCGACCTATTGCAGTCGAATGGCGTGATTTGGGTGGAAGGGCCAAGCGATCGAATTTACCTGAATAGGTGGATTGAGTTGTTTGATGAAGAACTCAAAGAAGAACTTCATTATCAAATTGTTTATTATGGCGGAAAGATTCTTTACCACTTCTCCGCTGACGCTCCAGGCGATTGCGAAAAATGCGAAATCTTTAAAAACAACCGGAATGCATATATCGTCATCGACAGTGACATTAAAACGGAAGGCGGCGAGATCAACACGACCAAACAGCGCATAGCCCACGAAATTAAGAGCAACGATGGTACTGCCTGGGTCACAATGGGAAAAGAAATTGAAAACTATTTGCCTGCTGCCTCCGTCGCCAAAGCGTTCGGCAAAGAATCCGTACCGCAGATCGATAAATTCGAAAAGTTCGCCGATTATGTCGAAGAACTTCAAGGTGATGGCGAAGATAGCTCCATAGACAAGAAAAAGGTGAGTTTTGCAGAAAAAGTTGTTCCCTTCTTGAAGGACGATTCGGTATTTGAAGTAATGGATTTGCGCGATCGAATTCGGGAATTGTGCAGCAAGATCAGAAGCTGGAATCGATTGCCAGGAAAATCATATTGATTCATCAGCCGCTCCGAGGTTGATGACTAAAAGCACTTTCACCCGGCTGCTGCTGCGCAGCCGACTTCTCCCGCGGGGAGAGGTGAAATCCCCCACTCTTCTTCAATCGGGCTGGTGAATCCCACTCCGAATTTGCTATCATCAAACCTCACCGATGCGTCGATAACTACCGGAAGCGAGGCGAAATGATGATGTACCAATCCCCTCAACAACCCTGCCCCGGTACGCTCTCCCGCCGGCAGATGCTCCGTGTCGGTTCCTCCACGCTCGCCGGGCTGACGCTGGCTGATCTCTTTCGCGGCGAAGCGCTGGCGAATGCTTCGACCGCTTCCAAAAAATCCGTCATCGTCGTCTGGCTCTGGGGCGGGCCGTCGCATATGGAGACGTTTGATCTCAAGCCCGGCGCGCCGCTCGAATTTCGCGGGGAGTTCGATCCCATCCCCACGAACGTGCCGGGGCTGATGATCTCAGAACAACTGCCGCTGCTCGCGCAGCAGGCCGACAAGTGGGCTCTTGTTCGCTCGCTGTCGCACGAGAGCAACGGGCACGTCAACAGCACGCACACGCTGATGACCGGCTACCCCGGCGTGCCGATCGAAATGCCGCCGTATCAGCCCGAGTACCCCGACTTCTGGGCGGTCTCGCACAAACTCGCCGGGCCGTGCCGCGACGGCGTCCCCGCCCATGTCGCCATGCCGCGGATGCGGTACAACGGCTCTGCGTACCTCGGCGGCGGGTACGACCCGTTCATCGTGCGGACCGACCCGAACGCAAGCGACTTCAAAGTCGAAAACGTCTCGCTCGCCGCGGGGACCGAGCAGCGGTTCACTCAACGGCTTGATCTCTTGAGTCAGTTCGATCAATTTCGCCGGGAGCTCGATGCGACCGGGGCGATGGATTCGATGGATCAATTCCAGCGAAACGCGAGCACGCTGCTCACCACCGGCGCGGTGCACAAGGCATTCGACATTCAGCACGAAGACCCGAAAATCCGCGACCGCTACGGCCGGTTCGAATTCGGCCAGCGGGTGCTGCTCGCCCGACGGCTGGTCGAAGCGGGCGTCCGCATGGTGACGATCGATTTCCCGTGCGTGCCGGGGCAAAAGGCTTTCAGTTGGGACGACCACGCCAGTGTGTGGAACATCTTCGAGCAAATGAAAATCCGCCTGCCGGTGCTCGATCAGGTTGTCAGTGCGCTCATCGACGATCTGCATCAACGCGGCCTGGCTGACGATTGCCTGGTCGTCGTGATGGGCGAGATGTCGCACACGCCGCGTTTAAGCAACTTCAAAGGCCAACCCGGCCGCGAACACTGGGGCCACACGATGTCGCTGATGCTGGCCGGCGGCGGTCTGAGGATGGGTCAGGCGATCGGCGCGACGAATCACAAAGGAGACGAAGTCGCCGAACGCCTGGTGACGCCGAGCGATTTGCTGGCGACGTTCTACAACTACTTCGGGATCCCGCTCGACACGACGTTCAACAATCGCGCGGGAAGACCGACGCCGTTGTTGCCCGCCGGGCGCGTGATACACGAGTTGGGGTGATTTTACCCCTCTCCCTCCGGGAGAGGGTCGCCGCGCAGCGGCCGGGTGAGGGCACTACTTTAGGTCCATCATGGCTCATCATCCACCACATTCGCGTGCATATGCTGAACTCATCGACTTCGCGCGCAACCTCCGTCAACGGCAATCCGACGCCGAACAACTGCTATGGATGCTGCTGCGGAACCGGCGATTCCTCGGCTTGAAATTTCGCCGCCAGCATCCGCTTCCGCCATACGTCCTCGACTTCTATTGTGAAGAATTGAAACTGGCAATCGAATTGGATGGCGGCCAGCACAACGCTGTGGATTCCAGGCGGTATGACGAACGCCGCTCGCGATATCTTGCCGATCAGGAAATTCACGTGCTGCGATACTGGAATCATGAGGTGCTTGGCGATCTTGAGAACGTCGTCGAGGCGATCGCCGCGCGGGTGGATGCGATCAGAAATGAAAAAACTTAGCTGAGGAAAGACGAAAGGTGCCCTCACCCGGCCGCGAAGCGACCTCTCCCGGAGGGAGAGGTGTCGTCTTACCCTCTCCCCGCAGGGAGAGGGTGGCCGCAAAGCGGCCGGGTGAGGGGAGTAATTTCGACGCCGAATGTCGAGCGAGACTGGACACAAACGCGATCGACGTCTTCGGATCTTTTTCGTCCTTCACTTTTTTAAATGGTGCCCTCACCCGGCCGCGAAGCGGCCGACCTCTCCCGGAGGGAGAGGTGTTTTATGCCCCCGGCCTCCCCGTAATCGGGTACGCGCTATCCTGAAACCCCTTGCCGCTGTGTTCTCCGGGCGGGACTAACGAATCGACGAACGCTTCGTCCTCTTTCGTGACGGTGATATCGAGGCAGCCCATGTTGTCGTTGTATTGTTCCATCGTTCTGGGGCCGACGATGATGCTGGTTAAGAT
This sequence comes from Planctomycetaceae bacterium, assembly GCA_040881995.1. GTDB lineage: Bacteria > Planctomycetota > Planctomycetia > Planctomycetales > Planctomycetaceae > JAQCEJ01. The sequence continues at coordinate 5,226 of JBBECD010000154.1, forward strand.
CGGGTTCGCCAGACACCACGCCAACGCGAACTGACTCGACGAGACTCCCCTCTTCTCGCAGTAACCCGTCAAATCTTGCGCGACGACGAAGCTCTCTTCGCGCAGCTCGGCTTGCTTCATGCGCGGGTCATTCCGCGACGCCCGGCTGCCTTCGGGGAATTCTTGGCCCGGTTTGTACTTGCCGGTGAGAATGCCGCGGGCCAGCGGGCTGTAACTCACCACGCCGATCTTTTTCTCCTGGCACAACGGCAAGAGTTCGACTTCGATATCGCGATTGACGATATTGTACAGCGGTTGGATGCACGAGAACGCGTGCAGGCCGAGTTTGTCGCTGGTCCACAGCGCTTCGCACACCCGCCAGGCGCGAAAGTTCGAACAGCCGATGTACATCACCTTTCCCGAGCGGACCATGTCGTCGAGGGCCCGCAGCGTCTCGTCGATCGGCGTCTCGTAGTCGGGAGTGTGCTGATAATAGATGTCGATGTGATCGGTCTTCAGCCGTTTCAAACTCGCATCGAGCGCCCGCAGCATATGCACCCGGCTGGCCCCTTTGTCGTTCGGCCCTTTGCCTATCGCGCCGCGGCCTTTCGTCGCCAGCACCACCTGCTCGCGGCGGTCGGCGATCGCCTTGCCGACGACTTTCTCCGATTCACCGGCGTGATAGATATCCGCCGTATCGAAAAAGTTGACGCCTTCTTCGAGCGCGGTGTGCATGATCTTGATCGAATCGGCTTCGCCGGTCTGTCCGCCGAACATCATCGTGCCGAGACAGATGCGAGAGACCTTGATGCCGGCTTTTCCCAGGTTGCGATAATCCATGATGCGTCCTTTCGGTCGTCGCTCGAAAACTCTTGTTCGCGCAGATTATACGTTGCGAGTATGATAGCGAAGAGAAGGATGAATTATGAAGGATGAAGGATGAGTCGGAAGAACTTTCTTATCCCCCCTCTCCCCCTCCTCCACTCTTTTCTCAACCAGGGATGACTCAACGTGAAACGGACATTCAACCGCGTCACCATCACGCTGCTGTCGCTTCTCACGCTGACGTGGGGCGTCGGGCAGGTTTATCGTGATGTGACGTGGCTGACCGGCCTTTGTTTCTACGTCCCTTCGCCGGTGGTGGCCGGCGGTTGGATGTCTGTCGCGGTCGGTTCTGCCTGGAGGCGACGGCGGCGATTTGCTGGTTTGACGCTGGTAATGGCGTTGATTCCACTCGCCGTCATTTGCGTACGCGAGAATTCGTTCGTGCGATCGGCGACACCGACTTCCACTTCACCAACGCTGCGGTTGGTTCACTGGAACGTCTTCCGCGGGCATATGGGTTGGGACGAAATTCAACAGCGACTCGCCGGCGAGCGGGCCGATTTTTATCTGCTCTCGGAAATCCCCGACGGAGCCTCGCTCGAGGAACTGACGCGGCTGCGCCCTGACGCGGGCGAATCGCAGTGGTTTCGCATCGGCATCATGGCGGTCTGGGGTCGCGGCACGATCGAAGATCTCGGCTGGCTGCTGAAAACGCGCGAGGCGAAGGTGCATCTCGTCCGCTGGCATTCGCCGCAGGGGCCGGTGAAGATTCTCGCCGTCGATTTGATTTCGGATCTGCAAGTTCATCGCGACCCGGTGATTCAGCAGATTCACCGGCTGATCGAGGAACATCAGCCCGACATCATCGTGGGCGATTTCAACGCCCCGCGCGAATCGCTCGCCCTGTCAAAGTTGCCGAGCGGTTTTCGCCACGCCTACTGGACCGTCGGCAACGGCTGGTCGTACACATGGCCGGTCCCCGTGCCGATGTTCGCGCTCGATCAATGTATTTTCGGTTCGCGGATCACGCCGCGGGATTACGAATTGAAGACGAGCGGGTTGAGCGACCATCGGTTGGGGGTGTTTGCGTTTGAGGTGAGGGGTGGCGGTGATACAATGGGGGGTGAACAGGCTTCCGCGGAGGCATCGAAGTAAACTTGTCCCTCGTCGGGAATACCAATACGATTTCGTGCCCGGTTTGACGAAAAAAACTCGCGGGGATCACGCCATGACAATCGTTGCGAAATACTACATTATGTTACCAAAGCCCGGCGCCATCGAACTGCTGCTGCTGCTGTTGTTCATCATTGCCGGCGTCGCTTATTCGTTCGCCCGTAAGTCGGGCCGGTAAGATCGTCCGAAGGATATGGCCATGCACGCACTCCGTTACATCATCGCATTCGTCACCGCCGTGCTCATCATCGGGGGCGGGGCGGTGTTTTGTGCTTATACGCGGCAGGCGTTTATCGATCTGGTACTTGAGGGTTTGCGGAAACCGGAAAATGCAGAATTCGCCACACCCGAATTGATCGCCGATCTCGAAGCGGGAAAGCCGCCTCACGACATGGGCTTGATGCTGCCGTCTTCGCTGATGTGGAAAATCAATCTTTCCGACATCTTCTCGCGGTACTGGCTGTTCCTGTCGCTCATCGTCTTCGCCGGGTGTTTTCTGGTGGCGTATACGACGGGCCGGAAGTCGGCGGCGGTGGTGTGAAAGCCCTCCGCTGCGCAAAGCCTGCGCGTCGCGGCTAAACGTGAGAACAACGCTTGCGCGTCCCCCACTCTCCCCCTCCCCCACTCTCCCCCTCTCATTCATCAACGCGGTGCACGCTCCCCGGCGAAAACGCCGGCAAACAGATCGCGATGTACTCGGCCCCCTCCTCTCCCGGCGTGCTGTAGCGCACGCTCTCGCCGGGGTAGATGATGATTCCCTGCCCGGCGTGGACTTCGAACCTCTCGTTGCAGCTTTCGACGACGAGCATCCCGCGCAGCACGACCGTGATCTCTTCGAACTCGGGCTGCTGCGCCGGTTCGGTCCAGCCGCCGGGGGAAATCATGCGGGCGACGCTGATGTGTTCGTGCTGCGTGTTCACGCGACCGACGTATTCTTCGATCTGCTTCGGCTTGTTCCCCGCGGCGGTGACGACCGTCGGGCTTTCAATCCACTTCGGCATGTGTCGTTTCCTTGGGTTGGGTTGACGGCTCTGTTATAAACGAATTGTAAGCAGACAGGTGCCGCCGCGAAACCATTCCCTGGGAGATTGGGAGATTGGGAGCCGGATGGATCACCGCTTGCGTCTGACTCATCCTTCATCCTTCATCCTTCGTCTTCACGCCTCTCTTGTCACTCGACGCGCGACTTGCTAGAGTGGCGGACCGGACGTTGAGCGAGGGAAAGTTGTGCCTGCTCCGTCCTTTGTGACTGAACACGGGTTATCAGAAATTTCGCGCGGAAAGATGTGGCATGGGTGTTAAGAAAACTGGCAAAGGTCGCCGAAAACTCGGCCGCAAAAAGCGTCGCAATCGAGCAAAAATTCGCCATCGCAAATAATTCGGTGCTGCGCCCCGTTCGACGGCACAGCCGTTGTTGAACCCTGGGGCGCGAATTGACTGGCGAATCCGGTTGCTGGACGCCCACTCGAACTTCCCGCGAAGCCCTTCGTGTCGCTGTTTCCTGCCCTCTTACCGGGGTTTCTGTGTGCTGCGCCGGGATCGTGACGCCGGACAACGCCGGCCCGAGCGTCAGAACCGTTACGACCGGAGCCTCCGCCGCGCAACCCTCAGGCGTCTGCCGATTCTCCGAACTTCCCACGCAGAACCACGCGGACATCTTGACAACGGCGTCTCATCAAGAGATGCTAATGTTATACGAAATATCCGGATTATGAAGCATCGAACCCGGCGCGTCATGCCGTCGCTTGATGTCACTTTTTTCGCGGATGTCCTGCCTGAGTGTCCTGAAAAGGTTTTGTCCTCCAACGGCCGTCAGATTCCCGCGGAAAATTGCCCGCATCGTCTTACGCCGACGGGTCGATGAAACCAGTTCCAAATTCCTTCCACCAGTATGAGTGGCTCACGACGTAGGGTGACTCATCGGTCTACTGTCTCCATCAGACAAAGAGGCTGTTCTATGAATCGTAATTTGTTATCTCGCCTGTTCGCCGTCGTCCTGGTTGCCGGCGGCATGTGCATCGCACCGGTTTCCAGTTGGTCGCAGGACGCCGAAGCCGAACAAAAAGAAGCCACGCTGAAGCAGCAGGCTGAAGAAGCCAAAGCGCGCCAGGCCGCAGCGAAGGAAGCCTTAAACGCCGCGCAGGCCAACGCGAAGACGCTCGGCGACACGCTGGCCAAGCTGAAGGCCGATCTCGCCAAGGCGGAAGCCGACCTCAAACAGGCCGAAGAGAAATACAAGACCGAACAGGACGCGGCTACCAAGGCCGCCGAAGCCAAGGCCGCCGCCGATAAAGTCGCGGCTGATGCCGCGGCTGCCGCCGAAGCTGCCAAGAAAGCCGCGGACGAAGCCGCTGCGGCGGCCGTTGCGGCCGCCAAGGCCGCTGAAGACGCTCAGGCCGCCGCCGCCGTCACCGAAAAAGCGATCGCCGCGAACAAGGAAGTGATCGCCAAGACTCCGGAACAGGTGACCGCCGCCGAAGCCGCGCTCAATACGTTTAAACCTCAACTCGAAGGGGCCGAAACGGCATTGGCCGCCGTATCGACCGAAGCGGTTGCCAAGCAGAAGGAACTCGAATCTCTGCTGATCGGCAGCGGCAAACTGGTTTCGTTCGCCGAGAGCGTCGCCCCCATCATCGCCAAACGCTGTCTCGCCTGTCACAACGCCCGCACCGCCAAAGGCCGGTTCAATATGGAATCGTTCGCGGCGATTTTGAAGGGAGGCGAATCGGGTGAGTCGTTCGTCGCCGGTGACGGCGGAACCTCGCTGCTCTACATTCTCGTCGAAGACGGTTCGATGCCCAAAGACGCCGACCCCTTGACCGATGAAGAGAAAGCGACCATCAAGAAGTGGATCGACACCGGTGCGACGCTCGACGCCGGTTTTGAAGCGACGGCGCCGTTGATCGCGATCATGCCGAAGCTGCCGCAGCCGGCCGCTCCGGAAGCGTATCGCGTGCCGATTCCCGTAACCGCCGCCACCTTCAGCCCGGACGGCAGCATGCTGGCCAGCTCGGGTTATCATGAAGTGATCCTCTACAATCCGAAAGACGGTGCCGTCATCCGCCGCATCACCAACGTCGCCGAACGGACGTACGATCTCGATTTCAGCCCGGATGGAACGACGATCGCCGTCGCCTCCGGTACGCCGGGACAGATCGGTGAGATTAAACTGTTCAACGTGGCCGACGGGACGATGAAGGCCGACCTGGTCCGCACCGACGATGCTGTGTTCGCCATTAAATTCAGCCCCGACGGGACGCGTCTCGCTGCCGGCGGGGCCGACCGCGCCATTCGCGTCTACGAAGTCGCCACGGGCAAGCAGCAACTGCAGATTGAAGATCACGCCGACTGGGTGATGGGCTTGGCCTGGTCGCCGGACGGGACGAAAATTGCCTCCGCCAGCCGCGACAAGACCTCGAAAATCTTCGACACCGCGACGGGCGATTCGCTGGTGACGTTTAACGGCCACGGCGAACCGGTCTTCGGCGTCGCCTTCTCGGCGGACGGTCAGCAGGTGCTCACCAGCGGCCGCGACAAGCAGATTCGTTCGTGGAACCCCGCCAACGCCCAGCAGATTCGGGCAATCGGCGGCTTCGGCAACGAAGTCTTCCGCATCCAGGCGACCGCCGACGGCAAGCTGTTCAGCGCGAGCGCCGATCTGAACGCCCGGCTGCACAACGTCGCCGACGGCGCCGCCGTCCGCAGCTACGCCGGCCACACCGACTGGGTGTACTGCATCGCCTACAACCCGGCGACGAAGATGCTCGCCGCCGGCAGTTTCAGCGGCCAGATCAAAGTCTGGAACGAAGAAGACGGCGCCGAGATTGCGACCTTCTACGCCGCCCCGGGCTATACGCCGCCGGCGAAGTAAAGTTTTTCGAAAGCTGTTAAAATGAACCGGAGCGCGATCACGAGATTGCGTTCCGGTTTTTTTAGGAGCCGACGATGTCACCGAAATATGAGATGATCATCTACTGGAGCCGGAAGGATGATTCGTTCTTGGTCGAGGTTCCCGAACTTGCCGGGTGCATGGCGGATGGCGCGACGTATCAAGAAGCGGTCGCTAACGCCGAACGAGTGATCGCCGAATGGATCGAAACGGCGAAGGAACGCGGGCGACCCATTCCGGAGCCTCGCGGGCGATTGATGTTCGCGTAGAACGGATAGCACCCGACGAGGTCAGCGTTGTCCCCACTCGGCGAGCACGCGGGGGATCAGCCGCGACAGCCGTTCGCCTCCCTGGGCGGCGACGGCGAGAATTTTTTCGATCTCGACCGGTTCCAGCGCATCGGGGAGGCAGATGTCGGTGACGATCGACAGGCCGAGCACTTTCAATCCCGCATGGATCGCGACGATCACTTCGGGGACGGTCGACATGCTCACCACGTCGGCCCCCATCTGGCGGAGCATGCGGTACTCGGCTCGCGTTTCGAGATTCGGGCCGGGGACGGCGGCCAGCACGCCCTGCTGATGCGGAATCTTGAGTTCCATCGCCAGACGCCGCGTGAGCGCGATCAACTCGCGGTCGTACGGAGCCGACATATCGGGGAACCGCGGGCCGAGCGAGTCGTCGTTGACACCGCGCAGCGGATTTTCGGGCATCAGGTTGATGTGATCTTCGATGATGGTCACATCGGCCAGCGAGTATTGAGGATTCATTCCCCCCGCGGCGTTGGTCACGACCAGGAGTTCGGCGCCGAGAGCCTTCATAACGCGGACGGGAAACGTGACCTGACCGAGGGAATAGCCCTCGTAGTAATGAAATCGCCCTTCCATCGCCACGACCGGCACCCCGCTGAGCGTGCCGCAGACCAATTGGCCGGCGTGCGATTGCACCGTCGAGACCGGAAAATTGGGGATCTCGCTGTAATGAATGACGGCATCGGTTTCGATCTGCTCGGTGAGGCCGCCGAGTCCGGTGCCGAGAATGAGGCCGGCGCGAGGCGTCTTAGACCAGGTTCGCTGAATCGCCTGCACGCTTTCAGCGATCTGCTGAGACAATGTACTCACGTCGCATTCGCATCCATTTTCAGAGACAAATAACCGCATTCGCTACGAGAGCCGCGATTCCCGGCGTTTTAATAATCTTCGTCGTCATCGTCGTCGAATTCGTCGTCCTCTTCCTCATCATCGTCGTCGAGGTCGTCTTCGTCGTCGAACTCTTCATCCTCGAATTCGTCGTCATCGAAGTCGTCGTCGTCTTCGTCATCGAACTCCTCTTCGTCGAGTTCTTCGTCCTCGAATTCCTCGTCCAGTTCTTCGTCTTCTTCCAGATCTTCGTCGTCGGCCTCTTCATCCTCGTCTTTGCGGCCGGCGCCGACGACGAACAACGAATTCATCAGAAACTCTTCGGCGTTTCCGGGCTCCATCCACAACAAGAGATCCTGGCCCGACATCTCGTTTTTCATGCGTGTGATCAACATCGTGTGAACCTGCTCAGTAGTAGTGACAGTGAAAACCATTTCCCAGCCTGTTGAAAAGATCGAAATCCATCAAATTCGCTTCGATGCGGCGACCCGCCTTCAGGCTCCCCCCGGCAACCAGGGCAATCAACGGCTGTTACGCTTCAAAAAGTCCTCTTCACCCTTGCAGACAATAAACGCTCCGCGATCAAAATGCGAGCCAAAAACCGTCGCCCATCGGGTGATAAAAAACCGCTCCCCTTTCGCCGAGACTGACGAATTCTCGCCTCTGATTAGTAAAGTTTTACCGCTTTGTCAAGCGTCTTCTGAAATGAGAAAATCCTCCCTGGGAAGAATTCAAAATCCGGGATTGCCGAGAATCACAGGATTCTTATCATTTCAACTTTCGATGTCCAGTATCTCTCGCGAATTTTCTCATTTCCTACGTCGACGCCGCCCGCGGTATCCTGGGAATCTTAGCCGAATTTGCGACATCAATAACCGGCACAACCGGTTGTGTTACGGTCTTTTAATACCATGCAAAATCACGGCCTGAGATTTGACGGCACGACGTTCTGGGTGACCCACCGCAGAGTCGAATACGGCCCGTTCGATTACGAATGGAGCAATGACTTCTGCGGCATGGAATTGCTCTATTGTCGGCGAAAATTCGGTGAATACTGCAGCTCCGAAGAGTTTTTCGCCGACCTTAAAATCGACAAACTTCCGATGTCCGTCGTCCGCGTCGCCTCGGTGGTCATGGGATGCATTGTTTTCGGCGTTTTGCAGGGCTGGCCCGAAGACGAATGGCGGGGGCATCTGAAGCGACGCCTGAACGCTCTCGGTTATGTCCGTTTTACGGAGAACATGGTTTAGTCGAGAGTCGAGAGGAAAAAGACTGGGAGACTGGGAGACTGGGAGATTTCGTTTAGCCGCGACGCGGAGGGTTTCCGCAGCGGAGCGCTCCGCTTTATCGCCCTTCAAACTCCGTACCGGCGGCTTTGGCCGCTTTCTGCATCGCCGCATATCCCGTATCGCACGCCTCCTTGAAGGGCATGTCGGTAAAACATTCGACGGCGACGGCGTCCTTAAAGCGAATCTCCTTGAGGGCCTTGAAAACTTTCACGTAATCCATCTCCCCTTCGCCGGGAATGTGGTGCGTCCACTTCGGATATCGGCCTTTGTGATCCTTGAGATGAGCGTGCCAGATGCGATCGTGAAAGCGATGGGCGAATTCCGCCGGGTCGACGTCGATCAGCGTCAGATAACAGGGATCGAAATTGACACCCATGTTCATGCGGTCGACGTCCTTGAACAGCCGTTCCAGCGCATCGGGGGTGTCGTTGATCCATTCGGGCCAGATGCCGTCGACTGCGATGCGGACATGCCGCTTCATGGCGTCGTCGCACGCCTTCTGCAAATGTTCGACGGCTAGCGACCAGAGCTTTTCCGGTGCAATATCTTTGCGCGGGCCGCCCATGTGAAAGGTGACGACATCGCCGCCGACCGCGACCGCTAAATCGGTCGAACCGATCAAATCGAGCGGTTTGCGTACAGGATTTTGCAGCGACCCTGTCAGATCGGCATGGGTGATGATCGCCTCGACGCGCAGGTCGTCCTTGTCGGACGATTCCCGCGTCTCTTTTCGCAGGGCGTCGGTGAACGACTTCGGATCGTCCGACGGACCATACGTGCCGGAGACGTCGACGCTCGTGTATCCGGTCTTGGCGATGTAGGGATGACATTCGGCGATCGGCATTTTCAGCCGGTCGGTGTAGCTGTAGGTGTAGAAGGCGAGTCGCATCTTATTTCCCTGTGGCTGCGGGCGGTTTCAGATGGTGATCAAAAAATCGAAACGTCTCCTCGAACGAGCGGAGTTGTTCGACGCCCCCCCAGCCGTGGCCCGCACCGATCAGAAGTTCGACCCGGCCGGGCACCTCGGCGAGCGACAGCGCCTCGGCCATCATGATCGCCTGCGAGTGAGGCACGAGTTGGTCTTTCGTCCCTTGAAACATGAGATGCGGGGCATCGCCTTTGGTGATGTACGTCAGCGGCGAAGCCAGTTTGTACTGCTCGGGGACGTCCTCTTTTGTTCCGCCGAGAAATTCTTTGACCAGTCCCTGGCTCACTTCGGGAAGATCGTCGGCACCAAGATTCGTCGGCCCGGCGAACGACACGACCGCCTGCACGGCACTACTCTGATCGGCCCAGCCCCCTTCCCCTTCGAGGCCGTCGGCGGCCTGCATCGTGCCGAGCATCATCGACAGATGCGCTCCCGCCGAGAATCCCACGGCTCCGATCTTCTCGGGATCGATCGAGAGTTCCTCCGCATGCGCCCGCAGATATCGAATGGCACATTTCACATCTTCAATTTGAGCGGGAAATCGATGAGCCGGACAAAATCGATATTGCACGGTGGTGGCGATGTATCCCTTTTGAGCGAGAGTGAAGATTAGACCGGTGTGAGCCTTCTTGTCGCCGCCGCGCCAGGCGCCCCCATGAATCGCCACCACGCACGGCAACCGGCCGGTCGTCTCTGCGGGCCGGGCGATGTCGAGATGCAACGGCACATCCCCCCCGCGCCCGTATTCGACGTCGGCTTGATAGACAATCCCCTCGGGGACTTTGGGAGCCTCTTGCGCATCGAGCCCGGCAGCCGACGCAAATAACAAGGTCGCGACGACAAACAGAGAGGAGCACAGCAAAGACCGGCGCATGTCGATTTCTCCCGGTGAAAACGAAGTGCTATCACAGGCTGCATGATACCGGAGTTTTTCGACGCGGTGAAGCCAGCGGGGGAACCCCTGACGAGCCCGAAGCGCAAGTTTTGAAGTGGCGATTTTTTTCCTTCTCCCAGCCTTTCTCTGAAAGGCGTCCGGGAGAAGGTGGCCGTCAGGCCGGATGAGGGGGGCTTTGAAGAAAGGATGAATTATGAAGGATGAGGGATGAGTCAGAAAAGAAGAAATCGATCGGCGGCGTGCCCCGGCTGTGTCAGCCGGGCGATAGTAGTAAAGAGGTCAGGTCTCTTTTTCGGTTGAATCTTCCGCTGGAGTGGGCTGTATGGGGGGTACTTCGTCGGCATCGTCAACGTTGTCATTCGTGGCATTTTCTCATTTTGCCGCTCTTCGACGAACAGACAAAGAGACCTGACCCCTTTTCCTCTATCCGCGAAGAATGTGCAGATTGTCGCCGTAGTAAAGGGTATTGGGGGCGTTCATGGGGATGATTGTACACGGGCGGGGGTGGGGAATTCAAATGAGACGGCGTGACATGCAATGAATGAGATCGACCGCAGGTGATGAACTCAACCGGGGCACCCGCACTTTTTCGCGCTGCCGTCGATATTTAGCAACGGTTTCAATTGAGCTATTGGGATGCCGCCATTCTCGCCGCGGCCCGGCAGATGGGGTGTCCACGCTCCCCGGCCACCTGCCGTCGCTGTTTTCTGACCCAAGCAATTACTATACTGTATTGAAACTCGGGTTTGAAAATCCCAAACGATCTGATATACGATCGTCAACATCTTGCTTATTGGGGGGCCGGATGTGTAGCGACACGAATTGACGGATCATTAACGGGCTTTGCTGAATTCCATTTGCCGGATGAGCCCAGAAGTTGAGCGTTGCAGGCGTCATGGCTGAGGATAAGCAACGGTTCGTCAATTCCGTGCTGTGGGCCGCGAAAACCGGACCTCCTGTAATGATCGTTCCGAACAGATTGCACACTGCGCAGTAGAAAAACGGTTGTCAGGTTGCAGTGTCACATGAGCCTCATGCGGCGTGATACGATGCACAAATCGTTGTGGAAAACCGAATTTGACCGAGTTTCTGGGCAAGCGAAGAGTCAAGGAGCGAATTGATGCCGTCTTCGCCATCAACGGCAGAGCCACGCCCGTTCGCAAAACGCGCCGCAGAATACGGTTGTACGGAGCTTATCCCGCTTGACGAACGATTGTCGGAACCTCGGCAACTCGACTATCTCGATCTGTTGCCTGCGCGCAGCAATCAAAGGCCGTCGCTCACGGCTGTCGCAGAGCATCAGGGTACGGCACTGCTGTATCTAATCGATGCTTGTGGTGACACCGACATCGACGCCAAATCGCTTGCAAGTGTCAGCCGTCGGCTCGCAAACCGGAGTGATCCCGCGTGGCTTGGTGTCGTTCGGTTCGGTTCGCTCGAGATTTTCCCGATCGGCTTTCACGAATCACCCGAAACCCAACCTGTTCGAACGATTGACGCAGGGAGCACGACAGCGTCGTTTTTTTTTCAAAGCCTCGTTCATGGCACGTTTGAAGAGAACCACAGGCTGCAAGGTACAGACTATGTGTTCCGAAAGATTTTCGAACTGTTGACCCAGACAACAGACAAGTTTGTTCTGGCGGATGGCACAGGCAATATCGATCCGTTGGCCGTCTTGTCGATGGCCGGGCGCGCTTTGTTCTTTCGGTTTTTGATCGACCGTCGCATCGTTCTGGAGGAAGAACTCGCAGGCGACGACGGCATCTGTCCCGCAGCCACCGAGCTAAAAGATGTGTTCTCTTCGGCTGAAAAGGCGGCCCAAACGTCAGCTTGGCTCGACGCCACCTTTAACGGTGACTTTCTGCCACTGATCGACGAGTCGATTCCGAATGAGGATCGCGCTGCGAGAGAAGCGGCTTACTTCGGCTTTTTCAAGAAGACGGAAAAAAAAGCTGGGAAGAGCATTTTCTTGCATTTGCATGCAATCTTGCGCGGGTGGCGATCGGTCGGTAATGCGATTCAGAAGGAAATTGACTGGGGAGATCTCGACTTCGCCCACATTCCGGTCGGCGTACTGAGTCAAGTCTATGAAAGCTTTAGTCATCGCGCCGATCCTCGTACTGCAACGGACTCGAGCGTCCATTACACGCCGCGGACAATTGCGAAGCTGATGGTCGACGAGGCCTTTGCTGCCGTGAAGGCTCCTGCAAATGCAAAAGTGCTCGACAGTGCTTGTGGAGCTGGGATTTTTTTGGTCCTCGCCTTTCGTCGTCTGGTTTGCGAACGTTGGAAGGGGAACGAACGGCCAAAAACTAAGGTCATCCAAGACATTCTCTATAACCAACTTCGCGGCTTCGACATCAGCGAATCGGCATTGCGGTTGGCGGCGCTTTCACTTTACATCACCGCCATCGAGGTGAACGCGACACAGCGGCCGCCCCAGGCTCTCAAGTTTCCGGCGAACCTCCGCAACACGGTACTTCACCGATTTGGTGCCGACGAAAAAGAAATCGACGTCGACATCGTCCCAATCGGTAGCTTGGGCTCTAACGTCCCAGCCGAATTCAACGGCGCATTCGACATCGTCATCGGCAATCCGCCCTGGACGCGGCTACGCGACCGGTCAGATGACGACGATGCGACAATCGTGGCGGCGCGAAGGGCCGCGATCAGACGCCGCAACGATCAATTTACGGAAATTGGCCGGCGTGTCGTCAAATCACGAAATATAGATTTGCCTAAAGAATACGAAAACCCAGATAACAACCCCGACCTTCCGTTCTTATGGCGCGCGACCGAATGGTGCAAATCGGACGGCATAATTGCCTTGGCAATGCCGGCACGCTTGTTTGGGCGAACAAGCGGTGTTGGCTTCGAGGCGTGGCGCGCCATCCTTCGAAGCGTTGAGGTAACAGGGCTAATCAATGGCGCCGATCTCCGTTGGTCAGCCGTGTGGAAGGACGTGAAAATGCCCTTCTGCCTTTTCTTCGCCCGGAACGCGAAACCGAAGGAAGGTCACAGATTCCAGTTCGCGTCACCAATAAATGAACCGGAACTCAACCGAGAAGGACGATTCCGCATCGACTACGAATTAGCGCAGCAAATAAGTTGCGCGAGCGTCGAGGAGCAACCCTGGTTGTTGAAGACGCTGTCATTAGGGACTTGGCTCGATGTCGAATTGATGGAGTCCCTAGCTAACCCGAACAACAAGACGCTTGAACATCGCTGGAGCGAGTGGGATCCCAAAGGAGATAAAACGGGAAAAGGATTTGATCGCTCGCCCCGCCAACGCCAAAGTTTCGTCGACTTCCTCGCAGGTCTACCAGTCTTCGAGAAGCCGAAAAATGGATTCACGATCGATTTCAGCAGTTTGAAGACGTATGGTGAACAGTTCGAGATGAATGAAAGGGGGCAGAGTAGCGCTTATTGGCCGAAGACCGAGGATCTATTCACCCCGCCTGTTGTCATTGTACCGCAGTCACCCGGCGAGAATGCCTGGACACCTCGCGCCTATTTGTCAGATCGACCGATTGCATTTTCTCAAAGCTACTACGGCTATTCCTGCGCCGGTCACCCCGACGCAGAAACACTCGCGGCTCTGATCTATCTTCTGCCTCACACGACGCTTTTTGCGTACTTCTGCTTAATGACAAGTCGCCGAACCGGATTTGACCGGCAGACCTTCAATAAGGAGGAGTTTGACGCCTTTCCATTTCCTGAAATCGGCTCCCTTGACACAAATAGGAAGTCGATGATTCGCAGTTTAGCCACGCGCTTGCGGAGCAGCACTTCGAAGCCATGGCGCGAAATCGACGAATTTGTATTCGCACTCTACGGGCTTAATGCCGACGACGTGCAAGTCGCGGAAGACACTCTGTTTTTTGCATCTTCGTATCGACGCGCCGGCCGCACCGCTTTTGACCTTACGAGCCGCGTTACTCGCTCGAGCTTTATTGAAACACTACGGCAGGCTGTCGAACCGTATTTTGATGTCTGCGGTGAACATGTCACCGTCCGCGAGGCAGGTTTTCAGCCCGACAGTTGGAATGAGCCGTGGTTCTTTCTTTCGGTTTCGCGCGAATCGGAGACTGTGAAGATCAATCCTGCACTGTTACGGAAGGCTATGGAGACGGCTAACAACCGTGGTTGTAGTCGAATCATTGTCCACGCGCCGAATAAGAGCGGTCTGCTGCTGGGTTTACTCAACCAGCGTCGATGGTGGACGGTTACGCGGGCTCGCCTTTGCGCGCAACATATTATCCGCGAACGACTCGGTGCCTTTGGCCTTCCGGAGGGCGAATGAACGCCAAGTCCGGTTTTTTTACGCTCGGCGTTGCACCAGACGCGTACCGTTTGCCCCACGACAAATTCGGGCTGCCAGTCATCCTCTTGATTCGTCGCGTACTGTGCAAGGCTTTCGAGCAGTTGCGTGAACAGCGGTTCCGACTTGCTGACGCAGAGGAAGATCAAATTACACAGGCGCTGTTATCGGTGATCGAGAACAACCTTCGACAACACGGCACCGTACCGGGGTTTGATCGACGCAGTTTCGAACCTGTTGTTCGCCAAACTCAGGCGGCAAACTACGATGGGACACACATAGCCAAAACACCGGATCTTTGCTTTCGGCTCCGCCGAGGTGATTTCGAGTCACGGATGGCATTGTCCGAATACGACGCGCTGTTCGTCGAGTGTAAGCCGGTTGATGCGAAACATTTCGCTGGAGCCGATTACTGCGAAAAGGGATTGATTCGATTCGTACGAGGCGACTATTCGTGGGCAATGCAGGAAGGAATGATGTTGGCCTACGCTCGTGACGGACGGACAATAGCCGACCACCTGATTCCAGCAATGAATGAGAAAAGAAATGAATTGCTTGGCATCCTCCAATTGCCTACCGTCTGCACCGCGAGGGGAGCCGAAGCTGTGTTAGCTGCAGAAGCGGTTTTTGCCAGCAAGCATCGCAGGGATTTTGAATGGCCAGACGGCAAAGGTGCTGCGTGTGAAATTACGATTTTTCATCTATGGCACGATTGCACTTGATGTTCGCCGCAGACTTCGAGTCAGAAACGGCGGGTGGCACTGTCGAACGGACTTGACGTGAAAGGGCCTTGTCTTTTTCGCCAGGTGCCACTGGCGAGCTTCTCTTCCGACTGCAATAAGACGTCTATCCCTATCAACCTCACCTCACGCTATCAATCTCTTCGTGTGCCACTGGCTCGGCCAGTGTGTCTTTGGTTTTCTTGCCTTTCCATCCAAGAACTCGGGCGGAATGTCTAGATAATGGATAATTGACAATGGATAATGTGGCGTCGTCGATGGCGTTGGTCGGGGGGGAAGGTGCCCTCACCCGGCGGCGTGGCCGCCGACCTGTGCGGGGGCTGAGCCGAAGGTGGCGTTGCGATCCATTTCCCAAACGCGACTCCGATTCGAAACAGCGCTCCCATTCCAAAACACCGATCCGACAATGATGCAAAGCATCAACGCCCTTATAGACGCATGGTTGCGCGGAAGCGGGTCGGCGGGTGGCCGAGTCGCATCGCCCGCGCCCCTTCACGGAACGCCGCGACGAACCACTGACCCCGAACCCCGAAGACGTCCGCATTCGCGTCTTTCTCCCAAAGTGTTGTTTGCAATGGTGCGCAGATCCGCGCAAAGTCCTGCTTTTACGCTCGCGAGTGACGCTTTTGAGCGCGCGAGTGGCGCTTTTGCGCGCGTTTAGTGCGCGCAAAATGCA
>JBBECD010000155.1:0-20965 GCA_040881995.1 Planctomycetaceae bacterium
AAACCCCCCGCCGCTCAACGCCAAAGGTGGACCTCTCCCCGATTTCTTCTCACCGTCAACAGCTTCCCCATTGGCTGGAGTGATGAATCAAATGACAAGAAATCCAAAGGCACACTGGCGAGGCCAGTGCCACCCGCCGCGAGATGTTGACCCTATTGAAAAAACTATCGCCCTGGACGAAATCGGCTCGTCCCCCGTCCTTCGGCGTTTCACGTGAAACGCATCATGTCTGTTGATGCGTGCAAAACGCGACAGGCCCACACTCTTCGACCCCGCCCCCCCTGCTTTTCTGTTGAGAATCTCTGCGGGATTCGGCACGGTATTCCGCACGAATTGTCGAATAGAAAGGCACGAAAACAAAAGGCACACTGGCGAAGCCAGTGGCACCCGAATAGACTTTGAGCGTGTTGTGCGGTTGATAAGAATCACCCATCGTCAGCAAACGGAAAAACGGGGCCAGCGGCACCCGAGCATTTCAGATGTTAGCTTCTGTTTGACAGTGCCACCCGCCGTTAACTGACCCCTCGCCGAATTTTCCCCAGAGTGAACTTTTAGACGCGAGTCTTTGAAGAGTGATGATGTGATCCAAGTGTGGAGATGTAGAAAGATCCAAATGGTCGGTCGCATGTGCGGCATTGTTTCGGAGTTTCCGTAATGCCTGCAAGAAACTCTCAAAATCCCGGTCGATGAGTCCGAGTCGATATGCAAGCAAGATCCTAGAGGAGAATGTGCCCAAGGGGCGGTCCGGATCGAAGAGAGAATCTTGTCCCCCGCCTTGGTGCAGCATCGTTGATTGCAACAAACGCTTCAGCAAGTCGTCAAGCCTGGCAGTAGCAAGGAGAATCATGAGTCGCTCGTCGACTCCCAATTGTTCCAGCCACAGCATGGTGCGTTCAAACACATCGCGGGGAAAAAGCTCGACATTGTCAGCGGCGTTAAAAGAAGTATCTGGATCTGGGTTGTTGGCATGAGAAATGATCTGTACTCCTATACTGAGAACCAGATAATCTAGTTATCTGATGCTGATTATCTCACCCAATGGGTTAAATTATAACGCATCCAGGCACTTTGTTATTTGTAGTGATCCATCAACTGATACATTTTCTTGCAATACGGAATGAAGAGTTGCAACAAAACGTATCCCTGTTCGCGATCGATAATCTTACCAGATGGATGCCCGGATTCATTCCGAAAATTTCGAATCATCGACAAGATGCCCATGAAATTCGTGTCCAAATCTTCTTTGATTTCGCGAGTGAGGGCTGATAGTTGCTGGTCGAGGATGTTCTTGAATTTGTTGACTTTCCGCAGGATTGTCCGTTCAGAATTTACCGTTGCAAAGGTTGATAAGTGGACCGGATTGTTGTTGATGGCTTCCATTAGCAGCAAGAATGTATGTTCCGTCGCCACACCAAGCATGACTGACGAGGAAAGCAGGCAGCCGGCTTTAAAAGCCTGCATGGCCTCTTGAAGATACAACAACGTCGTTTGATCGAGGTTTGGTATCTGGTCATTGATTAGCTTTTTGTATGTTGAGACGTCATGAAAGAAGTACGAGTCATGCCCCTCGAGGATGCGCCGACCGAATGAGGACACATGAAACCAAGGAAATTCGCGATTCGAATCATTTAACCCGAGAGTGATGATTCCCTGTCGGAACAAATCCCAAAAAACCTCAAGAAAAATCTCACGTTCAGGCGGCGGCAGCTTGGGATCAGAAAATGTCCGGCCGCCGGTGGGTTCCTGAGCGTCCCCTCGACGGATAAAAACCTCCGCGACACCTGAGATGAGGTGCTCATATTGGGATGGCGGATAATTTGTTTTCTCGCGACCGGCGAGTACGTCCAACGCGGCATCACGGAGTTCTTCATATGAATGGGTCATTTTGAAATCACAATAGCGACGGAGGAAAGACGGTGAAAACCGTTTTGCGAGACTGAACGCTTTGTTAAGACCAAGCTGTGTTATATCGCTTCCCCATGCAGTTGTCATTCGACCAGACACTCTCATTTGAAAAATGGATCTCCGCCCGTGTACAATCATCCCCATGACCCCAAACACCCTCTACTACGGCGACAATCTGCACATTCTTCGCGAGCATATCGCGGATGAATCGGTCGATCTTGTGTATCTCGATCCGCCGTTTAATTCGAAGCGGGATTACAATCTGCTGTTCAAGTCGCCCAAGGGGGTGCAGAGCGAAGCGCAGATTACGGCGTTTGAGGATTCGTGGCACTGGGGAGATCAGGCCGAACGCGAATACGACGAACTGCTGCACCAGGCGAATACCGACGTCGCCGAGATGATGAAGGCGCTGCGGACGTTTCTCGGCGAGAACGACATGATGGCCTATCTCACGATGATGGCCAATCGGCTGCTGCAACTTCATCGGGTGCTCAAGCCGACCGGTTCGCTGTACCTGCACTGTGACCCCACGGCTTCGCATTATTTACGAATAGTGCTCGATGGCGTGTTCGGGAAGGTGAATTTCCAGAATGAAATCATTTGGAAACGAACCTCGGCACACAGTAATGCCACGCAGAAATACGCCGCAGTTCACGATACGATTCTCTTCTACGCAAAGACTGCGGCCCCCATCTGGAACCGTGTGTATGAACCGTACAATCCCGACTATGAGGCGGAACATTTCGTTCATCAAGATCCTGACGGTAGAAGGTTTCGTCGTGTTGACCTCGTTAACCCCGCCTACAGGCCTAATTTGGTCTACGAGTATAAGGGCTACAAGCCACACCCCAACGGTTGGAAGATCACGAAAGAAAAGATGGAACAGCTCGACCGTGAAGGCAGGCTGTTTTTTCCTGCAAAAGGAACTGAGGGTCGCATCCGGCGAAAGCTCTACCTTGATGAAAGTCCTGGAACACCAGTAACCGACGTGTGGACCGACATCAGACCGATTCACGCATCTGCTGAGGAGCGATTGGGCTATCCGACACAAAAACCTGAACTGTTGCTGGAACGTCTAATCTCTGCCAGCAGCAACGAAGGCGATGTGGTGCTCGATCCGTTCTGCGGGTGTGGAACCGCAGTGCACGCCGCACAAAAACTGAATCGCCAGTGGATCGGCATCGACATTACGCATCTCGCGATCTCGCTGATCGAAAAACGTCTCAAAGATGCGTTCGGCGCGGCGTGCGAGTTTGAAATTCAAGGGACACCGAAAGACATCGATGCCGCCCGCGATTTGGCGCAGCGGGACAAGTATCAGTTTCAATGGTGGGCCGTGTCGCTGGTCGATGCTCAACCGTTTCAGGGGAAGAAGAAAGGGGCCGACGGCGGGATTGACGGGTTGAAGTTTTTCTACGATCTCGGCGACAGCGATGCCCGTAAGATCATCGTCAGCGTGAAGGGGGGCGGCATTAAAGCCGACGACGTGCGGGCGCTCAATCACGTCCGCGAGCGGGAACAAGCCGACATTGCGCTGTTCATCACGCTCAACGAGCCGACGCAGGGGATGAAGGGGGACGCTGCGTCGGCGGGATTTTTCACCAGCGACGCCGGGAAAAAATATGCGCGGGTGCAACTGCTGACGGTGGAGGATTTGCTCTCGGGACATCAGCGAGCCGAGCATCCCGAGCATGTCAAGAATTTGAACTTCAAGCGGGCGAAGCGGGAAACGAAAAAGACGAAGAAAGGGAAGACGCTGTTCGACGCGATTGAGGAGTGATGAGCCGACTTGACGCGGCGGGCCTTGTCTTCGTCACACGGCGGGGGATAAACCCCGCCGCTCGGATGGTGTGACATTTCTTATCGGAGACTCAATAACCCCCAGCGTCAAAAACGTCCATCGCATCGAAGAGCCGTTCCGTCTATAATTACTGCGATTTCCGCTCATTATGATGTCATCAGCCCGTAAGGTCGTATTATGCCGGAGTTTCACAACGTCGCCCGCGTGGGGGACATTCCCCAAGGAGAGGGACGGCCTTTCCAGGTCGAAGGAACGATGGTCGCCCTCTTCAACCTCGGCGAAGAATATTACGCCATCAACGATTTCTGTCCGCACATGGGAGCCTCGCTCGCTATGGGTTATGTCGAAAACGGCGGCGTGATGTGCCCCTGGCATGCCTGGCGGTTTTCGGTGAAAGACGGCACCTGGCTCGATAACCCCGCCGGCAAGGTCAAGACCGCCTGTTACGAAGTCCGCGTCGTCGACGGTACGATCCAAGTCAAAATCGAACCGCAGTCTGCTGCCCCGGATTGCGCCGCACCGGATTGTGCATCGGGGACCGGAGATTAAAGCTGGGAAGATGAAAACCACCACAGAGGCACCGCGTCAAGATCAAACAGAAGAACTGCGAACGACTCACCGGAATCGAATAGTGCAGTAAAGACAGGTGTCACGCAAAGGCGCGAAGGCGCAAAGAAAGAATGGTTGTGTTGAACGCATTGATAATATGTCTGTGACTTCTGGATTATCTTTACTTTGCGCCTTCGCGCCTTTGCGTGATCAAATTCTTGCTGGTTTCCTCCGAAGAACTTGCGTTGCGGGCCAAGCCCGCGCTGTGAACGCGGTGGTTAGAGACTCTAACACAACCGGTTGTGCCTGGTAAAAATGCCTCAAATTCAGCGGAAAAACGCTACGCACAGAGGTTGTGTTAGGATTATTTAGACATTTTCATCACACCAGATTAAAGCCGCCGAATTGAAGACCCGCGAAAGGAGAACCTCAATGCCTCTCCCCTCAGATTTGGAATTCCCATCTCGACGCCGTTCGACTCGACTTCTTCTATGTCTCTGCCTGTGGTCGCTGTCTGTGACCATTGCCGTCGGATCGATCTCCTCCTCCGCCCACGGGCAGACTCGAGACCCTTACCGCGAGGCCCGCTTGCAGATGGTCAAAGAGTTCATCGAAGAGGAAGGAATCTCCGATCGCCGGGTGCTCGAATCGATGCGGACCGTTCCCCGGCATGAGTTCGTTCCGTCCAACGTCAAGAAAAAAGCGTACTTCGATCAGGCGCTGCCCATCGGTTATCAGCAGACGATCTCGCCCCCCTTCATCGTCGCGTACATGACGCAAACCATCGAACCGCAGCCCGATGACGTCGTGCTCGAAATCGGCACCGGCAGCGGCTATCAGGCGGCGGTGCTTTCGAGCCTCGTCAAAGAGGTCTACACCATCGAGATCGTCGAAGAACTCGGCAAAAACGCCGGCCGCCGGCTGCAAAAGCTCGGCTATAAAAACGTCCACAGCAAAGTGGGGGACGGTTATCTCGGCTGGCCCGAGCACGCGCCGTTCGACAAGATCATCGTCACCTGTTCGCCCGAAGATGTTCCCGACCCGCTCGTCGAGCAACTGCGCGAAGGGGGGAAATTGCTCATACCGCTGGGCGAACGCTATCAGCAGGTCTTCTACCTCTTCGAAAAACAGAAAGGGGAACTCGTCGAGACCAAGCTGATTCCCACGCTGTTCGTCCCCATGACCGGCAAGTCGGAAGACCAACGCGAAATCAAACCCGATCCGCTCAACCCCAAAATCGTCAACGGCGGCTTCGAACTCGACGAAAACAAAGACGGCAAGGCCGACGGCTGGCACTATCAGCGGCAGACCGAAATCGTCGACCAAAACGCACCCGAGGGAGATTACTTCCTCAAGATCACCAATACCGAACCGGGCAAAGGCGCGCAAATCTTGCAGGGAACCGCCATCGACGGCGAACAGATCGGGAAGTTGCGGTTGCGATTTCGCGTGAGACTTGTCAACGTGCAGCAAGGTCCGGAAAAATTTGAAAAGCCGGGGTTCTCGTTTATGTTTTACGATCGAAACCGGCGGACGATCCGCAATGTCTTTCTCGGACCCTGGTCCGGATCGCAGCGCTGGACGCAGGAATCGGTCGAAATCCCCGTCCCCGAAAACGCCCAAGAAATGATCTTCGGCGTCGGCCTCCTCGGCGGCACCGGCGAAATCAACGTCGACGAAGTCGACTTCACCCCGGTCCCCAGATGAACTGGGGTCAGTTGTCCGTGGTCAGTGGTTACAACGAACAACGAACAACTGACAACGAACAACTGACAACAGACTGTGCATCCATGATCCTCCCCGTCTTCCAGGTCGACACGCGCTGGTTCCCGCTCGATCGCCGTTCGCAGATCGAACTCACCGGCCGCGACCGCGCGAAATTTCTGCATAACTTCTGCACGCAGGAGATCAAACAACTCGCCGTCGGCGCCGCGTGCGAAGCCTTCATCACCAACGTGAAAGGCCGGATTCTCGGCCACGTGTTCGTCTTCGCGAATGATGCATCGCTGTGGCTCGACACCGTCCCCGATCAGGCCCCAGCGCTCATCGCGCATCTCGATAAGTATCTCATCACCGAAGACGTCGAATTCCACGACCGCACCGAGGAATGGAGCGAAATTTTCTTGAGCGGACCGGACGCCTATGCGAAACTCGATCAACTCGGCATCAACGTCGCCACGCTCTCGGCGATGCAGCATCTCACCATCGACTGGCGCGGCGTGACGATCATGGTTCGAAGAGTCGACTGGTTCGGAGGCCCTGGTTTCTTGATCGACGTCCCCGCCGATCGAGCCGAAATGCCGCGAGCCGCTTTGAATGAAGCCGGTGTGTTGCAGGGAACGCAAAACGAATACGACATCCTGCGCATCCGTCTGGGCCTCCCGCACTACGGCATCGACCTCACTGAAGAAAACCTGGCACAAGAATCAGCCCGCACCACGACGGCGATCTCCTTCAAAAAAGGCTGCTACCTGGGCCAAGAACCAATCGCCCGCATCGACGCCTTAGGCCATGTCAACCGCGAACTCCGCAGCCTGGAGATCGAAACCAGCGACCCTCCGCCCCCCGGCACACCGGTGTTCGCCGAAACCGACGGCAAGCAAGTCGGCCACATCACCAGCGCCGCGTATGCGGCAACCGATCAAAAGACATACGCAATGGCGCTGTTGCAAAGCCGCTTCACGGCCGCCAGAACGACCGTGCGAATCGCAACACCCGACGGCCCGCCGGCGAAAGTCTTCTGGACGCCGGATGCTTGAGGGGTGGGGTGCAAAATCCAACCCTCTCCCCGCGGGAGAGGGTGGCTGCGCAGCAGCCGGGTGAGGGCGCCTTGAAGTCCCCCTTGTTCCTCAAGCTCCCGCTTCGTCCCATCGAGTCTGTCACCTCTTCTTAATCGAATCGGCGATCGGGATCACGTGGTAGTACCATGTCCGCGGACTGGCTTTACCGTCTATCATCGATGTGCGGAGCTGAATCTGTGCGCGTTCGGCAAGCTCTTTCTTGAGATGAGCCCTGACCACCTGCTTTCCGTCGACCTCTTCCGTTGCCAAGGCAAGCGAAAGATCAGAGTAGCCGCTTCCCCCTTCATCGGGAATCACCAGGTACACATCGGTAAGCGGTTTTAGCCGTCCCTCGTCGGCAATTGTTAGCGTCACTGTCACGCGGCCCGTGCCGTGATCAGCAGCATCGATGTCGTACTCGAGCTTTAATTCCTCTTTCGATTCGCCAAGCTGAAGTCCAAGGGCGTAAGCGACGTTGGCAGCGACAACGACTGAGCCGACCACAGTCATTGCCAATCGGAAGCGGCGTGTGAACATGGGAGTCTCCTTTGGCACAGGAACATCGATCGATGCACGAAACCCGGCTGGCATTAATGACGCATGGGACGGGATAATATTGCATTAAATTTGGCTCATTTCCTCAAGCTCTTGAGGAAATGCAAAGCCAACACGTCATGCGAGTCATTCGCACGTGAGCACTCATGTTCATCACTTGCAAAATGTCTTGTGTTGATATAGCATTTAATTCACACCTAATTCAATGCTAAGGAGGAGCTATGCTCAATTTCAAAAACGGCATCGACTCTCTAACCAACTTCAAACGACAAACGGCGGAATACCTGCGTCAACTACACGACACCGGCTCGCCCTTGGTTTTGACCGTCAATGGAAAAGCCGAAGTCGTCGTTCAGGACGCCGCCGCCTACCAACGGCTTGTCGAATTGGCGGCAAAAGCCGAGCGCGAGGAACTCATCGTAGCGATACGTGAAGGTCTTGATGACGTAAAGGCGGGTCGTGCTAAGCCCGCTCGCGAAGCTCTTGACGCATTGGCGAAAAAATTCGGAATAGCCGCGTTGGACGAATGAAATGGTCTATCGAGTTGAAGTGAGAGACGCAACCAATCTTCGCGTTCCTCGTCGTCCAAATTCATTCTCGTTCCCATGCTCCCGCTTGGGAACGCATGTCAGCGAAGCCCGCTTCGCCGAGCGCGAAAACTCTGTCTCTATCGAGTGCGTTCCCACAGTAATGCTATACCTTGGTTCGCGCTGGCGGTCACAAACGATGATCCATCACGGCTTGTTGTAATTCCGCTATTGATGTCCACGACTGCTTCCGAACTCCATTCGATTTCGTTTTCAGAAATATTCCATACCACAAGTCTATGGAAATCGCCCTCTTGCACACATAGGAACGCACGGTCGGCGTTTGCACTCAGTGCCCCAGCGATAACGTCATAAGTAATGCCATGAGGCAATTGCCTCGTGGGTTCGTTACCATTCACTTCCAGCAACATAGGCGACACACCATTCCGGGAACTGACGTTGGACACGAGGATTTTTCCACTGCTGCTGATTGCCAGCGGAATAAGATGAGCCGAGTCGAGTCGCTGATCCCGAATAATTCCACCTGTCGAAAGATCAACCGACTTGAAACTCAGATGATCGTCGTGCCCATTGATTATCGTCAAGTGATTTCCGTCTTCGTCAAAGCCCATTTGAATGCGACCTTCTCTGATGTCATTCTCATCCGTCACATAGAGTCTGCGATAATTGTCCAAACTGTAGACCATCACGACTTCGCCGGTTGCAGTAAAGGCCACTTTTGTGTCGTCCGGACTTATCGTCATGTCCTGCACGCCATAATGATAGACCTCGTCGCCTTCCTGGTTTAACTCGATTTCACCAATTTTTTCGAACGGAGTAAGACTCCACACCTCTATTTCGTCCACGCTGCCGGCGAGAAGCAGCCGGCTGCCGGCGTGCGTAAAAGCGATTTCAGAAACCATGTCCATGGGATTTGCTACGTGAATTCTTTCTCCCGTTTCCGCAGTCCAAATATGCAGTAGCAAGTCCGCCGTACTAGCCGCAACGACTTTTCCATCATCGCTAATTGCAAGCGAGACAACGTCCTCGAAGGAGGGGACCGTAAACTCGAGCAGTCGTGCAGAATAAAAGGCAGAACTCTTGCTCGATACATGATGGTTTGGCGATATTGAATCGCGAACTTTCGGACTCGCCGTTTGTTTCCCTTCATCGCTGCAGCCGATCGTCACGTACAGCAGAATCAAACCGGCGAGGACCAAGGTTGATTGCCGTTGTTTGTACATGTCACAAATTAACCGCGACTTGACGGTCATGGCGAATCCTCGATTCCGGCAGAGCAAGAATATGAGATGATCGGCCTGCCCTTCAGGCCTCACCCCAATGGGGCAACGTTAACCAGGCCTGCGGCCTGGGCTGGATGATCGGCTGGGCCTTTGGCCCGGAAAACGAAAGACTTGCACCCCACATACGCCGGGCTAGCGCTCCGCTACGGAAACCCTTCGCGTCGCGGCTAAACGTTCACTCCCCAAACCAATACGCATACACATCCGCATCATTCAACACAAACCGCACACGTACTGGTTTGCCGCTCAACGACGACACATCGCTCGAGCCGTTCCATACGACGCTCCGCTCCAGCGTATCACCAAACAGCTCTTCGCAGTCGTCGAGCGTGTAACCTTCGAGCGGCTGACCCTCTACATCCTGTAACTCTACCCGTACGGCTCCTGCCGCCGACGTTGCGAAGTTGAGCGACAGCGTCTTCCCTTCGAACACGATCGGTTTCGTCACCAACTCGCCGCCCGACATCGGGGCGTGGGCCGAGACGAAACCGTCCAGCCGCAGCGTATATCGCCGCAAGAGATCGCTCTTGCCCGTCCAATAACTTTCTACGGCGTAGAGCGAAAGTTCGTTGGGGGCTCCTTCCAATGTTCCCTGCGTTTCGACCAGATGCCAGGCGAGTGCTTGATGGGCGTAGTTCCATGTGCCGGGGCGTTCGATGCCGGGGCGGAGGAAACCTTCGTTCCAACGTTTGAACGTCACGCCGTCGCGACTCGCCATCATCAGGCTCTCGGTGATCGCTCGCCCGTACCGCTCGCTCGACTTGGCCCGCCAGGTGCGATGTTCGTACTCCGGCAGCGCCCGCAGCGATGCTGTCCACTTCGCGATTTTCTTGGGAGTGCCCGGATCGCGGGCTTCGTGCTTCTTATCGTCGCGATGGCCGCGCTCGACGTACCGCATCGGGAAGCCGATCAACAGATGCGGGGCGCGGTGATACGGTTTGACCGCGTTCGTATAAAGCTGCTCGGAGGGCGAATCGACGTAGACCAGATCGTGCTGATTCTCCCAGTGAAGAAAATCGGTCGACGTCGCCGTGCGGATGGCGCGGTCTCCCGCCGGGTTCCAGACTTTTTCGTCGTATCCCCCGCCGCTGAAGTACCGCCAGTAGGCCCGGTAGCATCCCGCCTCGGCGTCCCAGAAGGCAAGATTTTGCGAATCGAACGCATCGTCGATGAGCACCGGTTCTTCCGACATCACCGTCCAACGCAACCCGTCGGCCGATTGGTAGGCGATCAACCCGCGTTGATAACTCCCCTTCCGGTTCGCCACCACAAGGGCCTTGTACCGCGCCTCGGCGGGAGCTTCGGGATTGGCATCCATAAAGACCGCCGGCTCGCCGGGGACCGTGGTGAACTCGCCGATCTGCTCGACGCCGAGCACGATGTTATTCGCTTTGCTCCCCTCGAACTCGACGAGCCCGAGATCGGGTTTTCGCCAGTGAATGCCGTCGTCGCTCTCGGCGTAGCAGCAAACCAACCCATGCGTCGCAGCGTTAACGCCCGCTTCGGTCACCTCCAGATGCCCCCCCGCGTAGTACATGCGATAGAGATCGCCGTCGCGAAAAACGCTGTGATACACGCAGCCGCTTCCTTCCCACGGTTCATCGTGCACAATCGCGACGTCTTGCGGCGAAGGATGATGCAACCGCAACTCGGCCTTACCGGTGACGGAGTCGATGAGGCCGTCGTCGACGAAAAGTTCGCGGCGCGTGCCGATGGGGGTGGGGGCGTCTTGTGCGGCGGTGATGGTGGTGATGGTGAGCAGCAGGAGCGTCGGGAGGGTGCGGGTCATGTTGCCTTCTTTGTAATGGTTCTTGTGTGCCACTGGCTTGCCAGTGTGTCTTTGGGTTTTGGTTCGTCATTATCAAATGGATGATCAAATTGGAGGTAGACACTGGCACAGCCAGCGGTACCCGACGGAACCTACGTGCGCTCGACAGCAACTCCGCATTTATCGGCAATCGCATCCGCAAACGCATTGAACTCGGAGTCGGTGCCAAACGCTCGTCGCGGCACGACGAACGCTTCGATTCCCGAAGTATAAACGAAAAGATGTTGCGGCGTTGTGACGATCCGTTCTACTGAGGTCCATTTGCGTGATGTTGATCCGGATGGCCGAGACTCCGTCAGCCCCTCCGAGTCAATTGCCAGGTCGCATGCGCCGTAAAATCCAGCATTCGTGCCTTCTGTGAGCAGACGACGAGACATTTGACGGGTTCGCCATCGTACGTACGGCACGATAAACACGGCAAAGAGGATCGGTCCCAGCAGAAGCGGCCAGATGTTGATCGCTGCTTCCAGTCGAGGCTTGTCCGTCATCAGGAGAATACCAACGGGTAATACCAGCAAGGCAGCAAGTCCAATGGCGAAGCACCCCAGTCGTTGCCTGCGGGCGACCGGCGATGACTGCTGGTGAAATTCGATGAACGCAGCAAAGTCATCCGGGAGTAGTTCGTAGGATACGTTCAATTTGGGTGACTCCTGCAAGAGTGCCCGCTTCGCTACCGAAACTTTCCGCAGCGCGGCTCAACGATCGTCTTGCGGCAAATGCATTGCTGCAAGTACAATCAATCATCATACCTCTTCGCGGGAGCAAAACAATGACCGATCGCGACGTCGACGAATTCGTGAGCAAGGCTGAGTCGATTTACGCGACTCGGCTGCGAAACGTCCTAGAGCCCAAACATCTCGATGAGTTCGTCGCCATCGAACCCGAGTCGGGCGATTACTTCTTGGGGAAGACGCTCAGCGAAGCGACGCGGGCAGCGCGGCAGGCGTATCCCGGTCGGTTGACGCACGCCATGCGCGTGGGGCACAAGGCGGCGTTGCATTTCAACTTCGAGCGATTGACTTCATGTAGTATTCGATGTGCCCGCCTGCAATCTTGTGCTTTAGGGTTAGCTTATGACGAGTGCCGTTGATTTTGACCGTTGAGTTATTGACGAACCGCGGCACGCCAAGATCGAACAATGCGTGATGATTCGGGCATAGGACCAGCATATTCGACTCCGCATCGGGACCGTCGTGAGGATGTCCAAGCGGGCGAAGATGGTGAACTTCGATGTACCATTGCTTCGCACCGTATCGCAACGTTTCATCGCAAATTTGACACTTGAAGTCATACTTGGACTTCAACGCAATCGATGCCCCAGTGTCGCGAACGATTCGCGAGATGACTGAATGAACGCGCTCTGGTAATTCCTCGCTGTCATTTGCGATGGGCGGATTGTTGTGCAATTCCCACAAGTCTTTGAGTGCGATGCTTAGTTCTGGTGGAATGGTCGCACCGGAAGCTTGCGGCTGCCACACTGCTTTGTAATTCGCTCGACTCATCAGCATATTGCGTGATATTTCGAGCCCGAGCGGAAGAAACGAATCAAGGCGTAGTCTGACAAAGCGTCTCCCTTCGGCATCTTCAAAAGAGCCTTTGGTAACTTCGCCGCGTGCAAAAATGCCGTTATCCACAAGACCGGTTCGCTGCATGTAAGCGATGTCGCCCTTCTGGGGCTTCGTTGAAGGACAGATCCATCCCGTTGAGTAGGCCTTTCCCGCTTGGGCGTCCGCTCGGAGCTTTTCGTAGTTACGAAAGGAATCCTCGTCCTTAGAAGGGTTCCAGAGAAATACATATCCGCGATGATTATTTTCCACGGCCGATGGTGGCGGCACAAAACCTGTGCGCTGCCTCAAAAACGACGCCACCGCCTCATTCAGAGGAAGCCGACTGCGCGCCCGTTTTGTCCATCTCCATTCAGGAAACCGACGCCTGAGTTCCTTCAAGGTCACAGGTGATTCAATCCAGCGCATTTCGCCTACCGTCACGCGGTAGCGCCAGTCACCGTCACCCTCGCCAGGATTCGCATGGGATTGCGCCACTCCCGAAGCAACGATCGCTGAATGCGGCGAAGGCACATAGAACCAAATCTCGTCGCCTGGTGCGGTATCTTTCATACTCGACCAGGTTCCAAGATGGCGAGATTTGCTGTGCGCCGCGAGTTTGAGCGATTCGTAGTCTTCCCCGGATCCGCTTAGAAATAACCTGGCCCCCATAGACTATTCTCCGAACTTAAATGCTCTGACTGACGACGCTTGAACGTCCCAAAATAACGCAGGCAAAATCGAATTCAATCGAATACCCCTCTTCATCCTCACCGTACGCGGCGTTGAGCCCCTCCATCGACAGACGCAGCCAATCTTCGCGTTCGGCATCATCGTCTTGGGGCAGCACGTTCTTCGCCATTCTTCACGCCTCGATATTTGGTTTTGGGATGCGGCGTTTAACCAACGGCATTCTAATCAAACCTTCAGTGTCGTTAAAGCTTCGATCGCCGAAAGACGCAGCTAGCGCTCCGCGTTGCGTCGCGGCTAAACGGGGGGATCGGCGCACAGTTGCCCGCTGCTTGCCGAGAAGCTACAACTGCTTTTTACCGCTAACAACTCTCCTTCCGCTCGCGCGGAACATCGTCAGAACAACTGAAAGAGAAAATCCCATGAAAGCCCCCATTCGCGTTGCCGTCACTGGTGCCGCTGGTCAGATTGGTTATGCCATTTTGTTTCGCATTGCTTCGGGCGAAGTCTTCGGGGCCGATCAGCCCGTGATTCTGCATCTCGTCGAAGTCCCGCCGGTGATGGGGGCGCTCGACGGCGTGCATATGGAACTCGACGACTGTGCCTTTCCCACGCTCGTCGGCGTCGTCAAGGCCGATAGCGATCATCTCGAAGACGGATTTCGCGACTGCAATTTCGTGCTCTGCATCGGCAGCGTGCCGCGCAAAGCCGGGATGGAGCGGGGCGATTTGCTCCGCATCAACGGGCCGATTTTCACCAGCACCGGCAAGGCGATTAGCGCCGCCGCGGCCAAAGATGTCCGCGTGCTCGTCGTCGGCAACCCGTGTAACACGAACTGCCTGATCGCCATGTCTCATGCCGATATTCCCCGCGACCGCTGGTACGCGATGACCCGTCTCGACGAAAACCGGGCCGTCTCGCAGCTTGCCCAGAAAGCGGGGGTGTTGAACCGCGACGTGTCGAGCATCGGCATCTGGGGGAACCACTCGGCGACGCAGTATCCCGATTTCTATCACGCGACGATCGACGGCAAGCCGGTGACGGAAGTCATCAATGACGAAAACTGGTTAAGAAACGATTTCATCAGCACCGTGCAGCAGCGCGGGGCCGCGGTGATTAAAGCCCGCGGCGCCTCCAGCGCCGCGTCGGCGGCGAACGCCGCGCTCGATACGGTGAAGTCGATCGTTCGTCCGACCCCCGCCGGGGGGAGTTTCAGCGCCGCCGTGTGCAGCGACGGCAGCTACGGCATTACCGAGGGAATCATCTGCGGCTTCCCGCTGACCAGCGACGGCACCACTTGGAAAATCGTGCAGGGCCTGACGCACAACGATTTCGCCAATCAGAAAATCAACATCACCGTGAACGAGTTGAAGCAAGAACGAGACACGGTGAGGGACTTGTTGCCGTAGCGAATGACGAATGTCGAAGCTCAAATGTCGAATCAAATCCGAAGCACGAATGCTCGAATGACGAAGGGCAACTCTCGATGCGGCACGTTTCGGATTTCGTCATTCGAGCTTCGTCATTGATTCGTCATTCGGATTTCGACATTCGACATTTGAAAGGAACCCTCACCCTGGCCCTCTCCCGGAGGGAGAGGGAGAAAGACCTGTGAATACCGACACGCTCCGTCATTGGGACAACGCCTTCGTCTGGCATCCGTTCGCGCCGATGCAGGCGTTTCGGGATGAAGGGGTGCCGATTATTGCATCGGGCGACGGGTTTCATCTCTTCGACACCGATGGCAACCGGTATCTCGATGGGACGTCGTCGCTGTGGTGCAACGTGCATGGGCACCGCGTGCCTGAAATCGACGAGGCGATTCGCGAGCAGCTTGACCGTGTGGCCCATTCGACGCTGTTAGGGTTGTCGCATCCGACGTCGATCGAACTGGCCCGCGAACTGGTGTCGCGCGTGCCGCAGGGGTTGACGAAAGTCTTTTACTCCGACAGCGGCGCGACGGCGGTCGAAGTGGCGCTTAAGCTGGCGTATCAGTATCATTGCCAGAAGGCGAAGAATGCGGGAAAACGCGATCTGTTCGTGCGGCTGGCCGATGCGTATCACGGCGATACCATCGGCGCGGTGAGTCTCGGCGGGATCGACCTGTTCCACAAGGTCTACGGCGGGCTGCTGTTCCCCACGCTGACGTTGCCGGCCCCGGTGACGTACCGCCTTCCCGCATCGCACACGGCGGAGTCGTATCTCCAATTCTATGACGACGAACTCGAACGGGTGCTGCGTGCCGAGCACCAGCGGATTGCCGCGTTCGTCATCGAACCGCTGGTGCAAGGGGCGGCGGGGATTCTCGTGCATCCGCCCGGTTATTTGAAACGTGTGCGCGAGTTGACGAAAGAGCTGGATATTCCGTTGATCGCCGACGAAGTCGCCGTCGGTTTCGGGCGGACGGGAACGATGTTCGCCTGCGAGCAGGAACGCGTCGTTCCCGATCTCATGTGTCTGGCGAAGGGTTTGACCGGCGGTTATCTCCCCCTCGCCGCCACGCTCGCGACGGATGAAATCTACAACGCCTTTCTCGGCGAGCCGCACGAAGGGCGGACGTTTTATCACGGGCATACGTACACGGGCAACCCGCTCGGCTGTGCCGCGGCTTTGGCGAGTCTCAAGCTGTTCGACGAGCACAAACTGCTGGAAAACATCGCCGCGAACGGCCAGCGGCTGCGAAGGAATCTGGAACCGCTCGCCGAGCATCCACACGTGGGGGAGATTCGTCGGAAGGGAATCATGGTCGGGATAGAACTGGTCGCCGATCGCGAGACGAAAGAACCGTTCGCGCCGCAGTTGCGGATGGGTCATCAAGTCACGCTCGCCGCGAGAAAGCGAGGCGTAATTCTTCGACCTCTGGGTGACGTAGTCGTATTGATGCCCGCCCCGGCGATGGATGGGGAGTTGGTTGACGTGCTGTGTGATGTGGTGTACAAAGCGATTGACGAGGCGACGGGGAACGAGACAAACACGTCACATTAAACCGTGAGGTCATAATGAATGAAATCGTTGAATTTCCGATGCCCGTGGAATCTGCGCATGTGACTCATGAGATCGCATTTTCGAGTTACGCTTCGGGGACGTTATTGGTTTTGTGTCTGTTGATTTCGGGATACGGTTACATCAGGACGCGAAAAACGTTTTTTGCGCTGCAAACATTCGGTTTTCTCATGATGGTCGCGTATTATGGAATCTCATTCCCCATCGTTTTCAATTCGATGAGCGAAAACCCAACTTCGCTATCGTTGCTATTGGGAATGACCTCGATATTAGGCCCTGCCGGAATTGCGTTTCTCGGCTTGGCCGGCATCGTGCAAATCTGTCAGGCAAATTCTCGGCCACAGTCAAAAGCGACAACTCCTGAACGTCCTCTGAATTAGATCATGGACCACGGCTTCGTCGCCGATCGATGGACTCAACCTTCCAGCGCTATGCGATGAATTAGATTCCCGCCCAATACCGCACGATCCTCACCTCACCATCGAATTCGATCCGCGACAGTTCGTCTTCCATCCACGCCAGCACGCGGTCGGCTTTGCCGCCGCCGGAACCGGCGCCGATCAGCGGGAAGGCGATCGAGTTAAAGCCGCGTTCTATTGCGAGCGTCATCGCATTACGAACCGATTCACGCACCGACCATTCTGATGAGCGCCACAACATGTTGATTCCGGCGACGTGAATGATCGCCTTGAACGGCAGCGTCCCCGGTCCTGTGACGACGGCCCCGCCGAGCGGAATGGCCCCCATCCGGCCCAGTTCGCGAAACGGTTCCTTCCCGCCGCGACGTTTAATCGCCCCCGAAACCCCCTGCGGCAACAGCAGCCACCACGGAATGATATTGCGATTCCAGGGATTGACGATCACATCGACGTCTTGGTTGAGCAGGTCGCCATCGATGATGTGAAGGTGCATGGACGCTTTCATGGGCGCTGCTTCAGTTCTTCCAGCGTCTGACGATACAACGACAGAATCGTCTCCCGGCTGGCGTTATCCATGTATACGCCCTTCTGGGAAACGTATTTGAGACTTTCTTCGACGTGGGCGATAAGACTCGCAATCGCTGCCGGGTCGCGGTGCGGTTGGCCGGCGACGGTTACGTAGATCGGACTCGTGTGCGAGTACAGCTCGCGGCCTAATTCATTGCGGGTGCGCGGTTCGGATAATTCTGGATCACCCGGCACCGACGGCGGCGGCGTGCGCAGCGCCCACCAACCCGACTTCGGGACTTCGATCTGCTTATCGATCTTCGCTTCAAAATGTCCTTCGACGGGAGTTGTCTTTACACTCGCGATGATCTCGCCGTTATAGATCAGTTCTAGCGTTTGGAAGTCGCAGCGACCGAGTCCCTCGGCTTGAATGTGCACCATGCCGGCGCGGTCGAGCTTGAGTTCGTCGCCTGGCGTTTTTTCGTTCACGCTGAGTTTGAGCAGCGGGCCGTTGGTGATGAAGCCTCGGCCCGCTTTCAAACCGGCGAGCCAGTTTTCAGTTGTCAGTTCTCCCTCAACCGGAACATAGACGCGCGAGAAATCGTACAGAAACCAGTCGGTTCCCGTCGAGAACGGCACGCGGTAACCGGCGTTGAGCAGCCGGTAAAAACTGTCTTTGTAACTGCTGCGAATGCCCCCGTCGAAAATGTTGAGGGCGTCGATTTGTCCCTTCACATACTGCGGGATCGACTCGCGGCCGTAGTCGTTGTGGCACCAGACGACCGTCGCGCCGTCATCGCGGGCCTGTTGGATGCCGCGATCGAGGGGGAGGCCGTCGTCGCCGGTTTTGGCGATGTCGGGGCCGATGCTCACCGGCAGGATCAGTCGCGGGATATCGAGAAACATGACATGTCCGTAACCTTCCTGTCCGCCGGTGAAGTTGTTGCGGTGTTCTTCGCCGTTGGCGAAAATCCTGCCGGTCTGCTGCGTCAGTCGATCGAGATCTCGTTGCGTGTAGCGGTTGCTGATGTAATGCTGATTGGCGATCGTCCGTTCGAGATACGAGACGAACAGGAGATCGAGATCGTCGGCGACGGAAATCTCCCGCAGGTAACGTTCGCACGTGTCGAGGCTGAGTTTCATCAGATGCAGATGCGTGTTGCCGCCGAAGGTATTTCGATCGGCGAGCCGGGAAAATCGACGCAGCGGCACGGCGATTGCCGTTTCGGTCGCCGATGTCAGATCGATTTCTTGCGTGGTGATTTCCGTTTCCAGGCCGGAAAACGCGGCGACCGTCAGTTTTTCCCGCGGCAGTTTCAACGTCGCCGGTTGCGGCAGCGCCGACCATTCTTCGATCGACGGTTGGTCCCCCATCCCGGCGTTCCCGATGCCGAGGCCGCGGTTCAAGAGTTCGGGGAGATCGAGAATTTCGCCCCGTTCGTTGACGATCTTGATCAGTGCGGGTAGCTTCTCGCCAGTTTCGCCGTCGACGACTTCCAATGCGACGGCACACGTTTCCACGGGCTGCGAGACACCCCACTGCAAGAGAACCAGCATGATGGCGAGGGTGGCGAACGCGGTG
Organism: Planctomycetaceae bacterium; assembly: GCA_040881995.1. Taxonomy (GTDB): domain Bacteria; phylum Planctomycetota; class Planctomycetia; order Planctomycetales; family Planctomycetaceae; genus JAQCEJ01. The sequence continues at coordinate 18,995 of JBBECD010000155.1, forward strand.
CCGATTTTGACGAAGTGTCGACGAGTCGGGCGGGAATGTCGCATGGGAATTCCTGTCTTTTCAAGCGTAGCCGTGCTATGAAGATGATAGAATTGATGATCGCCTCACGACAACATATATGAAAATGGCGGAATTTGAAACGCAGAGATCGATGAGGAAGATGAGAGGACTGTTCGCAGACGAACGCAGATAAAAGGCAAATATGCCGGACTTGATCTGACAGCATTTTAAAATTCTTTTTTGTGTCTTTTGCGTTTTTTGCGGCTATTTCATTTTACAAATCCTAACATAACCTCTGTGCCTCACGATTTATTGCAAACGTGCAGGCGTTTCCGAGAAGCACAACCGGTTATGTTAGAGTCTCTTAACTTCACATCTGCGTCCCTCTGCGAAAATCTGCGGACAAAATCTTTTTGGGAATTTCTTATTTATGACTCAAGCCGTCGTCTTCTCGCTCAAGCATCGCCTCGAAAAATATGGGCAGGATCATGTCATTCGTTTCTTGAATGAATGCTCGGCGGAGGAGCGTTCGCAGTTTCTGCAACAGCTCTCCGCGCTCGATTTTGCCGAACTCGGCCGAGCGTGGCAGCAGTCGCAAGCGGCAACGTCGGCGGACTCGAACGAATCCCCCGCCGCGAAAGCCCGGCGGGCACAGCCGCCGTCAACGCTCGTCCGTTTGCCGCAATCAGATGCCGAGCGGCAAGCGTGGGACGCGGCCCGTGAAGAGGGAACAAAAATACTCAGCCGCGGCGAAGTCGGGGTGATTCTCGTCGCCGGCGGACAGGGCACTCGTTTGCAGTTTCACATGCCGAAGGGGATGTTTCCGATCGGTCCGGTGAGTCACGCGACGCTGTTCCAGATTCTCGCCGAGCAGGTACTCGCTCGCTCGCGCGCGCATGGCGTGACGATTCCCTATTACCTCATGACCAGCGACGCCACCCACAGCGACACCATCGAGTTCTTCGAACGGCACAATGACTTCGGTTTGCCCGCCGAGAGCGTTCGATTTTTTCAGCAGGGGACCATGCCCGCTCTCGACGCCGCGACCGGAAAACTGCTGCTCTCGGGGAAAAATCAACTCGCGGCCAGTCCGGATGGTCACGGGGGGATGATCCGCGCTCTCGAAGAAACCGGTACGCTCGCCGACATGCAGCAGCGCGGGCTCAAGTACATTTATTATCATCAGGTCGACAATCCGACCGCGATCGTCTGCGACCCGGCGTTTCTCGGGTTCCATCAGCAGCGCGGATCGGACGTCTCGACCAAAGTCGTTGCCAAACGCTCCCCCGCCGAGAAAGTCGGCCTGCTCGTCGAAGTCGATGGCAAGACGCAAATCATCGAATACAGCGACCTCCCCGATGAACACGCCCGGCAGACCGACGAGTTCGGTGGCCTGAAATATTGGGCCGGCAACACGGCGATGCATCTCTTCAACGTCGATTTGCTCGCAAAATTGACCGAATCTCCCGCCGCCCTCCCCTTCCACATCGCCCGCAAACCGGTGCCGTATGTGGACGAAAGTGGAACGCTCATCACGCCGAATGAACCCAATGCGATCAAACTCGAACGCTTCATTTTTGACGCCTTGCCGCTGGCAAAAACCGCGCTGGTGCTCGAAGCCGATCGGGGCCGTGAGTTCAACCCTGTGAAGAATCAAAGCGGCGACGATTCTCCCGACACCTGCCGGGCCGCGATGATCGCGTTGCACGCTGGATGGCTCAAAAACGCCGGTGTGAAAGTGAAAGAGAACATCCCCGTTGAAATCAGTCCCCTGTGGGCGCAGGATGAAACGGACGTCACCAACAAAGTCGCGGCTCTAACGGAAATTTCGGGACCGACGTACATCACCAACCCCGTTTAGCCTCGATGCGCAGCGGATCGCTTTCTAGCGAATTGGCGAAGCAGAGCTTCGAAGACTTGCGTTCCCAAGCGGAGTATTCATGAGTTAACGCTCGCCCGGAACGATGAAAA
>JBBECD010000156.1:0-8963 GCA_040881995.1 Planctomycetaceae bacterium
AGCCGGTGTGTTGAGCGAAAGCGAAACCACCGGAACGGCCGATCCGCGCAATGTCGACCCCGGCGGGGTCGCAGCCCACGAACGTCACGCTCCGGAACGGTCGGTGCGATATTCCAAATGCGATTTCCCGTCAGAGGAATCACCCATTTGTCGCGAATCGGTGGCGTGTTCGAGCGCCCGGCTGCGACCCCGCCGGGGTCGTTTGTCTCAAGGGCGCCGATCCGGTGGTTTCGCTTTCGCTTAACCACCGGCTAGTAGCTACGATCCCTGCCGGGATCGAATGCAACGAGCGGGATCGAATGAAAAGTCTGGAAGCTTGTGGTATCATCGGAAGGCCAACAGCTTCTTGTCGCTCCGCGCCCCAGACGACGGAACGTCTGGGCCAGCCAAAACCGGAAGAAATCAACTCGGATTGTCTGGGACACCCGGGGTAGCCGTATTCGAACTAGAATTTACAGTTGACAACAATTATTTAGGGCGTCGACCGGATCAAAGGAATCTGTATGACGGGAGCACTGCCAGCGTCAAAAACTGTTCGATCATTGTCCGGTGATGTTCCATCGTGCAAATCGTGCTCCCATCCTTTACAAATAAATCGGTTGCGGTGTCCACATTGTGGGCAGCCTTCATTGTTTCCGAACGTGATGGCTGCGACCGCACGTTTGCAAGTTGACCGGCTTTCAAGGCGTTTCAATGACGCCCTTGAGGATGCCAAAAAACGTGGATGCGTAGACCAACTAAACTCTTTCATCGACGCATGCAAACAGTCACACGCAATGATGGGGTACACCATCGAAAGACTGCACCGAGAAGTCTCTTCAGGAACAGAAATTTTCGAGAACTATTATCAGTTGGAAGCTCTCAGAGTGAGGTCGGAACGGCGAACCGGGCCAGATTGGGAAATCCTCAGAAATCAGGTGGAAGCTGAGCTGTTGGGGGGAAAACCACCAGCTGAAGAGGCCATTCATTATGGTGCCCTTACAATCGACAAAACCGCCACAAACTCCTATGGCGAATGCGCCGTGGTCTTGCGAGAAGACATGATTGCCCATCGGACGTCGTGTTTTGAAGAAAATTCTGGAATTTATTGGGAGACGCATAAGAACATACCGCCGGGGAAACGAAGCGACTGGGCAACGCGGTACATGCTTTGCATCGCCAAATTGGGCGGGAAAATCACCGATAAGTCGGTCAACACGGATTTTCCACCATTACTGCTCAATTCGGGCAAAAGCAAACGCGATGATTCTTTCATCGAGGCCCAAATTTTTGGCCCAATAACAGCTCGGACGGTCGAAATGGTTTCCGTGTCGGCACGAAAACTGAGATGCAAGAGGACGTACTGGACGGCAATTCGATCAAAGCTTGAGAACTCTGGAGTTAAGGTGATCGAAACATGAACAGTGAGAAGTTTGCTTTAATTTCCGCAACTGGACATGTGGCAGCCATGCTGTCCGACAAGAGGGATGGTGTGACTCTCATTGGCTGCGATTCACTTCATGATTCTCGGATTCCGACTTCAATATTCACACAAGCGCACCCTGACTTCGCGGTGGTTCCAGTCCAAGATGAAAGCGACGCGATCGCCCAACTGGATCATCGAAATGAACGGTGCCAATGCCTTGACATGGTATTGTTCCTGTTTGATTCCGAGCTTGATTCAGGTTTACGTCAAGAAATCGCTGTGGACGTCGATTCGATGTTACAGCTCAAATCGAATCAAGAGTACGTTCTGGACCTGCTCTTCGCATCACCATTGCCAGTCGCAACAGACATCGAAGGCGCTCGTTTAGCGACTATAAATACAACCAACGTAAAGGGAATGGTCAACGAAATCATTGCCGCGCAAGATATCGTCCGAATTCTATTTGAATCTTGGGCGGCCATGATGAAAGATCCCGTCGTACAACAAGTCGATCCTAAGCTATTTCATGGTGCGTTGGTGAGGTGTGGGGTGTTTCGCCAGATGGCCCAGGAGATAGAAGACGGCAGGCCACTCTCCGAGGTCCAGAGCCACATCACGTTCAACAGCGAATTAAATTCGCAGTTTAGTGTGGCCCCACGAGTTCTTAGCCGCTGGATTGAACGAATAAGATCGACATGGCCAGCCCTGGCCCAGCAGTCTAGCAGGAGGTCCAATGTTCGCACTGATGATTCAAGAGAACCACGCAAATCGTTGTCCGAACCACGTGTGATCGTGCACCAAACGGATCACCGAGCATACTTAGCGGCGATTGCACAGGTTGATCGAATTGTCGAGCTGTTCAAATTCGGCAACGACTCGGCAGCCCACAGCATGTTAAATCAACTCATCCAGAATCAATTAGCCAACGAAGACGGAGAGTCGTATGCCGTTAAATCACTCTGCAACGTTGCCAGCAAGGTCGAGGCAGCTGGACGCACAGATGTTTCGGCCCATTGTTTAGAGACGGCGATGGGTTTGGAAAACGGTGTGGACTGCCGGGCGTACAACCAACTCGGAACTCTATTGCGTGATTTCCGTCGTTTCGGTGATGCGGAAAGGGCATACGATCGCGCGGAACAATTGGCGAATGGCAGCATAGAAGACATAGTTGCAATCCGCCGTGCAAGGACGCATATTCATACGCTGACATTCGATTACCAACGCGCAATCGACGAATATCGGGAACTATGCACGCATTTGTATTCTGAAGAAGATCGCAACGATGCACTTACCGCGATTGGAGACCTTTATCGGAAACTGGGGCTACTTAATGAAGCGAAAGACTACTATCGAAAAGCGCCTTATATCCATCGCGCACAGGCTGGACTGGCAGAGACATACAAGCAAGAGGGGAAAATTCATCGCGCAATCTCCGAATACAACAGGTTGTTTGCGGAATTCGGCGAATTAGGACCATATGATGAGTCGTTTATCGTCTATAAAACCGCTTACGCGCACTTACTAAGAATGGTGGGACAAGACGACAAGGCAAAGCGTCTATTGCTTGATCTGTACGCCAAGAATCCGTTGAATTCAGCAATCAACTATGAACTATATGTGCTGTGCAAGTTGCGTAAGCCGGTTGATAAAAATGAGATCAAAAAGTATCAAGATGGCATCACGAGGAATCGCCTTACCCGAGACCGCGAAGAAATATTAGATAGAATCATCCATTCCGTATTCGATGAGACGGCAGCGCCGGACTTCAGAGAATCGTCCAAGACAGTTCCGCCCGAGATGATGGCAACGTTGGCTTGTGCATCGGCGCTCTCGAATCTTCTGAATTCGCGATCCGAAGACGCAATTGAGGTGCTTCGTGGTGCGTCTGCGGTGGACCGTTCAATCGACGATTGGTCGCGGGTTTTAACATTTCACGCAGCCAGTCAATTCAATCCATCGCAAAGTATGGATAAGATGGATCAGCGACTTTACCTCATTCGCAAAAGAGGAAACAGATTGCTCAGAGAAGCAATCAATTCTATTTGCAGATTCGATTTTGGGGCGGCGCTTGTATTGGAATCCGAGTTTCTCTTGCGTGTTGCGTGCTGATGGATTCCTGTGAACGATGGAAAGTCTGTCGCGTGCCGCCAGGCGCCACTGGCGATCTTCTCTTCCGACTGCAATAAGACGTCTGCCCCTATTCAACCTCTTCGGGTATCGCTGGCTGTGTCTTTGGTTTTCTGGCCTTTTCATCCAAGAACTCGGGCGGTAGCCCGGGCATGGACGGCAGGTTGGCGAAATGCGGTCTTGGCGGTCGAGCAGATCATTTCTTGCCGATGAACTTGGCCGGTCGACGGGGCGGCGACTCGGTCGGCTTTGTGACGGGGGCTCGTCGTCGATCGGGGAACATCGTCGGCGTGCACGTGCTTGACGGAATTTCGGTCCTCCGCGATGATCTCCTCCAAAGAGTGGCGGGGTTTATCCCCGCCGTGCTGCGAACCGCTCTAAAACCCTGCGGGGATAAACCCCGCCGCTCGTTTGTTGTCCATTGCGGTCGAGTCACCCTTGAACGTTAGATGAAAAGGACATCTCATGGGTATCGGTCGTCGCGAGTTCCTCCGCCTGTTCGGTGCCGGCATCGCTGCGGCTACGAATCCGGCGGCGGCCATCGCCATCTTCGACAATCAGTACATCAATCGCAGACTGGGGATCGCATTCGAAAAGCCGAACGGCTGGGTTTTTGCCGACGTTAAACAAATGGCCGACGTGATCGCGGGTCAGATTCTGGATCTCGACGATGTCGAACTGTCACGCGCGATTGTGGAGTCTGTAGAACTGCCGATTCTGACCATATCGAAGGAAGAGATTTCAGCGGATGCAGATCGCTTTATGCCGGGCGTCACCGTCTACCTGGAACGGCTCACCCCGGATGAATGTGCGGATCCGGATGACGTACCACCGATGGCGCGTCTTGAGCGGGATGTTCAATCATGCAAGCAGATTCTAAAGGATTTTACGGTCACGTCAGATCCTGCTCCGGCCTCCGTGTCGGCATGTGACGCTGCCGAATACGAAGCCACGTTCGTCTTCGAACATCAAAATCTTAGGCCAACCCCGGTGCGCATGAAAACATTGGCGATCGATCAGAGAATCGCACTTTACACACTGCGAATGTATGATTCACCGTACCTCGGTGGTGACATGACCTTCAATTACAGGCCGTTCATCGAGAGCGTGCGGATGGTTTAAATTTGAAGCTGCTCTCGAAGAACAGGGAACGAACGCGATCGTTGCAGGACGGATCAACAGCGTCTTGTCGCTCCGCGATCCAGACGACGGAACGTCTGGGCCATCCCGCGTTTTCGCATCTCAGTGGTTTCAGTCGCGTCGCGACAATTGAGTCGTTCGGTCTATGCCTGACGATCTTCACGGTGACGAGCGGGAGATTATTCGTCTTTCGGATCGTCCGACCGCAGTTTGGCGCTTGCCGCGCGGACGCCCTCGATGGGAACATTGACGAATCGATATTTGCCGGACCGTTTCGCCTCCTCTTGATGCTTTAGATAATATTCGAAGACTTTTTTCGGGTCGTCGTTGCACTCATTGGAAATGGTGCGACGAATGTTGCGGACTTCATTGAGAGGATCAGTTTTCATCAGTTTCGTCCTCGCTGAGGTAGTTTAAGGGTGTGGTGAGAAGAGGCGTCGATACGCCGAGTTCGTCGTTGACCCGATGAATGTGTCCGAACTTATTGGGATTTGCAAGATGTTTGCAGTTCCACGTGAGTAGAACATCCAACGAGTAAAAGGACGCCAGCGCCAGGTGCAATGCGTCTCCGGCACCGCCTCGGGGCATCACCAAACGGTCCATATATATTGTAGCAATTTCCAAGACATCGTCAGTAACCTCCAGCAGGTTCAAATCGGATATCAGCTCAATTCGCCGTTTCTTCAGCTCTTCGAGAGTTCCGCGTTGCAGTTCAGCGATCACCGCGTCACTGGAATTCAACTCGAAATCCGGGCCGATCTGATCCCACCACTCCCGCGTCCACCGTTGACGTGCTAAAGAGCGAGTGTCCTTCCGAGCGGTATGGAAGAAGCTGGGGATCGTCGTTTCAATGTAAGCTGAGGTCATAAGCAAGTCGATTCCGTTTCTCGGTACAGGCTGTTCCTGACGATGAATCGATCAGTCCTGCATCGTCAGGACTCCACTGGTCACGTCGCTTTTCTCACTCTCGAAAAATGAACGTTGCCATATCATATTCCGGTGTGACACCGAAGGCAAATTCGGAATCGTCAAAATGCCGGGAGAGCAAAGCGGCGGGTGGGCACTGTCGAAAAGACGTCAAACTTCGATCGATTTTTCGTGTGCCACTGGCTGGGCCAATATGTCTTTGGTTTTCTTGCCTTTCAATCCATCAACTCGGGCGGTATTCCGGGCTTGAATGGCAGCGGAGTAATGGATAGTGGATAATTGACAATGGATAATGAGGCGACGTCGATGGCGTCGGTCGTGGGGGCAACCGGGTTCTCGTGGATGACGTGGCTCGCGGCAAGAATCGCTTCTCGCGTGAATTCATGAGCCTGCCACGGTTCGTGCCCGTGCTTGACGAGGTTTCGATGAACCACGACGATTTCCTCGAGATGCTGTTATTCTATATCTAGGTTAATAGGAATACCAAAGGCACACTGGCCGGAGCCAGTGGCACCCGAAAAGTCTGATAGCATTATCCATCAAAGAGCCGCAGGGTTTACCCCCTGCGGCTCATGCTCCGGCGACGTGCTGTCGCGCAGCGACAGGACGCTCTTGATACGCCGGCGGCGACGCGTCCGATCTGGCAACGAGCGGCCCTCTCCAACGCGCTGTCGCCGCGTTCGCGGCTCGGCGATTCGCGGGAATTTCGATCCGTGGGTGGACACCCACGGCTACACGCTGCGGCCGCGTCGCGGCCAAGCATAAAATCGGGCGAGGAGCTTACCTCACGCTATTCACAGTCACCGCTTGGGGGTTCAGAACGTCGAAGGGGATCTTTCCCGGCCCCGTTATCCTGCTCGTGCAACTTAACGAGTTCGGGGCTGCTAATACGCCCACCACGATCGACTTGGGTCGCACCGACGGTCATGGGAGTCTCCGCTTCGATGTCCGCAGCGGCCCGGAAGAGATCGTCAATCTGTGTGAACTTTATCATTTCTGAATGCTCCCCTTCTTAAGGAACTCGACGGCCTTTACCGCTGTGAGTTCAAAGTATGCGAGGTAGCCGTATCTCTCGTCTGGTCCAAGAGCCTGCATCTCGCACGCGTTGGTGTAGAAGTGCTTCGACTGCGGGAGGGCATGCAGACCTATCCTTCCCGAGAAGCCTTCGTCAAGGCTCAGTCGAACCGCGGCTTGTATAAGGCGAAGTCCAACACCTTTGTACGTAGGCGTGACTGCAAATTCTTTCGAGTTCCACGGTGCGGTTTCGACAAACTCGACATATACCAACGGCTTTCCCTTGTCGGGATCGAGCCGCGACACATTGCCGGCGAGACATACGGTCATAAGCCCTTGCATGATGCCGTCGGCTTCGATTCCAAAGGATTGAAATGCGAGGAGATTCGAATTCTGCACGGCTTTGACTGCCCAGTTCCAATGAACGTGCTGCGGAAGATCGGTTGCGGGAATACCATTAAGTCTTAGTTCGCGGAGTGCCTGGAGTCGCGCGGGTGCCCAGACGATTTCGACGTCGATCAGCTCGAATTCATCGAGTTCCTTATGAAGGATGGCCATAACAGGGTTACCCGTTCGCCGATCGATGATGGCAACTTCCTCTTGCGCCCGGCTCATAGGACCATCAGCTCCGATTTCTTCTGGGCCTTCTCATCCTCGAAAACGAGTTTCTCACCGGCCTCTAGTCTCGTCTCTATTAACTGATAAAGGCGGATAGCCTGCCGGATGACGCCCGTTTTTGTGAGATCCTTCTTCTTTGCTAAAACTTCGAGAACCCGCATCTCGATCTCGTTGAGATTAAGGGTCATTGTCTTTTTCGCGTCGCTCATTTGCTCACCTCCTACGCCATAATATCGGCAACTGGCCGTGGCGTCAACAGTTTTTGGCCAAAATTTATACATTAAAGAGTGATAGTGAAGAGAGCACCGGACGACACGGTCGGACGATTTCGGCACTTCTCCGGAAGCCACTTTTGAGCTTCTCTTCCAATCAGCCCTCTTCGTGTGCCACTGACCGGCCCAGTGCGTCTTTGGTTTTCTTGCCTTTCCATTCAAGAACTCGGGCGGTATCCCGTGCTTGAATGGCAGCGGAGTAATGGATAATGGATAATGGATAATGAGGCGACGTCGATGGCGTCGGTCGTGCCGCCATCCGGGTGATGCAAAATGCCCGAACGAATCAAACACAACCTGGCACGGGTTGACGATATCACCCGAGCCGACGGTGGCGTTGCGATCCATTTCCCAAACACGACTCCCAATTCCATACACCGATCCGACTATGATGCAAAAGCATCAACTCCTCAATAGGCGCATGGTTGCGCGGGGCAGGTCGGCCCCTGGCCGAGTCGCTTCCCAACGCCCGGCCACTGGCCACCGACGACGGACCACTGACAAACGCCCCCAAAAACGCCCGCACTTGCGCCCTTCTCCTAAAGTATTGTTTAGATTTGTGCGCGAAATGCTCGGAGATGGGTAAAAGATGCGCTTTTGCGCTCGCGAGTGACGCTTTTGAGCGCGCGAGTGATGCTTTTGCGCGCATTTCGTGCGCGCAAATTGCATTTCAAACGACTTTTCGAAGCGATGTTTGCTGACCCGGATTGCTCATTCCCTCCATATTTCGGCCCGGTCTGTTGGGGAACCGCCGTGTTTGGCGACGGCCGGTGATTTGGAGTTGCCTGGTTTGCCTCGGCTTCCTGAATTGGTGGCTTGGGAGGGGCTTTATCGACAAAAGTCGCCGGTTTTCGTGCGTGTGAGGACGTACGCACGCAGCGCGCATTTTGCATCGCTGGCGAGAGGTTCGTAAAGGACGACGGTGTCATGAGTTCGATTTCAGACACGACGTCGTTCGCGGCGCGCTTTTTTGCGTTCAATTGCGCGCAAAGCGTCGATTTTCATCGTTTTTGGTGGTTTTTTGGTCATTTTTGCGGTCTGAAGGCACCCTCATCCGGCCTTCGCCCACCTTCTCCCGAGGGGAGAAGGAGTTATGACGCGCGCACAGTGCGCGGTGATGCGTATTTCGCTCGATTTTCGCCGCGCGATTTTCAGACTGCTTGTTTCACGTGAAACGAGGCTTGGTTGTCGGGGAGGGGCCCCGATTCACGTGAAACGGGGCTTGCTATCCTGACGGCCCTGGCGTGGTTGAAGCAATTCACCTCAGACTTAACCTCGGCTCGCCGGTCGACTATCATGTTCGCTCACGTAAACGCAACCGGCCGGTGAACTTGTCGCCATTGCACCGTGTCAACACGAATAATCCCGAACCCAACCCGACCGCTTTCACTCAGAGATCGCCGCAGAACCATGCCACGCTACGACTTCAATCGCATCGAAACCAAATGGCAGGCCCACTG
>JBBECD010000156.1:8973-20948 GCA_040881995.1 Planctomycetaceae bacterium
CCCACTGGGAGGCCGAGCAGACCTTTAAAACCGAGATGGTTCCCGGCAAGCCCAAGATGTACATTCTCGACATGTTCCCGTACCCGTCGGGGGACGGACTGCACGTCGGGCACCCCGAGGGCTATACGGCGACCGACATTCTCTGCCGGTTCCATCGCATGCGTGGCAAGAACGTGCTGCATCCGATGGGATGGGACGCCTTCGGCCTTCCCGCCGAGCAGCACGCCATCAAGACCGGCACTCATCCGCGTGTCACCACGTACAAGAACATCGACACCTTCCGCCGGCAGCTCAAAATGCTCGGTTTCAGTTACGACTGGAGCCGCGAGTTTTCGACGACCGATCCTGATTACTTCCGCTGGACGCAGTGGATTTTCCTCGAACTGTTCGATACATGGTACGATTCCACGTGCGAATGGACCGGACAAGACGGCATCAAACGAATCGGCAAAGGCCGGCCGATCGCCGAGTTGCCGATTCCCATCGATCTGCAATCGCAAGGGACCGAAGCGGTCCGCCGCTATCAGAACAGGCATCGGCTGGCGTATCAGCAGGAAGCCCCGGTCAACTGGTGCCCCGCACTCGGCACGGTGCTTTCGAACGAAGAAGTGATCGACGGCAAGAGCGAACGGGGTTCGCATCCGGTCGTCCGCATGCCGCTGCGGCAGTGGATGCTCCGCATCACCGCCTACGCCGATCGTCTGCTTGCCGATCTCGACGGCGTCGACTGGTCGGAATCGATTCGGCTGTTGCAGCGAAACTGGATCGGCCGCAGCGAAGGGGCCGAGGTCGATTTTTATATCCCGCAACTCTCATTCGAGAATCGACCGGGGGCGGCGCATCCGTCGCATGGACTGGTCGCATTCCAAAAATGGCGAGTCGAACGGGCCAAGGCGTCGTTTCCCGGCGATCCGGTTGACGACTGCATTCGCATCTACACGACCCGTCCCGATACGCTGTATGGAGCGACCTACATGGTGCTCGCTCCCGAACATCCGTTTGTCGATCGCCTGACGACGCCGCAACAAAAAGCCGCGGTCGAAGCGTATCGTCAACAGGCGGCGACGAAAAGCGATCTCGACCGGACCGATCTCGCGAAGGACAAATCGGGCGTGTTCATCGGCAGTTATGCGGTCAATCCGATCAACGGGCAGAACGTCCCGATCTGGATCGCCGACTACGTGCTGATGAGTTACGGCACCGGTGCGATCATGGCGGTTCCCGCCCACGATCTCCGCGACTGGGAATTCGCCGTCAAATACAAGATACCGATTCTGCAGGTCGTCGAACCTCCCGTCGGTTACGAGCCGACGAAAGAAGAGCGCGACGTCGCGGTGAAATCCGACGGGGACGGCGAACTGCTTTACCCCTTCGCAGGGCACGGCACGGCGATTCAATCGGGAACTTACGACGGCCTGCCGACGGCGGAGTTCAAAACCCAAATCACCGCCGACCTCACCGAGAAAGGAATCGGCCGCTTGGCGGTGAATTATCGCTTGCGCGATTGGCTCTTCAGCCGGCAGCACTTCTGGGGCGAACCGTTTCCGCTGTGGCACGAACTCGACGCCGAGGGGAAACCGACCGGTCTGATGCGCACCGACCGCGCCGAAGACCTGCCGATCAAACTCCCCGAGAACTTCGAATTCAAGCCGCACGGCCGGCCCGACCCTCCGCTCGAAGAAGCGGGCGACGACTGGCTGTACCGCACCGGCGACGACGGCGTGCGTCTCAAACGCGAGACCAACAGCATGCCGCAATGGGCCGGAAGCTGCTGGTATTATCTCCGCTTCGCCGATCCGAAAAACAGCGAGCAAATGATCGACCCCGAAGTCGAAAAATACTGGCTGCCGGTCGACGTCTACATCGGCGGCGCCGAGCACGCCGTGCTGCATCTGCTCTACGCGCGGTTCTGGCACAAAGTGCTGTTCGACCGAGGACACGTCAGCACGGTCGAGCCGTTTCACAAGCTGGTCAATCAGGGGATGATTCTCGGCGAGATGGAGTTTATCGCCAAGCAGAGTGAAGACGGTGAGTATGCTTCAAATCCCGCTGTAGGTCTCGTCAATGAAACAAATGGAAAGAAATATTACGACAAGGAACTGACGGAGTCAGATGTCGAAAAACGCGGCGACAAATGGGTTGTTAAAGGCACCGATGCTGCGGTCGTTGCGCGCAGTTACAAAATGTCCAAATCCCGCGGCAATGTCATCAACCCCGACGCCGTCGTGCAAGACTACGGGGCCGATTCGCTGCGCCTCTATGAGATGTTCATGGGCCCACTCGAAGCAACCAAACCGTGGAGCATGCAGGGGGTTGAAGGGGTGCATCGATTCCTCGGCCGCGTCTGGCGGTTGATTGTCGACGACCGCACCGATGACGTGCAGTTGAACCCGACGGTGCAGGAGGCCGCACCGACGACCGAGCAACTCCGCCTGCTGCACAAGACGATCAAAGCAGTCACCGACGACGTCGAAAAACTCTCGTTCAACACGGCGATCAGCCGGATGATGGAGTTCACGAACGAACTCGGCCCGCAAGAGGTCCGTCCCAAGCCGCTGCTCAATTCATTCGTACTCTTGCTCGCACCGTTCGCGCCGCATCTCGCCGAGGAACTGTGGCAGACACTGGGGAACGCGAAATCGCTGGCGTACGAACCGTGGCCGAGCTACGACGAAAGCCTGCTCGTGGAAACGGAGATCGAAATCCCCGTGCAGGTCAACGGCAAGCTGCGCGCGACGGTCAAAGTTCCCGCCGACGCCGATAAACAGACGATGGAAACCCTCGCGAAGAATCACGAGATCATCGCGAAGCAGATTGAGGGGAAGACGATCGTGAAGAGCATCGTCATCCCCGGGCGGATGGTGAATTTCGTGGTGAAGTGATCATCACCTCTCCCCCCGGGAGAGGTCGGCCGCAGGCCGGGTGAGGGTGCCTTTGATCGATGACGAAGCACGAATGACGAATCAAATCCGAATGTCGAATGTCGAATGTCCAAATGTCGAAACATCGCACCGGACTCTCGCGTTTTCGGATTTCGTCATTCGTGCTTCGACATTCGTTATTCCCCCGTCAAAGCCGCTTCACCCGCACGTGGCGATACTCGATGTAGTGCCCCGCGGTCGAGTGCGAGTCTTGCAGGCCGAGGTAGCCTTTGAGCGGTTTGTCCTTCGATTTCTCGGAACTGGTCTGATCGACGTCGAGCACTTTCACGCCGTCGGCGATCACCGTGATCTGCGGGCCTTTGCAGATGATTTCGAGTTCGTGCCAGACATCGGGGTCGTGATTCGGCTCGGGCTTCGGGGCGAAGTAGCCGTACAGCGATCCGGTGCCGTATTGCGGTTCGCGGCCGGGGGCATCGTACAGTTGGACTTCGTAACCGGTTTCCCACGGGTTGCCTTTTTCGAGAGTCCGGATGAAGACGCCGCTGTTTCCTTCCTTGGAGATTTTCCATTCCAGCCGAAGGGCGAAATCGTCGAGCGGCGTTTCATAGCGAATCCAGTCGCCCCCTTTGGCACCTTCAGAACGCAGCACGCCGTCGGTGATGGTGAACCCTTCCGGTTTCCCCATCACCTTCCAGCCGTCGAAGCTGTCAGCGGTGAATAACGGTTTGAAGCCGGTTTCGTCCTTCTTCTCGTCGGCGGACATGCCATGAGACGAAGCGAGCGTTACGATCAGCGATGCGAACAGCAATGAGGCGATTAGACGCATGATGTCTCCATTTTAAGTATGACGAACGTCGAAATTCGAATCAAATCGAATAAAACCTGCTAGCGCTCCGCGTTGCGTCGCGGCTAACCGGTGGAGCCGCGTTTAGTGCGTTGGCGGGGCGGTGTACTCGACGTCGACGTTCGCCTCTTCGGGGACGTCGCAGTCGAGGCCCCAGTAGACGGCGTTGACGATTAACCGCCGCATCGATTCGTTCTCGAAATCTTTCGGATGCCCCAGCGTGGTGAAGAAGACTTTCGCGTCGTTGTACTCTTTCGTCCATGCAACCGGCTGCGTCAGCGGGTACTCTTTCTGCTGTTCAACCTTGTTGGAGTTGATGCTCACCCCTTCGAGCAGCGGCGTGCAGTCGCCGACCAAAGGGGCGACGTGATACAGCCAACTCGTGCAATGAAATTTGGGCTCGACGCCGCGCAGAATCGGATGGTCTTTCGCATCCTCCAGGATGCTGACATCGGTCGACGATTCGTGTCCGTGATGCGTGATCCAGCGTTGCCCGAAGACCGAGCGGCCGAAGTCGTCGTTCCATTTGGCGAGCGGGTGAGACGGATCGTACAAGAAGGCGTGCGTCGTCGTCCGCAGGCCGATCATCGGTTTGCCCGAGCGGACGTACTTCATAATCTGTGCGAACTGCTCGTCGGGCAGCGCGCGAAACCGCATGAAAAAGACGGCGAGGTCGGCGTCATCGAGCACTTCCAGCCCCGGAATGTTCGTCTTGAACTTCGGGTTCTTTTCGCCGCTGTCCGAGTCGGTCGCGTACACGACGCTGCACTTCATGCCGTGATGCGTTTCGAGAATCTCGGCGATCATCGGCATCGAAATTTCGGAGCGGTATTCGTCGTCGCCGGTGACGAACACGATGTGCGGGGCCTCGTCGGCAAAGCTCGCAGTGATTGTGCCCAGGGCCAGCAGTGCGGCGAATGCGCCTAAACGTCCGATCGACAAGCGATTGTTCGGCATGAAGGTCTCTCCTGTATCGGTGATGTCGGTTGATGTGGTTGCATCATATTACCACAGCACAACTCGTTATTCCAGAACCTCGCGTTGAAGGAATTCGACAATCAATTCTCCCGCCTGGCGATGGCCGTCGGCGTTCCAGTGGCCGGTTCCCATGCGTGTATTTTCGAAGCCGTGCCAGTAGACCCGTTGTTCTTCGGCGAGTTTCTGCAACGGCTCGGCGAGATTGTGCACCGGGAAGCCGACGCGTTCGCCGATCGATTTCACGCGGCGATCGGGATACATCAAATCGGCGATGCCGAATTGCTTTTTGAAATCATCGCGCACTTCGGCATCGGGATGAACCTGAATGCCGTTGCTGAGCGTGACGACGCAAAACTTGGCGTTGTGTGCAGCAGCTTCCGCATGCATCGCTTCCAGAATTTTTTCGGTGATCAGCCACGCCTGCTTCCAATCGGGATTTGCCGGCGGATGATAACAGCCTACGTCGAGCCCGGCTTCGGCGAAGGTATGTCCGGTATCAGCGGCAACCGGTGCCGGACGGTGATTCTTCCAATAGTTAACGACCTGAAGCACTCGGCTGGAGTTGATGAGTTTCACTTTGAGTCTTGTTGTCGCCCGCCGGGCCTTGACCTGGTCGGGGTGCTGCAGAAAGGAACTGTCGAGTTTGAGTTCGTCATTTTCGATCATAAAAAACGGCCGATTGTGATCGGGTTCGAGGGCCGGCGAATTGTTGCGAATGTCGTTGCCGGTAACGAACGCTAACAACACCAGATCGGGTTCGAACCGCCGGGCTCTCGAACGAAACATTTGCAGTTCTTGCGCCGTGCCGTAGCCCGAAACGCCAAAGTTGATGACCTCGATGTTTTTTCCTTTCAAGTGCGGCGACTCCGAAAGATGTCGTTCGATCACCGACCAGAATGTCTCGCTCGCGTCGACCTGCAACGCCTCGGCGTACGAGTCGCCCAGCACCACGATGCGGAATGTCCCGTCTGATTTAGGAACGGCGTATTCGCGGTCGCGCAGCCCGTGGCTGTTGGTCGTGACGTAGGCCCGACCCTCCTGCGTGAACCGGCCAGCGAAGCGGGGGGCGAGCACCGTGCCGCAATCGTCATCGGGCCGATAGGGGAGCGGATAACTGACGCCGATCGATCGTAACAAAATTTCGGCGCACAGCACGCCGAACGCGCACCCGGCGAACAGCAGCACAAACCGCCAGCGCCAACGCCGTTTCGCCGGTGCCGACGTGGGAAATGGGTGATTTGAGGATGCGGTGGATGACAGTGTCAATCTTTTCCCCCTGGAACGAATATCGTGTCTACAATGATACTTGCCGGCGTGGTTTGTCAATCGTTTGGTTGGCGAGCGACGTCTCTGTCGGTACGATGAATAGCGGCCGCAGCAATATGACTCACGATTTGCACCAATTGGGGATAGAAACTTTCTCATGCGACACATTCTCACCGAATTACTGGATGCCCTGCGGGCCGGGCGGCCGGTCGCTTACACCGCGTTGGTCGAAACTCGCGGCTCGACGCCTCAAAAGGCGGGGGCGGTGATGCTCGTCTACGCCGATGGTTCGCAGGTCGGCACGCTCGGCGGGGGCTGCGTCGAGGCCGAGGTCAAGCGGAAGGCGCTGCAGATTCTCGACGAGGGAACGCCGGAGTTATTGACCTTCCAGCTCGACAGCGACTACGGCTGGGACGACGGTTTGATCTGCGGCGGGCGGATGAAGATGATCGTCGATCCGCTAAGGCCTGGTGCCGACGGGGCCTATTATCAATTGATGCACGAACTCGCCTCCCAAGGGCAAGGGTGGACCGAAGCGGTGGTCATCGATGCGGCAAAGGCGGCCGGGGGCCACGAGACCGATCGGTTTCTGCTCGACGCCGCGGGCGAAGTGATGGCTTATCGCGGGACGGGAACGCCGCCGCAGAATTTAAAGACGAATCTCAAACCGCTCACCGACCGGCCGCGGCCCTATGTGGCCGAAGGCATTTCGTACCTCCCGTTGCTCGACCGCTGCCGGTTGCTGATTGTCGGAGCCGGTCATGTCGGTCAGCAAGTCGCGGCGATGGCGGCGGACGTCGATTTCGACGTCTGGGTGCTCGACGACCGCGAACAGTATTGCAACCCCGAACGGTTTCCGCAGGCGAAACGGTTGATCGTCGGCGAGATCGATCGCTTGCTCAGCGGGCTCGATATTGACCCGAGCACGATGTGCATCATCGTGACCCGCGGTCATCAGCACGATGAAGAGGCATTGTATCATCTCGCCGAATCGCCGGCGCGATACGTCGGCATGATCGGCAGCAAGCGGAAGATCAAGTTGATTTTCGAAGATTTGTTGAAAGAAGGCATCTCCGCCGAGGCCCTGGCGAAAGTGCATGCGCCGCTGGGCTTCGACATCGGCTCGCAGACGGTGCCGGAGATCGCCATCAGCATTGTCGCCGAATTGATCGCCGTGAGAAACCTGGGAGCCGTCCCCGCGACGTCGCGTCAGCCGAGCCCGATCAATGAATTCGCGAATTGAATCTTCGGTTAGCCGCGACGCGCAGGCTTTGCGCAGCGCTGTTCTTTTAGCCCCCGGCGAGTCGCCGGGGGTGGCTTTAACGATTCGGCCAATTCAGTACCGAATCGGCGAAGCAGGAGCTTCGAAGACTTGCGTTCCCAAGCGGAGCTTGGGAACGAGGAAGAAATCCCCGGTCCCCGCACGATCACCGGCAGCTTGTGCAATGCCCTTTGAGCAGGATTTCAGTGACTTGCCCGATCTGGGCGGCGCGGCGTTTGGTGGCGTCGTTGAATTCGACGTCGCTCAAGCATGTCACGCTGCCGCAGTCGACGCACACGAAATGCGGATGCCGGCCGCTGGTCGGGTCGCTGGGGTCGCGAAGTTCGAACCGCCAGGCGTGGTCGCCGAGTTCGGTTCGCGTCACCAGATCGACCTCGGCGAGATCGTTCAAATTCCGGAAGACGGTCGCTTTGTCGTATCCCATCGGAACCAGCATATCGGCGATTTCGGCGTGGGTCAGCGGCGACTTCGATTTACTGAGGACTCGCAACACCGCCAGCCGCGGTGCCGTGCTGCGCAGCCCCGCGCCGCGCAGCAATTCACGAAATTCGGCCACTTCCTGATGATTCGGATTCGGTTTCATGTTGCTATTATAGACACGACACGGGACGATTTGAATAGAACCGAAGCAAAGGATGAGGGATGAGTCAGAGCTATCACACCACCGGTGACAAAACAGCGAACGAACCAATCTTCTTTATTCTGCGTCTTTCAGTGGCATGGCTGATCCCACATTGACAACTTTGAAAAACCTCGAACCGCGGCTGGCCCTGGTAATGCAGGCCCATCGGTTTCGGCTGCGCCGGCAGCTTCGCGAGTTGCAGCAGGCGGTGAATCAAAAACGCGACGTTTCCCAGCGCTTGCAGCGATTGACCGACCAGGTGGAAAAATCGTGCGAATTGCGTACTCGCCGGGCGGCGGGACGGCCGACACCTCGCGCTGATGTCGACCTGCCGATTATCGAGTACAAGACCGAAATTGCCGCAGCGATCAAAAAGCATCAGGTCGTCATCGTCTGCGGCGAAACGGGGTCGGGGAAGTCGACGCAACTGCCGCAAATCTGTCTCGAGATGGGACGCGGCATCGCGGGGTTTATCGGTCACACGCAGCCGCGCCGCATCGCCGCCCGCACGATTGCCGCGCGGCTCGCCGACGAACTCGGCACCACCGTCGGCCGGCACGTCGGCTTCAAAGTCCGCTTCACCGACGCCACGAAACCCGAAACGTACATCAAGCTGATGACCGACGGCATCCTGCTCGCCGAGACGCAGCACGACCGCTTTCTCGATCGGTACGATACGATCATTCTCGACGAAGCCCACGAACGCTCGCTGAATATTGATTTTCTGATCGGTTACATGAAACGCCTGCTGCCGCGCCGGCCCGATCTGAAACTGATCATCACGTCGGCGACGATTAACGCCGAGCGGTTTCGCGAGCATTTCCTCCGTAACGGCGAGGACGTTCCCGTGATTGTCATTCCGGGGCGGACGTATCCGATCGAGCAGTTGTATCGACCGCTGATCGATGAAGAGGGAAACGAACCCGACTGGCTGGAAGGGGTGCTCGACGCCGTCGATGAAGTCTCGACGTACGGACCGGGCGACATGCTCATCTTTTTACCGACCGAACGCGACATTCACACGACCGCCAAAGCGCTGCGCGGCCGCTTGTTATCGGGACCGGGTTCCGATCGCAACACCGAGATTCTTCCGCTTTACGCCCGGCTGTCGGATAAGGATCAGCAGCGGGTTTTCAGCACGCAGGGTCGGCGAAAAATCGTGCTGGCGACGAACGTCGCCGAGTCGTCGCTGACCGTCCCCAACATTCGCTATGTGATCGACACGGGGACGGCGCGCATCAGCCGATACTCGGCACGTTCGCGAACACAACGGCTGCCCATCGAAGCGGTGTCAAAAGCCTCGGCCGATCAACGAGCCGGACGTTGCGGCCGTGTCGGCCCCGGCGTCTGCTTGCGGTTGTATTCGCAGCAGGATTATCTTAGCCGCGATGCGGAGACGCCGCCGGAAATTCAGCGGACGAATCTCGCTCACGTCATTCTGCAGACGCTTGCACTCGGGCTCGGGACGATCGAGGAATTTCCGTTTCTCGATCCGCCGAAAGCGGGGACGATTCAGGATGGATACAACACGCTCTTCGAACTCGGTGCCGTCGACGACGAACGCAAACTGACGAAACTCGGCAAGGAACTCAGCCGATTGCCCGTCGATCCGCGAATCGGCCGCATGTTGCTCGCCGCGCGGGACGAGCATTGCTTGCACGAGATGTTGATTATCGCCGCGGCATTGGAAGTCGCCGACCCGCGCGACCGGCCCATCGATAAACAGCAGGCGGCGGATGAAGCTCATGCGCAGTGGGATCACGAGGAGTCCGATTTTCTCTCGTACTTGAAATTGTGGGACTTCTATCACGACCTTCGCGAGAAACTCTCGGGGGGGCAACTGCGGAAAGCCTGCTTGCAAAATTTTCTATCGTGGATGCGGATGCGCGAATGGATCGACGTGCATCAGCAGTTGCTGCAAATTCTCGACGAACTGCGAATCAAACCGACGCCGAGGGCCAACGATTACGCGGCGATTCATCGCGCCTTATTGACCGGCCAGCTTTCGGGAATCGCCCTCAAGGGTGACGACTTCGAATACACGGCGGCGGGGGGCGGACAATTTCGGATCTGGCCCGGTTCGTCGCTGCTCGGCAAAAAACCGGCGTGGATCGTCGCCGGCGAAATGGTCGAAACGCACAAGCGGTATCTGCGGACGGTGGCGAAAATTCAGCCCGAGTGGATCGAGCCGCTCGCCGGGCATCTCATCAAAAAATCGCACAGCGAACCGCACTGGAATCGCAAGCGGGGCTGCGCGATGGCGTACGAAAAGGTGAACCTGTTCGGCCTGACGATCGTGCCGCGCAGAGCCGTCAATTACGCGCCGATCGACGCCGTCGTCGCCCGCGAGATTTTTATTCGCGACGGTCTGCTCCCCGGCGAGGTCGACATCACCGCTTCGTTTCTCGATCACAATCAGCTCGTGCTCGAAGAACTTCAGCAGGAACAAGCCAAGACCCGGCAATTCGACTACTGGCTCGGCGACGAAGCCCGCTTCGAGTTTTACGATCTGCGGATTCCGAAAGATGTCTGCGACGTGGCGACGCTCAATCGCTGGCGGAAGGACGCCGAGCGGGAGAATCCACTGGTGCTCTGCATGTCGAAAGAAGACTTGCTGCCGGAGGGGACCGGCGACGTCGCGGCACAGAATTTCCCCGACGAATTGCGGATTTCGCAAATGAAGTTGCCGCTCGACTATCACCTCGAACCGGGGACCGAAGAAGACGGCGTGACCCTGACCGTGCCGCGCGCGGCGTTGTCGCAACTCGACGGCCGACGACTCGGCTGGCTCGTCCCCGGTTTGCTCGAAGAAAAAATCGCCGCGCTGCTGCGGACGCTGCCGAAGGAAACCCGCCGCATGTTCGTGCCGGTGAACGACACGGCGAAGCAGCTCATCACAAAAATCCGCTTCGGCGAAGGGGAAATGGTCGCGCAGCTCTCGCAGACGATTCGCGAGGTCTTCAAGGAACATGTCCCCCCCGAACTGTTCGACGAGCAGAAGCTCCCCCGGCATCTGCGGATGAACGTCAAAGTCATCGACGAACAGGGGAAAGTCGTCACTGCCGGAAGAGAAGTCGACGACATTCGCCGTCAACTCGGTGGAGGGCAAAGCCCGCAAGACGCCGCGTCGATGCGCGTACCGGAGTGGGAGAAGGACGACATCACCACGTGGATTTGGGATCAACTCCCGCCGCAGGTGCGGTTGGAGCGGAACGGCATCTCATGGACCGGCTATCCCACGCTGATCGATCGCGGCACGTCGATTTCGCTGCGGCTGGCGAACTCCGCCGAGCAGGCGGAACGACAAACGTGGGCCGCGATTCGCCGATTGTTCGTGCTGTCGCATCCGCGGCCGATCAAGACGCAGATTCAGTGGATACCAAAGTTCGACAAAATTGCACTCTTGGCGACGGGAATCAAGGACTTTTCGTTGCGGGATCAACTCGCCGATTTACTGGCCGACCGTGCGTTGTTCGGCGACGAGAAATCGGAGCCGAAGAAAATCCCACGGGTTAGAGGAGAATTCGATCGGCGCATGAAGGATGCAGTCAATCGCTTAAGCGTGGCGGTGCAGGAAGTCGCCCCGTGGCTGTTGCCGATTTTCGAGGGATACCGTCAGACGCATCAACTCGTAGAACGCAAACCGCTCCCCGCACAAGCCTACGCCATCGACGACATGCGCGAACAACTGGCGAGTTTAATGACGCCCGATTTTCTCACATCAACTCCGTGGCCCTGGTTAACGCAGTACCCTAGATATTTCAGCGCCATCAAATACCGCTGGGAAAAACTCAACGCCGGCGGACTCGACCGCGACCGCCGCGGCTTCGCCGAGTTCGCCCCGCGCTTGCAACTTTATCGCCAACATCGCGACCGTTTAACCGAGCACAACGGCTTCGACGCCCGCCTCGACTATTACCGCTGGATGCTGGAAGAATTCCGCGTCTCGCTGTTCGCCCAACCGCTAGGGGTAGCGATCCCGGTCTCGGCGAAGAGGTTGGATGAGCAATGGACGCGCGTCGGGAAGACGTGATGGGGGGTCACCCCGGTTATTGAGTCTCACATTAATAATGTCACAACTCTCGATTGACGAAACAGCCT
>JBBECD010000157.1:0-10851 GCA_040881995.1 Planctomycetaceae bacterium
AATGGGCACAACATCTCGTAGGACTGCCAACATTTCCGGATAGATTCTTACATCAGAGATAACAAAACAGCACGCAACGTGAAAGCCTCGCGTGCCGTGCGATGGTGGTGTCCCCATTTGGAAGACGCTTCGGGTGGCACGTCCCTGAGGCTTTGCGAAGGGCGTGGTTCTGCCCATCAATCGACACGCCCGTCGAAGACTCCGGGACGTGCCACCCAAATTAGGACACTACCCGTGCGATCGATATCTGACCGCTGTCGCCACGTCACTGAATCCCCGCGCCCCCATCCTGCAGGCGCCGATCGACGCCCCCTTCCAGGCGATTGTTGGCGGCGTCGAAGATGATGATCTCGGCGACTCCTTGACGCTTGGTTTCATTCATTTGATGCCCCTGCGCCTCGAGAAGACCGACGGTATCGGGCGAGAGCGAAAATCGCTCGTACACAATCCGGTCGGGGAGCCATTGATGATGAAATCGGCCCGCGTCGACCGCTTCCTGTGCATTCATGCCGAAATCGATCGCGTTGAGGATCGTCAGCAGCACGGTGTTGATAATCGTCCGCCCGCCGGGACTTCCCGTAACCATAAACAGCTTGCCGTCCTTCGCGACAATCGTCGGTGCCATGCTCGAGAGCATCCGCTTCTGCGGCTCGGCGAGATTGGGAGCCGTTCCGATCAGTCCGTCAGCGGTCGTCAGTTCGGGAACTGCGTTGAAATCGCCCATTTCGTTGTTCAGCAGAAAACCGGCCCCGGGAACGACGATCTTCGAACCGTACGAATTTTCCAGCGTGTAGGTGAGCGAGACCGCGTTTCGCCGCGCATCGACCACCGAAAAGTGCGTCGTCTCGCCGCTTTCGTCTCCCCATTCGAATGACGTCGGTGACGATTTCGAGGCGCGAGCGCCGTTGATCGTCGCGCGCAACGACGCTGCGTATTCCTTCGACGTCAATCGCTCGATCGGCATGTCGGAATTGAAATCGGGATCGCCCAGATGGCGCGCCCGATCGGCAAATGCCCGCCGCATCGCTTCGGCGATGCGATGCACCGTTTCGGCGGCCCCGAAACCGCTTTCCGCCAGATCGTACCCTTCGAGAATATTGAGCATCTCAACGATCGCCGTGCCGCCGGAACTCGGCGGCGGCATCGAAATGATCTCGTAACCGCGGTACGTGCCGCGCACGGGTTTGCGGCGTTTGGCTCCGTAGCGCTTCAGATCGTCGCGCGTGATCATTCCGCCGTGCGCTTGCATCTCGGCTTCGATCAACCGGGCCGTGACGCCGTCGTAAAATCCCGGCGGGCCTTGCGCGGCGATGCGCTCGAGTGTGTTCGCCAGATCGGGCTGCTTGAGAATCTCGCCGACCCGGTACGCACGCCCTTCTTTCGAGAACTGCGCGAACGACGCCGGATGTTTTTTCATGCTCTCGAGCACGTCGCTCAACGATGCGGCGAGACCCGGCGTGACTTCAACTCCGTCACGAGCGAGATTTATCGCCGGCTCGACCAGCCGGCGCCACGGCAGCGCGCCGTGATCGCGCCACGCGAGATGCAAGCCATCCACCGTGCCGGGAACGCCGATCGAGAGATAACTGTTGTGATGCGTTTCGAAGTCGTATTCTCCGTCTTTAAGGAACATGGCCGGCGACGCCGCGGCGGGCGCCATTTCGCGAAAATCATAGCAGATCGCTTCGCCGTCGGCGGAACGAAAAACAAGAAACCCGCCCCCGCCGATGTTCCCCGCCGCCGGATGTGTGACGGCGAGCGCGAACGCGGTCGCGACCGCCGCATCGACGGCGTTTCCACCGTCCCGCAAGGCCCCCGCGCCGATTTCCGAAGCGACGGCACTCGCCGAGACGACCATTCCCTTGTCGGTACGCACGGGATCGGCGGCGACGAGGATGGACAAGGAGTTCCCGGCAACGGCGAACAGCAGCACGGCGATCATCAACGTCATGCGGCGGAGAGACGTGTTCATCATTAGCACAATCACAAATGAAATGGTTGGTCAAAGTAGATGAGATCGGTTACGCTCGCTTATCATATAGGCTGAAATGCTATTGAGAAACCCGCAGCGTAAAACGGCGAACGTGAATCTCCAGTTCGAGGAATATAACAATGACCAGCGCCGAAATGCTAAAACGACAGGTGTGTGAAACCATC
This sequence comes from Planctomycetaceae bacterium, assembly GCA_040881995.1. GTDB lineage: Bacteria > Planctomycetota > Planctomycetia > Planctomycetales > Planctomycetaceae > JAQCEJ01. The sequence goes on from JBBECD010000157.1 coordinate 2,158, forward strand.
GATTCGCGCCGCGACGACATCGTCGGCATCGGTGAGGCGATTATGGACGCCCCCGAACTCGGCTTCAAAGAACGACAAACCGCCGACCGCGTCAAAGAGATCTTCAAGCAACTCGGCTTGCCGTACGACGACCGCCTGGCGTTAACCGGCGTGAAAGCCGTGCTTCGCGGCAGTAAGCCGGGGCCTCGCGTCGCGCTGATGGGGGAACTCGATGCGCTGCTCGTTCCCGATCATCCGCGCGCCTGTCCGCAGACCGGAGCTGCGCATGCGTGCGGACACAACGCGCAAATCGCCGGCATGCTCGGGGCGGCGATCGGACTTTCGCAATCGGGCATCGCGAATGAACTCGCGGGCGACATCGTCTTTATGGCCGTCCCGGCGGAGGAATACGTCGAAATCGATTACCGCATCGGACTGGTGCGGCAAGGGCAAACGACGTTTCTCACCGGCAAGCAGGAACTCATCAAACTCGGCCTGTTCGACGACGTCGATATGGCGATTATGATTCACTCGACCAGTCCCGACGTACACGACGGCAGTGCGGGGTTGTCGCCGTCGTCGAACGGTTTTCTGGCGAAGAACGTTCGCTTTTTGGGGAAGGCGTCGCACGCCGGGGCCTATCCCGAGCGGGGAATCAATGCGCTCAACGCGGCTCAATTGGCTCTCGCCGCGATCAATGCGCAGCGAGAGACGTTTCGCGACGAGGATTGCGTCCGCGTGCATCCGATCATCACGAAAGGGGGCGATCTGGTGAATGTCGTTCCTTCTGAAGTCATTCTCGAAACCTACGTCCGTGCCAAAACGCCCGATGCCATTCTCGATGCCGCGAAGAAAGTCGACCGCTCGCTGCGCGGGGCGGCGATGGCGATGGGCTGCCGGGTCGAAATCGAAACCGTCCCGGGAAATTTGCCGTTGCGCAACGATCCCGCCCTCGCCGCGATTTTTCGAAACAATATCACGCCGCTCTTCGGCGACGATGCGTATCGCGACTACGAGCACGGCGGGGGTTCGACCGATGCCGGCGATCTGAGCCAACTCATCCCCGTCTTGCATCCGATGATGACCGGTGCGCAAGGTTCGCATCATCAAACCGACTGGCGCATCGCCGATCACAACGCCGGTTACGTCGCCCCGGCGAAGTCGTTGGCCATGATGGTCGTCGATCTCTTGCACGGCGACGCGACCGGCGCCCGCCGGGTGTTGTCCCAGTTCGTTCCGGGAATGACGAAAGACGAGTATCTCGACCGCCAGCGCGCGGTCTTTCGAAAAGAGACGTTTGATGGAAACGAACATAATGGATAATTGATAATGGAGAATTGACAATGAAGAGTTGCGCAGGGGCGATTCCCGCCCCTCCATTTTCCATAGGACAGGACGTGCAACATGTCACAGCGCCGTTTATTGCCTCTTTCAATTCTAGCCGCAATGATCTGCTTCATTCCGCTCGGGGATGTGCCGGCTGGGGGCCAAACGACAACACCGATCGACGTCGGGTCGCAATTGCAGTTGATGTGGGACGACGTGCTTATCGATTCGATGCAGGGGCTCGAACTCAAACTGCATTCGCCGCGGTCGGCGGAGATCGTCATCGAGAAAGACAAGCCGTGGGAAGATTCGACGATGTACGATCCCACTGTCATCAAGGATGGCGATTTGTATCGCATGTGGTATCGCACGAATTTCAACTCGGCGCCGTTTTATACCGGCTACGCCGAGAGCAGCGACGGCATCAACTGGACGAAGCCCGATCTCGGCTTGTTCGAAGTCAACGGCTCAAAAGAGAACAACATCGTCTGGAGCAGCGGCGAGGACCGCAAGCTGGGATACGTGTTGTCGATCTTTAAGGATGAAAATCCCGCCGCCAAGCCCGAGGAACAATACAAAGGAGTTTCAACGATCGCCGGTGGCGAAGGGGCCGGCATGTATGGACTCGTATCACCCGATGGAATTCATTGGACGCGCGTCGGCGACAAGCCGATGCTGACGGGCGGTTTGTTTGACGCGCACAATATCGTGCTGTGGGACGCGCCGCGAGAACAGTATCTCGCCTACGCGCGCGGGTTCTTCGGCCCGATTCGTCATATCCGCCGGGCGTCATCGAAGGATTTTGTGAACTGGACGCCGCTGGAATACATCAACCTCGGCGAGGGGGAATTGGAACAACTCTACAAAAACGCGGCAACCCCGTATTACCGTCGGCCCGATATTCTGCTGATGTTCCCCAAGCGTTTTATGGAGAGCCGGAAACCCGATCCGAAATGGCCGTATCCCGGGGTGTCGGACGTTGTGTTCATGTTCAGCCGCGACACCGTGCATTGGGATCGCCGGTTCCGCGAAGCGTTCATTCGTCCGGGGCTCGACCAGCGAAACTGGCACGAGCGGGCCATCGAAGCGGGGCCGACGCTCGTTCCCACCGGCCCGGGCGAAATGTCGCTGTATTACATGGAGCATTACCGCACCGACGACGTCATGATCCGCCGCGGCGTGCTCCGCGAAGACGGCATCGCGTCGATACACGCGAAATTCGCCGGCGGAGAGTTCGTGACGAAGCCGCTGGTTTTTCAGGGCAATCGCTTGACGATCAACTACTCGACCTCCGCCGCGGGGAGCGTGCAGATCGAGTTACAAGATGCGGCCGGTAATCCCATCGAGGGTTATACATTGGCCGATTGCGGCGAAGTCTATGGAGATGAGATTGCCTATTTAGTGAAGTGGAAAGGGAGCGGTGACATGAGTTCGCTCTCGGGTCGGAAAATTCGCTTGAAGGTCGCGATGAAGGATGCGGATCTGTTTAGTTTCCGATTTAGTGAGAACGAGTCGAACGGCAACGTTCGTTAATTTCGCGATCAATTATAGTGGGGAAGCCGCTACGTACGAGCATTTAGTGGTCTACGACTTGTTATCATCTAAGCCGCGTGTTATAAGCTAAAACGTGTCTATTGATTTCTCACGAGCGATTGATGGGCTGGAAGCTCTTCCTCCTCTCACACCCAGGAGTGATCCATGACCTCTCGCGTGCGGGCCGCGCTGGCAGCCGTGTTGCTGGCGACGTTAAGTCGCTGTCTTCTTCCGGGTTCGATCAATCTGCACGCGGCGGACTGGCCTGTCTGGGGGCGCGACGCGATGCGAAACCCCGTCAGCCCCGAAAAGAACCCCCCGACCGACTGGGACATCAAGACCGGCCGCAATATCAAATGGTCGGTGAAGCACGGTTCGCAGTCGCACGGCACGCCGATCGTCGCCGAGGGGCACGTCTATATCGGCACGAACAACGGGAACGGTTATCTGGAGCGTTATCCGAGTACGATCGATCTCGGAGTGCTGCTCTGTTTGCGCGAGTCGGATGGCGAATTCCTCTGGCAATACTCGGCAGAAAAACATCCGGCGGGTCGGGTTCACGATTGGCCTTTGCAAGGCATCGGCTCGTCGCCCCTCGTTGAAGGCGATCGGCTGTGGTTCGTTTCGAACCGTTGGGAAGTCGTCTGTCTCGACACGCAAGGCTTTCGCGACAAGGAAAACGACGGCCCCGTCGTCGATGAGCCGGTCGAGGATGAACGCGAAGCAGACATAATTTGGCGCCTTAACATGATTGAGGATTTAGGGGTCTTTCCCCATGGCCAGGGGATGGGGCCCGCCTGGCGCTGTTCGCCGACGGCATACAAAAATCGCCTCTACGTTCAGACGGGCAACGGCGTCAACGAGACTCAGGTCACACTCCCTAAGCCGGAAGCCCCCAGCCTGGTCTGTCTCGACAAGACGACGGGAAAAGTTCTGTGGACCGACGCCTCGCCTGGGGCCAACATTTTGGGCGCCCCGTATTCCAGCCCGCTCGTCGCGGAGATCGACGGTCGGGCGCAGGTCATCGTCCCGCAGGCGGACGGCTGGATTCGCTCGTTCGACGCCCTCAGCGGCGACCTGATCTGGAAGTTCGATATCAATCGCAAAGATTCGACCTGGAGCCCTGGGGGACGGAGCACGCGAAATAACATCCTCGCGACTCCCGTGCTGTATCACAACCGCATTTACATCGCCAGCGGACACCAGGTTGAGCACGGCGAAGGCCCCGGCCGATTGGTCTGCCTCGATCCGACGAAAATCGGCGATATCAGCACCGAACTTGCCGTTGACCGCGATGGCAATATCATTCCTCATCGCCGCTTGCAGGCGGTTGATGATGAAAAAGGGGAGCGGGCCGTTGCCAATCCGAATTCCGGAGTGGTCTGGGAGTTCGTCGCCGAAGGCGAGAACTTCGAAGAGATGATGCACCGCACCATCGCCAGCATCGCCATCAGCGACGGTCGGCTCATCGTCGCCGATTTCTCAGGACTCGTACACGGGTTCGATGCGGAGACCGGCCGGCGGCTCTGGTACTGCGACTGCTGGGCGGCAATCATCGCGACGCCGCTGATTGTCGACGGTTATGTCTACGTTGGCGACGAAGACGGCGATGTATCGATCTGGCGACTTGCTCTCGAATCGGATCAACCCGCCGAACAAACCGCCGTCGAACGGACACCGTTCGCGGAGATTTCCTTTGAACAGTCGATTCCCGGTTCGCCGATTTATGCCAATGGAACATTGTATGTTTCCACGCGATCGATGCTGTACGCGATTGCGAATGAGGATGACCAGGCTTCGGCGAAAGCGGACAAGCCCCCCGGCGGTCACTGGCCCCGCTGGCGCGGAGAAGCGGGAAATAATCTCTCGACCGAGACGGACCTGTTGCAGGAATGGCCCGAAGAGGGGCCGCCGCTCGTGTGGCGCGCCGACGGGCTGGGCGAGGGGATCGCGTCGGTGTCGATTGCCGACGGACGGATCATGACGATCTGCCAGCGCGAGGAGGTGGAGTATGTCCGTGCTCTCGATGAAGCGACCGGCGCGCATCTCTGGACGGCGGCGCTGGGAAAGACGATTCCCCAAAATCCGCGGATGAGATGGCTGACGCAGCGCGCCCCCACCATCGATCGAGACCGAGTGTACGCCGTCTCATTGCTGGGGGAAGTTGTTTGTTTGCGCGCAGCCGACGGTGAGGAATTGTGGCGTCGCAGTTACCTCGACGAATTCGGGGGTCGGCGTCCGGTATTTGGCTATGGCGACTGCCCGTTTGCCGACGGAGAGCGCGTCATCTGCACGCCGGGGGGCGAGAGTCACAGTGTGCTTGCGTTAGACCGCAAAACGGGCGTAATTCTCTGGAGCTGCGCCGTTCCTGAAACTGGTCGAGCGGCACATCGGTCCGGCATCGTCGCGGAAATCGCAGGCGTGCCGCAGTTCGTTACATTTTTCGAGACAACCATGGTGGGCATCGCCGTCGATAATGGACGATTGCTATGGCACGACGAATCGTCTAAGGATCAATTCTTTCACCCTGGCGCGCCCCTCGTTCAGGGAAATGAAATTGTACGAACGAATGACAGGGGACAGGTGGTTCGTCTCCTGCGCGTGTCGCGAGACGACGAACGATTCGCAACCGAAGAGATCTATTCCGTTAAAAAAGCGATGTTCGATCGATTCCACGATAACGCGTTTTTCATCGATGACCACATCTACGGAATCAACAACGTGACGACCTGTATCGAATGGAAAACGGGCGAGATTCTCTGGCAAAAGCGCGTTGGCCGGCGTCCGAGTTCGGCGACGTGGACCGACGGCCGGTTCTACGTTCATACCTCCGACGGTCTGATGAAATTGGTGGCGGTGACTCCCTCCGGATATACCGAAGAGGGATCGTTCATGTTGGCCGATCACGAAGAGATGTCGGGGGCGACGGCGCCCGTCGTTGCGGGAAGACGTCTCTACGTTCGGGAAGACGATCGACTCTTTTGCTACGATGTCGCAAGACCCGCGGACGATCAACCCGTTCGCGCGCCGCCACGGGTTGAGTTGCCGGAACTGGCGACCGTCGCACTTCCCAAAACGTCGTCGATCATCCCTGCCGCTGATACAGGTCGCATTCCGAATTCGGTCTTCACCCCCACGCCGCACGACGTTGTGGCAAAGATGCTGAAGTTGGCCGACATCGAAGAAGAAGACGTCGTTTTCGATTTAGGTTCGGGGGACGGGCGGATTGTCATCGCCGCCGCAAAAAGATTTGCGTGCCGCGCCATCGGTTATGAAATCGACGCGGAACTCGTCAAAGATTCGCAAGAGAACGCCAAGGATGCCGGCGTCGAGGATCGCGTAACGTTTCATCGCGCCGACCTGTTCACGGCGGATTTGGAAGATGCCGACGTCGTCATGTTGTATCTGCTGCCGATCCAAAATGAACGGCTGATTCCGAAGTTGAAACTCATGAAAACCGGTGCGAGGATCGTCACGCATCAGTTCCGTATTCCGGGGCTTGTGCCCGATAAGATCATCCAGATCGAATCAAACGAGTCAGGCGAGGCACATCGCATTTTTCTTTACACCGTGCCGCTGATGGAAACCCAGAACAATGACCGCAAGCCCTGACGGCGGAATCTCCGCCTCGAGGGCATACATCGCGCGGTCGAGGGCTCACCGCGCTGCCATTTATCACCGTTGAATTTCCGGCCATTCGTGCTTCTGTGGATCGAGCAGCCGCGTCGGACTGAAATACTCTTCCGGATAATCGTCGAGTTCGCCGGTGCGGCCGAGTATGCGGTTGACGACGCAGCGGCCGCCGTTGAAGGAGACCGCCGTTCCCGAGCCTGCCATGCCGGCGATGATGTACTGGCGATGGCCGTCCATTACGCCGACGATGGGGAATTCATCGGGGGTGAAGCTGACGGTGCCGCTCCATTCGTTGGTGATATGATAGCGGTACGGCCCATAATACGTCTGCATTTCACCGAGCAGAAACTTGGTGATGAATCGCGACGGCTGGATGATGCCCGCCTCGCGGTCGGGAACGCGCGTGGCGTCGGAACCGATGAGGACCGCATCGCCATGTTTCGCGAAAAAACCGCGCGTGCCGCTGATGCCGACGTGCGGCTTGATGTTCTCCGGTCCGCCGTTGCCGCTGGCGGCTTGCGTTTGCGTCGGCAGAATGCGGTCGTGAAACTGCGGATGCAGCATCGGCGTATAGGCCTCGGTCGCATTGACGACGTAACCGGTTTGAATCGTGCCGCGCGATGTATGCACGCGGTAACCGTCGCCGGTGCGTTCGACTCGCGAGACTATGGTCCGAGAGTAAAATTCGACGCGGTTCGATGCGAGCGCGGACTTCAGCAGCGACCAGACCCACTTCGCGGGGTGAAACGACGCGGCGGCGATCGAAAACCCCGCGTTGTGTTGAACTCGCATTCCCGACAGCCGTTCGACGTCGGCGGGCGCGATGCTCGTCCAGTCGGTCATGCCGGTCTCTTGCGCCATCTTCACCGAATCGGCAAGCGATTGTTGCTGATCGGCGTCGCGCGCCTGCACCCAGCCCGCGCGGGCATAATCGCAATCAATGTCCTCCGTCTTGATGGTTTCCTCGATCAGATCGCCATTGTGATAAGCGGCCTTGGTGTAAGCGATGCCGAATTGTTTCGCGAGTTGCTCGCGGTCGGCAGGCGCAAGATCGGTGCGCGTCCGATTGAAATGGTTGAGCACCGTTTTATAGACCATGTGGCAGTACCGTCCCATGACGACGAGCCCTTCGTTGCGACCGGAGGAACCGCCGGCGGCGTCTCCCATATCGAGCACGACCATTTTGTGGTTGCCGTCGGCGGTGGCGTATTTCCCCCAGTGATACGCGAGCGATCCGCCGGTGAAGCCCGCTCCGATGACGACGACATGGGCTCGGTCGGGGAGTGTCGCATCCGGCTGCGTGCGCCACGGATGATTTTCGAGCGGGTTCCCCGCCGCCAGCCAGAACGGAGTCTTGGAAACGGTCGCCGCGAACGTCGTCGTCGTCAGCGAATCGGGAATGCGATTCCACATCTGGTCAAGCGACCAGCCGACGAATTTCAGCAAGCGGGTGAGCAGCGAACAGCCAGGGTACATCGTGTTGATCCACGTGCGGGCCGAGCGGAAATCGTGTTTGCGCAGCCCGAGCAGCAGTCCGGCGAACACGCGAATGCGGAACAGAAAGGAAGCGCGAGGCAGAGACTGTGTTTGCAGCATGGATCGGCGACCTTTATACGCTTGCGGCTATGTTGTGCGTTTGCGGTTCCGATCATACTCTGCCACAATCTCGTGGTGAAGGATGTTCAAGATTGAAATCCGAACGAAAGTCGATTCGATGGTGACCGTCTGGTACTTGCAGATGTTCGCTCATAATGGACGAACCGTCGCTGCACCGTGCGCCGGCGTGACGGTGACACATGCCCGCCGCCCGGCGGTCGAATATTATCGCTTCTTGTACGATCTCGTCGGTGCCGATTATGACTGGACGAGCAAGAAGAAACTGAGCGACGAACAACTCGCCGCGCATCTGGCGAACCCGCTGACTGAACTCCACGTGCTTGCGGTCGACGGCGTCCCGGCGGGGTTCGCCGAGTTCGACCGCCGCATCGCCGACGAGATCGAAATGGTGCAGTTCGGTCTTGCTCGCGATTTCATCGGGCAGGGTTTGGGGAAATATTTCCTGCAGCAAATGATCGACACGGCGTGGAGCTACGAGCCGAAACGCTTCTGGCTGCACACATGCACGAAGGACCATCCCGCCGCGCTGCCGAATTATCAGAAGGCGGGGCTGGTGTTGTATCGTGAGGAGGTGAAGGCGTAAGAGATCATCGGTCGGGGGGGGGG